>DBBN01000066.1 GCA_002292215.1 Glaciecola sp. UBA983 | reverse complement strand
CTAAGCGGGCTTCTTCGGTATCTTCGATGATAAAATCCGTGATCCCTTTGACTAGGCCATGCTCTAAACGCTTGTTTACTGGCAGTTCACGCCACGCTAAATCTTCAACTTTGGCGGCTTTGCCATCACCTTGGTATTTAGGGGCTAATTCAAGTAAGTTGTCCGTCGCTTGGTCATGGCGGTTTAGGATCACATCTTCCACTGCATCACGCAGTTCTTTAGGGATCTCGTCATATACTTCAAGCTGACCCGCATTGACAATCGCCATATCCATACCCGCTTTAATCGCATGATATAAAAAGACCGAGTGCATCGCTTCACGGACGGGATTGTTACCTCGAAACGAAAATGAAATATTCGACAAACCACCCGATACATGAGCATAGGGTAATTCTTGACGTATTTTGCGCGTCGCTTCAATAAAGTCTACTGCGTAATTGTTATGTTCTTCAATTCCCGTTGCTACAGCAAAGATATTCGGGTCAAAAATAATATCTTCTGGTGGAAAACCGACTTCATCGACCAAAATACGATAACTACGTTCACAAATATCGAATTTACGCTCCACTGTATCTGCTTGCCCTGTTTCATCAAATGCCATGACAACGGTTGCTGCACCATAACGCTTGATCAATTTAGCTTGGGCAATAAACGGTTCTTTGCCTTCTTTTAAACTAATGGAGTTAACCACTGATTTACCTTGTACGCATTTTAAACCTGCTTCAATGACCGACCATTTGGAGGAATCAATCATGATCGGTACGCGAGAGATATCTGGCTCCGAGGCAATTAGATTTAAAAAACGCACCATTGCGGCTTCAGAATCCAACATGGCTTCATCCATGTTAATATCAATGATCTGTGCGCCGTTTTCGACTTGTTGTTTAGCTACTTCTAGCGCGGTTTCGTAATCTTCTTCTAAGATCAAACGCTTAAACATAGCGGATCCGGTGACATTGGTACGTTCACCGATATTTATAAATGATGAGGCTGCTTGAGACATGTGACGATAATCCTAGTGTACAAACGGTTCAAGACCGGATAAACGCATTTTGGGCGGTAATTTAGATACCTTTCTTGGTGCAATCTTATGCACTGCTTGGGCAATCGCAGCAATATGCTCAGGGGTACTTCCACAGCATCCGCCAACAATATTGACCAGTCCCGATTGTGCCCATTCTTGAATATGTTCTGCCATTTCTTCAGCATCCATATCATATTCACCAAATTCATTTGGCAAACCTGCATTAGGATGAGCGGACACTAAACAATCAGCTACCGTAGATAATTCGTTGACATACTGGCGCAACAAATCCGGTCCTAACGCACAGTTTAAGCCCATCGCTAATGGCGATAAATGGCGCATAGAATGATAAAACGCTTCGGTGGTTTGTCCCGATAGCGTGCGTCCAGAAGCATCCGTAATCGTCCCAGATACCATCACTGGCGAGCGCTCACCACGTTGCTCAAACACGTTTTCTACTGCAAACGCTGCGGCTTTGGCGTTAAGGGTATCAAAAATAGTTTCGAGCATAATGATATCCGCTCCCCCATCCAACAAGGCATGGGTCGATTCTTCATAAGCGACAACCAACTCATCAAACGAGACGTTGCGTTTACCAGGATCATTCACATCAGGTGAAATAGATGCTGTGCGATTTGTCGGCCCTAACACCCCTGCTACAAAGCGCGGTTTATCCGGCGTCGAATATTTATCGGCGGCTTGGCGTGCTAAGCGCGCAGCAGCCAGATTGATGTCTTTGGCAATGTCTTGCATATCATAATCGGCCATCGCAATCGTGGTGGCGTTAAAGGTGTTGGTTTCGATAATATCGCAGCCGGCTTCAAGATATTGTTCGTGAATAGTACGGATAGTATCAGGCTGAGTAATCGCTAATAAGTCATTGTTACCTTTGACATCACAATGCCAGTCGGCAAACTGTTCGCCCCGATAATCACTTTCAGAAAATTGATAAGCTTGGATCATCGTCCCCATCGCACCATCTAAAATTAAGATCCGCTCTTGGGCTATTTGCGCTAACTGCGCGGGAAGTTGTGCGTTAAATGGGGTGGTAAGTTGAGTCGACACGTTGTCATCACCTTAAAAAATAAAACGTTAGGAAAGAGTGGTTAAATCATACGGCGTGGTCTGATATACATAATAGTTCAACCAGTTAGTATAAAGTAATGTTCCATGCGAGCGCCATGAAACTAAGGGCGCTTGTGTCGGATCATCGTTGATAAAATAATTAACAGGTAATGCAGGATCTTGGCCATTGGCACAATCTCGAGCATATTCGTCAGCCAAGGTATTGGCATCGTATTCAGGATGTCCGGTTACAAAGACATGGCGTTTATCTTTGGTCGCAGCGATATAGGTGCCGGTTTCAGCAGACGCTGCCAATACATCAATGTCAGGAATACGTTCATAGGCCGCTTGCGGCACATTGCCAAAACGTGAATGCGGAGCATTAAACACAGGATCAAACCCACGCATCAGTTCATTAGTCGGTGCCAACACTTGATGTTGATATACACCAAACAGTTTGTCTTGACGTAATTCACGCATTTGACCATAAAAATGGTACATCGCGGCATGAGCAGCCCAACACAAATATAACGTAGACTGGACATTTGCTTTAGCCCAATCAAGGATCTCTTGCATATCAGACCAATATTTGACGTCTTCATACGCCATAAAACCAAGAGGAGCGCCAGTAATGATCAACCCATCATATTTTTTATGTTTAATCTGGCTAAAGCCTTTATAAAAATCGTCCATATGAGATTGCGGAGTATTTTTAGATAATTGATTATCGATACGGATAAGATCAATATTAATTTGTAATGGTGTATTAGAAAGTAAGCGCAGGATCTGCACTTCGGTCTCAATCTTATTTGGCATAAGATTTAAAATACCGACTTCCATGGGGCGAATGTCCTGATTTGACGCGCGTTCCATATCCATAGCAAAAATATTTTCACTATCGAGAATACCTAGCGCAGGCAGGTCAACGGGGATTCGAATAGGCATACACACCTCACAATTTTGTCCAATGAGACATTGTGAATGATTTTACCTAAAAGTCAATATTTACGTCTAGACGTCTAAACGTCTTAACTGCTATTTTAGTTATTAGTGTGCAGATTCTTTAACAACTCGACTTCTGCACGGTCCAGATCGCATGCCGCCATTATATCATCGATATTCGCACCTTCAGCAAGCAACGTTGAGGCTTTAGCATAGAGTTTTATTTGTGGATCACGCTGATCAATTTCTTGAGTATGTGCCTGAATAGATAAAATTTTTCATTATTAATAGCTATCATTGCAACTACAAGAGATACTGATTCTATCAACTCAAGCATTACATCCCGCCTAATTCATCCCACTCATCATCATTGAGCATTCTATTTAAGTCGACCAATATTAATAGCTCATCGTCCCGATTAGAAACACCTTGGATGAATTTAGTACTTTCTTCGGTTCCTACATTAGTTGCCGAATCAATTTCTGATGATTTTAGGTAGACCACTTCGGCAACACTATCCACCATAATTCCGACGACATGCTCATCTGCTTCGATAATGACAATCCGCGTATTATCAGTGATTTCACCTTCCGGCAAACCAAACCTAGCGCGAGTATCAATAACCGTCACCACGTTTCCACGCAGATTGATAATCCCTATTACGTATTCAGGTGCGCCCGGCACCGGAGCGATTTCAGTATGACGCAGTACTTCTTGTACCTGCATGACATTGATGCCATAAGTTTCGTCGCCTAAACGATACGTTACCCACTGTAACACTTCATCGTCACCGCCAACGGTACTATCAATTTTGCGTTCTTCTTTCATTTTTTATCTCCTAAAATCGGTCTGATTCTGTACAGTTTGAATACTTTGGTGATATTGCGTAAACGGTCATTGGACAACTCGATTGGCAACGGAAATTTGTAGGTAATTCATTTAACACTTGTTGTAATTCTACCGGCGTGCCCGTTAAAGCACCTATCGCTAAACATTGATAGCCGTATCTTTGACAGTTAGACGTTCATCTTGCCCCATCATTTCTTTGAATCGACGTCGATAAAAAATCGTCTACTATTAAAATTTTGATGTCTGTGTCCATTGAATAATCCTTTTTATTACATGGGATGTTTACGCTTCTTCGGCATGCCAAGAGCGTAATTTTGCTTTTAATTTTAACATGGCTTGACTGTGGATTTGACTCACACGAGACTCGCTTACACTAAGCACTTCACCAATTTCTCGTAAATTAAGTTCTTCATCATAATATAACGATAACACTATCGCTTCGCGTTTAGGCAAAGTCGTAATCGCTTTGGCTAACTCTTTTTGAAAGGAACCTTGGACAAGCTCATTAAAGGGCGTATCGGCAGATTTGTTTTTATCTGTTGTAATAACATCTTCAGCGACACCCAAATCTTCAATACCAACTAAATTCCCGGCATTAACCTCATTTAGCATTTGGTGATATTGTTTGATATCTACCCCTAATTGTTCCGCCACATCAGTATCATGGGCATCTGCGCCTGTTTCTTTTTCCACTATCGAAATGGCTTCAGTGATTGCTCTTGAGTTTTTGTGCACTGAACGCGGAGTCCAATCCCCTTTGCGGATATCATCAAGCATGGAACCGCGTATACGGATCCCTGCAAAGGTTTCAAAACTCGCACCTTTACTACCATCAAAATTTTTGGCTGCTTCTAAAAGCCCGATCATTCCGGCTTGAATCAAATCATCTACTAAGACACTTGCCGGTAACCTCACCATCAAGTGATGTGCTATACGCTTAACTAATGAAGCATGCTTTTCTACTAATGCGATGCCATCTAAGGGTTGACAATAGACTTTTATATTCACAGATCATCTCCTACTGCTTTTTTGGCAACTAACTGCTCAATAAAAAATTCTAGATAACCACCTGGTTGCACTGAAATAAGCCAATCCATCGCTTGTTGCAGAATATTATTTAACGCTCTAACTACAGGTAAAGCAGGATACACATCCACTATTGCACAATGCTTTCTCTCTGATTTTCGAATGTATTCTTTAAAATTAATCCTCTCCAACAGTAATGTCTTTGTTCCCACACTTGGGATACTTGACTCAGGTTCTTTATTTGCAGGGTGATCTTGTCCAGCAAAGTCTTCATTGATTATATGTCGCTCTATGGGTGCTTCAGTTTTCTGTGACAACGATGTTAGTGTTTCACCACATTGATATTTAGAAGGTAAATTGAACACATACACACATTTGGTAGGATATAAAATCGATAAACGCTCGACTAGGTTAGATGATTCACGCTCATGGCAGGTTTGCTGACTCTCAGCAACAAATGGAATAATCGGAAATTTCTCAGAGACGTGAAGATCAAGTGATAGTTCTGACGAATCAATAAATACGCCATCTATTTCAGCCCCCACTTTGAGTAACTCAGTGGCTTTTGAAAACTCTGCAAAGCGACAATTTTCACTTAGGAAATTAACGACCGTAAACAAATTTTGGCGACGACTGATGTCATCACTAAAGATTAAGAAATATTTCATAGCTTCCATGCTCTTGGTTTGATCCGAAGACCGTTTATAATCGCTACTCAAATACATAGTTTGGCTGATGATTTTAAAGGTTTTAATTCAACAGCCAGACAATCCGATGTCTAAGTAAAAGAGCAATATTGATTGATGAGTATAACAATATTTTGACATTTGTCATCATTATGGCTTTAAGAGAAATGCCATAATACGTGTAAGACATATATGATTCTTGTCCCATACCATTGATTTTAAATAAATATTTTATTTGTAATTTATGTAATCTTTTTCCTAACAAGGCGTAAATAAAAAATCATAGTTATCCACAGGCAAGGTTCTAAACCGCCCTAGCCTACTGATATTTAAAGCTTAAGGGAGTATTTATTTCTCGACCTAGATGAAATACCTCAAGCTCATACCTAAATAGTGACAAGCAACTGATTATGTGTTTTTTATAAAAGCGATAGCGATAAAATCTCAGTAGATACCGGCGGCCTGACAATTAGAACTGGAGGTAATGCCCAACAATCTGATACATTGTTTGAGCACATCTTTGTTAAAAATAGTCGTTCTAAATAAGAAATTACAGCTACAGTTATTAATATCGCACAAATTACTGTAGCTATTTAAAAACCTTTAAGTAATTGGTAAGTTGGTCGATTACACACATGAAGAAAGAACGGGTAGAGGAAATATATTATGCCAATCAACAATATTAATAATGATTTAACCAACAACGCACAGTTAGACAATCAACGATTAGCAGAGCAACAAGCTGCTCCGACAGCAAATAATCCTGTTACTCAAGATTCACTATCGCTAACTCAGTCGGCACAAAATCTACACCAATTACAAAACAAATCTCTCGAAGCGCCAGTGAATCAAGAAAAAGTTGAACAACTACGTACTTTAATTATAAATGGTGAATATCGTATTAATCCAGAAGTGTTAGCGTCAAAAATGACTACTTCATCTCACAATATTCAGACCAATGACTGGGTCGTCGTGGTCGAGTAATTTCGATTACTAGGGTGATCTAAATACGCTATAATCAGTAAAAATAAAAAATCTTTAGAGGGACTGTTCATGGCAAACCATAGCCCACATAATCAAGTTGACACAAGCTTTGATGATGCTGATGATATTGCTGCGTTTACCCAGGAAATGGCCGACGTCGTACCGATTAAACACAATGATAAGGTAGCAATCAAATCCAATGATGTATTAGATTTAGCTCGAAAACTAAAGCGAGAAGCCATCGAAAAAGAAGAACATTACAATCAATATGGATTATCGTTGATACTCAACCGACCAATTGGCCCCTATGATTTGATCAGTTATAAACAAGATGGTATTCAAACGGGTGTCTTTAAAAACTTACGTTTAGGTAAGTACCCGTTAGAAAGTCGCTTAAAGTTGACGCAAATGACAATTGAAGAAGCCAAAAATACGCTTGCTGAAGCTATTGAATTGAATTTCACACGTGGGATTAGAGTCATGCTGATTCAACATGGACTTGGAATACACAGCCAACCTGTACCCGGAAAACTGAAAAGTTATGTCAACATGTGGTTACCCACTATACCCCATGTCATTGCTTGCCATTCGGCACATCCTGTACATGGAGGGTTAGCAGCCACTTATGTCATGATGAAGAAAAACCCTCATCAGAAAATGATTAATCGCGAAAAACACGCCAAGCGAAGTTAGAAAAACACCGCAGCGTTAGCACTTGCATTGATTGCCGCAGTCACTGTCAGAATAATGACAGCCAAAAAGACACTCGTAAATCCGATTTTTTTATTACGTTTTAACATCTAACACACTCATCTGAACTTTTATTATTGTTATTTTTCAGTAAAAATTATGGAATACTCTATATTTATATATAAAACTAGCAATAAATACCAAGTATTTACATATAAAGAAGGTTAGTAATAACTAACCTTCTTTTATATTAAAACATAAATGAATATTTACAAGTGATTAATTTACATACTTGCGTGCGTTTCTAAATAATCTCATCCATGGACTATCTTCTTGCCACTGAGCAGGATGCCAAGAGTTAGCAACAGTTCTAAATACACGCTCAGGGTGAGGCATCATTATCGTCACTCGACCATCGTTTGATGTTAAGCCTGTAATACCGTTGATCGAACCATTGGGATTCGCTGGATATTGCTCAGTTACTTGGCCATTGTTGTCCACGTAACGCAGGCTAACTTGTTGTTGCTGTTCAATCTGTGTTAATGCTTGGGTAGAAGCAAACTCAGCATGCCCTTCACCGTGCGATACCGCAATTGGCATTCTTGAACCCGCCATGCCTGCAAATAATACCGAAGGCGACGCTTGTACTTCAACCATAGCAACACGGGCTTCAAAGCGAGCTGATTGATTTTGCACGAAATGCGGCCAATTTTCGGTACCCGGAATAATACTGTGTAAGTTCGACAACATCTGACAACCATTACACACACCTAAAGAAAATGTGCTATTACGCGCAAAGAAAGCAGCAAATTCAGCTTTTGCTAGTTCGTTATATAAAATGGATTTAGCCCAACCCTCACCCGCTCCTAATACATCACCGTAAGAGAAACCGCCACAAGCAGCCAATCCTTCAAACTGATCTAAGGTCACGTTACCGGATAGGATATCCGACATATGTACATCAATCGCACTAAACCCTGCACGGTCAAACGCCGCAGCCATCTCATAATGAGAGTTTACACCTTGCTCACGTAGAATAGCGATTTTAGGTAACACGCCTTTAGCAATGTAAGGTGCACTGATATCTTCATTCAAGTCAAAACTTAATTCGGCATGCAAACCTGGATCAGTTTGATCTTGTTTTGCTGCATGTTCTTGTTTGGCTGTTGCCGGGTTATCACGCATTGCTTGCATGCTATAGGTGGTTTCAGCCCACATTGTGCGAAGCTCAATACGTGAGGCAGATACAAGCGTTTCACCAGCTAGGGTCATTGTAATCGCATCACCTTCAACCGGATGACCAATAACATGCGCACAGTGCGCTAACCCATGCTCAGCAAGAACAGCTTGAACATTATCAAGTTGCGTCGCAGAGACTTGGATAACACCACCTAATTCTTCATTAAACAAAATTGGTAACGCTTGAGTGCTATTTCCCAATGCAGACAGATCGACGTCTAGACCACAGTGACCGGCGAACGCCATCTCAACTAATGTGGTGAATAAACCACCATCTGAGACATCGTGATAAGCCAAACATTGTTGTTGGCTCACTAATGTTTGCAGCGCATTAAAGTAGCCCTTCAATAATTGAGGATCATCAACGTCAGGAACGGTATCACCTAATTGGCCATAGACTTGGGCTAAACACGAACCACCTAAACGCTGCTGACCTTGACCTAAATCGATATAAATTAAATGTGAATCACCTTGGTCAAGATGTAATTGTGGCGTTAATGTTTTACGAATATCTTGAACAGCACCAAACGCAGTAATAACCAGTGATAAGGGCGACGTCACCGTTTTAGTTTCGCCATTTTCTTCCCACTGAGTTTTCATTGACATAGAGTCTTTACCCACTGGAATTGCCAAATCTAAAGCAGGACACAACTCTTCGCCAATCGCTTTAACGGCTTCGTATAAACCCGCATCTTCACCTGGGTGACCCGCTGGGGACATCCAGTTGGCTGATAATTTAATACGCTTCAATGAGCCAATATCTGAAGCGGCAATATTGGTTAAGGCTTCGGCAACGGCTAAACGTGCTGATGCGGCATGATTAATCAGTGCAACCGGCGTACGTTCACCGAGCGCCATCGCTTCACCATGATAGGTATCAAAGGATGCAGCTGTTACAGCGACATCTGCGACGGGAATTTGCCACGGCCCGACCATTTGGTCTCGCGCGACTAAACCGGTCACGGAGCGATCACCAATGGTAATGAGGAAGGTTTTTTCTGCAACCGTCGGTAAGCGTAAAATGCGACCAATTGCATCTTCAACCGTGACACCATCAAGCACAACTGGCGAACCCGTAAAACTAGCACTTGTCACATCACGGTGCATTTTAGGTGGTTTGCCTAATAACACATCTAATGGCATGTCGATTGGGTTGTTGTTATGAACTTTATCGGTAAGTAACAAATGTGGAGCTTGTGTGGCTTCACCCACAACGGCAAATGGCGCACGTTCACGTTTACATAATGCGCTAAAGATAGCTAGATTTTCAGGTGCAACCGATAGCACGTAACGTTCTTGAGATTCATTACACCAGATTTCATGTGGCGACATGCCAGGCTCATCATTCGGAACGTTGCGTAATTCGAAATTACCTCCACGCCCAGCATCGTTAACCAGT
>DBBN01000091.1 GCA_002292215.1 Glaciecola sp. UBA983 | reverse complement strand
TATGTTTGATTGCGTGATGCCAACCCGCAACGCACGTAATGGTCATATGTTTGTGACGGATGGTGTGGTGAAGATCCGTAATGCAAAACACAAAACGGATACAGGCCCATTAGACGAAAAATGCGATTGCTACACTTGTAAAAATTATTCTCGGTCATATCTACATCATTTAGACAAGTGTAATGAGATCCTCGGTGCACGTTTGAACACAATTCACAATTTACGTTATTATCAAATTGTGATGCAGGGATTGCGTGATGCAATCGAACAAGGTCAATTAGACGAATTTGTGACAGAATTTTATCAGCAAAAAGACATGCCAGTGCCGGCACTAGAATCGGCATAAGCCATTATTTTTAACTATTAAGGAAGTACTACTATGAGTTTATTTATTTCAACAGCACATGCACAAGCAGCCGGCGGAAGCGCACAAGGTGGCGGTTTTGAAATGCTAATTATGTTAGCTGTATTTGGTTTAATATTTTATTTCTTATTATACCGTCCACAAGCTAAGCGTGTAAAAGAACACAAAAATCTTGTTTCTTCATTATCTAAAGGTGATGAAGTGCTTACACAAGGTGGCCTAGTAGGTAAAATTACTAAAGTGACTGAAGACAAAGATTTTATTGAGATTGCATTGAATGAATCAAATGAAATCATTATTCAAAAATCAGCGGTAACAGCCATGTTACCAAAAGGCACAATGAAAGCTGTCTAATCCTTATAATGGCTCGGTAATCGAGCCATTTTTTTTATATTCGAAGTAGGACTAAGAGTTGTGTTAAATCAAACTCCGATTTGGAAATATATTTTAGTGTTGTTGATAGTCGGTGCTTCTGCACTGTATGCTTTGCCTAATATTTATGGTGAAGATCACGCAATACAAATCTCTGCAGGACGTAATGCGCAAGTGACGCAAGCGATGGTGCCAGAAATTGAAACTATCCTAAAAGCGAACGATGTTGCGACTAAGCGTATTGATTACGCCGATGGTAAGATCTTAGTCCGTGTCAATAGCTCTGATAGCCAGCTAGTTGCGCGTGAAGCGTTAGAAGCACAGCTTGGCGATGATTATTTTGTCGCGATGAATTTAGCCCCTGATACGCCACAATGGTTGGCAGCATTAGGTGGTAGCCCGATGAAGCTAGGTCTAGATTTACGTGGTGGTGTTCACTTCTTGATGGAAGTGGATATGAATTCAGCAATCGCTAAAGCGACCGAAGATATGGTCGGCGATTTCCGTACTGCGTTGCGTGAAGAAAAAATCCGTTACCGTACGGTTAAACAAGTAGGTGATGCTGTCACGATTCAGTTTCGTGACCAAGAAACACTTGATAAAGCGCGTTTTTTCTTACGTAACCGTAATCCAGATTTAGAATTTAACGAACGCGATGGCTTAATCATTCGTGTGACTTTCTCTGAAAATCGCCTAGTTCAAATTCGTGATTATGCGGTAAAACAAAACATTACCATTATCCGTAATCGAGTCAATCAATTGGGTGTGGCTGAGCCATTAGTTCAAAAGCAAGGTGCAGAACGTATAGTTGTGCAGTTGCCCGGTATTCAAGATACGGCAAAAGCGAAAGAAATTCTTAATGCAACTGCGACCCTAGAATTTAGAATGGTGGATCAGGACAATGATGTGCGTGATGCCGTCAATGGTCGTATTCCAGCATCGTCTATTTTAGTTAACGACCGCAGCGGTCGCCCACAATTGCTTAATAAACGCGTGATGCTAACCGGTAACCATATCATTGATGCTAACAGTGGTGTTGATGAATATGGCATTCCACAGGTTAATATTTCACTGGATTCAAAAGGTGGCACTAAGATGTCACAAGGCACCAAAGACAACATTGGTAACCCGATGGCGACTGTGTTTATTGAATACAATGCGACCGGTGAACGTGATAGTAACGACAAGCTAATTTTTGAGAAAAAAGAAGAAGTCATTTCGATTGCGACTATTCAAGCTCGTTTAGGCAGTAACTTCCGTATTACGGGTTTAGATTCGCCCAAAGAAGCGCGTGATTTAGCCCTACTATTACGTGCTGGTGCATTGATCGCTCCGATTACTATCGTTGAAGAGCGCACGGTTGGACCAAGCTTAGGAGCTGAAAATATAGAACTGGGTATGAAAGCAATCCAAGGTGGATTGTTATTAGTGTTGTTCTTTATGCTGGTTTATTACAAAGCATTTGGTATTGTCGCAAATATTGCGTTGGTGGCTAACTTAGTGATGATTGTTGGCGTGATGTCGATGATCCCTGGTGCGACTTTGACGTTACCTGGAATGGCGGGTATTGTATTGACCGTTGGTATGGCGGTAGATGCGAATGTTCTTATTTTTGAACGTATCCGTGAAGAAATTCGAGATGGTCGTTCACCACAACAAGCGATCCATCATGGTTATGACAGTGCATTTTCAACTATTTTAGATGCAAATATAACGACATTTATCGCGGGTTTAATATTGTTTGCTGTCGGTACTGGACCAATCAAAGGCTTTTCAATCACGTTGATGATCGGTATTGCTACATCCATGTTTACTGCAATCGTGTTAACACGCTTAATAGTAAACTTAGTTTGGGGCGGTCGTCGCCTTGAATCTTTGTCGATTTAAGGAGCTCAAAATATGCGTTTATTAAAAATTAATGGCACTGTCAACTTTATGCGCTTGCGCATTCCTGCATTGGCGTTTTCCACGTTACTGATTTTAGCGTCAATTGGTTCTCTTGCAGTAAATCAACTTAATTGGGGCTTGGATTTCACTGGTGGTACATTAATCGAAGTGGGTTATCCAGACAAAGCGAATCTTGATGAGATCCGTCAAGAGCTAAATGCAGCAACGTTTGGTGATGCTGTGGTACAAAACTTTGGTTCGAGTCATGATGTCTTGATCCGTTTAGCGCCACGTGATGGCGTTAAATCGGCCGATGTTGGCGACCAAGTTATGCTTGCATTACGTGCTACTGGCAAAGAAGTCGATATGCGTCGCATTGAATTTGTCGGTCCAAACGTGGGTGAAGAGTTGACGGAGCAGGGCGGTCTAGCAATGCTGACTGCACTTATTTGTATTTTGATTTATGTAGCGATGCGTTTTGAGTGGCGCTTTGCGTTAGGCTCAGTTTCTGCATTAGCTCATGATGTCATCATTACATTAGGTTTGTTTTCATTGTTACAATTAGAGTTCGATCTAACTATCCTTGCAGCGGTTTTGGCCGTGATAGGGTATTCACTCAACGATACGATTGTTGTATCGGATCGTATTCGTGAAAACTTCCGTAAAATTCGTAAAGCGGATCCTGAAGAAATCATCAATATTTCATTAACTCAGACCTTGAACCGAACTATTATCACCTCTGTAACGACTGCCTTGGTATTGTTAGCATTGTTCTTTGTTGGTGGGGCACTGATTCATGGTTTCTCCACAGCATTGTTATTTGGTGTGGTTATCGGTACTTATTCATCGATTTATATCTCAAGCTCAGTCGCCTTACTACTAGGTATCAGTAAAGAAGATTTGATCCCTGAAGAGATTGAAAAAGAAGGTGAAGATTTAGAGCCAATGCCCTAAATAATTAGGGTCAGAACCAATTTATAAAGCCAACCTTAGCGTTGGCTTTGTTGTTTATAAATCACGACTTTATTTTTACCTTGATGTTTGGCTTGATAAAGCGCTTGGTCGGCACGTTCGAGCAGGGATTCTCGGGTATCTTCTGGCTCCATTTGCGCGACGCCAACACTGGCTTTGACGTGCAGCTTAGGGTTCTTTAATAATGAGCGTATGTCTTGTGCAATAAGCTTAGCTTGTGTTGCATTGCAGTCCGGACAGACAATCATAAATTCATCCCCGCCATAGCGACCTAAAAAGTCAGTTTCACGCACCCGCTTTTTGATGGTTGATGCCACCCATTTAATAACTTTATCGCCGAAAGGATGGCCATATCGGTCATTGATCGTTTTAAATTCATCAATATCAATAAATATAATCGATAGCAGTAAATGGTGACGGTTACAGCGTTCAATTTCATCTTCTAGGTGTGCGAGGATGGTCGTCTTGTTCGATATTTGGGTAAAGTTATCGAGATTAACTTGAGTTCGCATTGCCTCTTCTTTTGTTTGATCTTTAAACGTAATCACCGCTCTAAATTTACTGAAAATTTGAAACAACTTAATCTCCAAAACCATGGGCTTGATCCCTTGAGCGGTGCTAATACTCATCTTGTAATTAATACGACCATTTAACACCGGCTCAGCAGGATCAAAAACGACTGCGAGCAGTCGTTTTATACTAAATGGTTGAACAGCGAATGGAATGAATAATTTGGATAAATCATACCAATGATTTCCGATGATTGTTTTGATGTGCGTATCATGTTTACGAAGTGAAACATGGCTAAATACCTGTGAAAATACGGGATTGAATTGGGTGATATTACCGCCGCGATCTATTGTTAAAATCGGTCGAGTTGATTGTTGATAATGACCACGAATATGCTGGTATAAGTAGGTATTTAAATAAAAGAAATAGGAAATCGCGCAAATGGTCAATAGTAATATCGCCATAGACCCCATCAGTAATTTAAAGATGAACTGCTCGGAAACGATAAATTCTACACTTTGTGTGGCGGTCAGCGCTGCGCTATTTTCAATGATATAACTTTTTAATTGCTGTAAAAACTCAATAAATTCAATGCTTATTAGAGAGTGCAAATGGAGCGTTGGTGTGATTTGTTCTTTAAATACATCAGCAAATTCAAAGCTACTGATTACACGTGTTTGATGCTTGATGAGTGTATCGTGATAAGACTCAAGTTGATTAATCTGAATGACACTAATATAAGGAATTAATGAGTTAGGATCTAAATCAGTAAATAGTTGTAAATATTTAGCAT
>DBBN01000067.1:9970-13024 GCA_002292215.1 Glaciecola sp. UBA983 | reverse complement strand
AAAATCTATCAAAGGAAATTGTTTTCCCTCGGGTATAGCCCAAATCATCTGTAAAGCGAGCAGCCGTAATCGTTTTGTCATCACGATGATACTCCCAGACATGCGAGTTACTCCCTGCCATTGCATTACTCAAACGGTCTTTAATTTTTTGTAGTTTTTTGTACGCCAACATTAATTGCTGGGCGTGTTTTTGCCGATATGCAGCCCAAATGACTGACGCCCCTAATACAATCAATAAATATAACGCACAGGCTAACGGCGATGCCCAGATAGGATGATGGGTATTGGATGGAATCGTTTCTGCGGCTATAGAAGATGATACTGCGGCCAGTGCAGGTATACTAAACATACACGCACAACAAATAACCAATAAAAAGGCTATGTTTCGGTACCAATCAACAAAACGTCCTTGCTTCACATCAAACCTACTTTTATCCAATCCATGGATTATGATTATTACTTAACAATATATAAAGAAGGTTATCGACAGATATATAAAAGTATTAAATATTTGCGCTCAATACAAGTCCGTCTATAGTTATACTGCTCAACTCTAAAAGGATTTACTGTGCACCGATTACTTAAACTCATTGCGTTTGCAACGATTGCAAGCTATGCCCTTGTCGCGTTATTAGTCTGGTTTATGTATCACAAAACCCTAATTCACAATCACTATATGGCTGTAGTTATTTTCTCATTTTTGCCGTTGTTGATTAACTCAAAAGACGTATCGGATACCGCAGCGTCATTTTATTTTTCAGGTTTATTGGCCAATCTATTATTGCTCGTATCAGAATCGGTCAATCTCATCATTACTCCTGAAACATTTTTAATTTTCATCTGTTTCTATGCTTTGGGTAATTTGCTTTATATCATTAGTTGGTTATTTCATACTGCTCAATTCACTAAAACCAAACCGCGAGAGACAGAAAGTAAATAGAAAATCCAGACAACTATCTACTCTGTCCCGAAATACCGTCTACTATTAATCAATCATGAGTATTTTAAGCCTATTTAGACTTGCGCATAAGCGGTACGATGCATAAACGTGTAAAACAACCACAGCGCCTTTTATTGATATCCCTGATTACAAATTATGTTTTAGCATCACGCTTGATCGCAATGCGTTTAGCATTTACCGCACCGCGCTTCATCATTACCGGCGCCGATAACTGAAATAAATCGCCATTGGCACCGACTAATGTTGATTTAACGCCACAGTCTTTTGCAATATCACCATGGCGTTGCAAGTGCGCAGCCTCGCCATGGACGGGCACACTAATCTTAGGCTGCACCCAACGATACATACTTCTAAGCTCTTGTTCGTTAGGATGCCCAGATGCATGGATCGGCAACACACTATCGTGTGCTTGTACTACTTGTATCTGACGCTGAGTAAATAACTTTACTAATTGCTCTATCGGCTGTTCATTTCCAGGAATAACTATCGTGCTAAAAATGATCGTATCTTGGGAAGTAAGAGAAATATCACGGTGAGTATCTTTAGCGAGCTGATTCAATGCTGCTTTAGGCTCTCCTTGTGAGCCCGTTGCTACAATTAATACCTCTTCCTCGGGTAAATACCCAACATGACGACGATCAATTAATTGACAGTCCTCAGGCCAATATCCGGTGCGACGAGCGATCCCGATCATATTCACAAGAGAACGCCCAAACACCGCCATCCGTCGTTGAGTCTGTTGCGCTATGCGAGCAATCGTAATTAACCGAGCTATATTTGAAGCAAAACATGCGACTACCACTCGTTTGGGTGCACTATTGATATAATGATAGAGTCCAGCTTCACAAGCGCTCTCTGATACCGAGTTACCATGCTTTAACGCATTGGTTGAATCGCACACCATCGCATCAATATCTTGCGTCGCGAGATGTTTAAAATAATCATAATTCACTCCCTCTCCTACAACAGGATTTGAATCGAGTTTCCAATCTCCCGTATGAAATACCTTGCCGACAGGTGTCGTGATGACAAGTCCACAAGGCTCAGGTAAAGAGTGGGTAATGGGAAGCCATTTGACACTAAAAGGACCAATAATACATTCATCTAGAGGCGTCATTTCGATGATTTCAACCAAATGCCCAAACTCGAACTCACTGAGTTTGCGCCGCAGCACTTCGGCAGTAAATTTGGTGGTATAGATAGGTTGGCGAAAGCGCTGCCACAAGAAAGGAATTGCCCCTAAATGATCTTCATGCGCATGGGTAATAATGATGCCACAAAGTAAATCTTTTCGTTCTTCAATAAAGCGAGGATCAGCAGCAACCAATTCATGCCGTTTCACCTGCTCGGCATAGTCGTCTTCTGGATTAAGTGGTGCGTTAAATGTTAAACCACAATCAATCATTAACCAGCGACTGTCGTGTCCGTATAAGTTTAGGTTCATGCCAATTTCACCACAACCGCCAAGTGGTAAAAACCATAACTGTTGTGCATTGGGTGTGAGCGAGTGAGAGATATTTCACCTCATAGTTAGTTAATTAATCAAAGTAATTGTTATAAGATACTCGACAATAAAATATATCAAAAGGATTACTGAAATAAATACGTAAATAAAGTAAAGTAGTATCTAACCGTAAGTATTTATAACCAATCTAATCAACCCTTAACATCGACATTAACTTTACACTAATGAATATACTTTTATTGCTTTTTATCGCTCACTGCATCGCTGATTTTTATCTACAAAAACACAGCTGGATTATGGACAAGGTTGCGCATCATGAACGCTCTATTGGTTTGTTTTTCCACGTGCTAACACATGTCTTTTTGACTGGATTAATACTCTTATGGATTTTTTCTTTTAACGTCTCTTGGATGTGGTTAGGGTTATTGTCATTGATCGTAATCACCCACTATGGCATTGATATATGGAAGAGCTATCAAACGTTTAAGTTGTCGTACTATCTGATAGATCAGTGTTCACACATCATTATTTTATGTGCTGTTAGCTACTGGATAACTATGTCGTATCCAGATATAAATGGACAATTGTTCGCCTATAAATCAATATTAGTATGGATTGCTGGTGGTGT
>DBBN01000067.1:0-9952 GCA_002292215.1 Glaciecola sp. UBA983 | reverse complement strand
TCAAAAGATGGTCATTATATGGGAATAATCGAACGCTTATTAGTCATGGTCTGTGTCGGAAGTGGTTATTTTGTCATTCCAGGATTGTTATATTTTGGTAAACTTTACTACCGCTTACAAGATGACATAGTCAAACAGAATGCATTACAGCGCCGTTATGTGGTGCTGGGCACCAGCGTTAGCTTCATTAGCGCGACATGCGTTGGGTTATTGATTCACCTATCCAGCTAGCTGGAGCCGGCATCGCGTTATGGCTTTGTTAAGTGTTTTTCCCATAGTTTGGCTTCTTTCATAAACGCATAAAAAGCATCTATCGTGGCTAGAATCAAGCCTCGTTTGCCATTCAAAATACGCCCTTGGAGTAAGTACTTTTGGATAAACGTCAGCGGTAATACCAGTGCTAATTTAATCACGCTAGGGCGCTTATTACGCGCAAATTTATCTTCGGCTCGTAACGTTGAATACAGGTTGTTTTTTGCGACTAACGCATCAATTCGATTGTAGCCATAGTGTGTAAATGCGATGTTCGTTCGCACTTCTTTGCCATTTACAATAGCGGTTTCATGCACTTGCTCTGATGTATCAAAATGTGCCTGTTCGCGGCGGTATAGTCGAAGGTTATTAGGTTTCTTCATCCAGCGGTTTGGTAATTTATCCATGAACATATCGTTGCGTGACAATCGTAATGCCGCTATTTCCGCTTGCACAATCGTGTCTTGGATAACCGCTACACATTCTGTTGTTAATTCTTCATCGGCATCTAGATTCAACACCCAGTCACACGTGCATTGGGTTAACGCAAATTGCTTTTGTCCCGCATAACCTAACCATGCTTGATGGATAACGGTAGCGCCTGACATTTCAGCTAATGCAGGCGTATTATCGGTACTGCCTGAGTCCACAACTATGACTTGAGCAAAATCTTTCACACTGTGTAACACACGCTCAATATTATGTGCTTCATCTTGTGCGACGATAAAAACGCTAACGGGGATCATAAATAACCTAAGAAAAATAATTTTCGCGAGTATAGCAAAACATCTCCAAATCACAACTCACTAAGGGGGATTGCAGCTAGGTGAGATTGACGTAATGACGCGACATACAGTTTACCTCGAAACGGCAACGCGGAGGTGATAGAGGTATAGGCAGTTGCAGTTTGTAAGTTATGAATAACCTTCGCCTGAGTATCTAAAGCAATGACCATTCCATATTCTGAAGAAGGTGTAAACCAACTAGCCGGTATGCCGCCTAACAATTTTCGAATGAACGGATATGACGCTAATTGCTCTACCAAAGGATCACGTAGATTAATTAATCCAACCCAAAATACGCCATCAGGATCTAGATAAATATTATCAGGCATTGCAGGTAAGCCGTCGATAAAGATTTCATGCGAGCCAGCTTTGTCTCCACTTAGCCAATATCGTAAAATTCTGGCTTTACCCGTTTCATTGATTAATAAAAAATCATCTTGAGCAGATAATGCAACGCCATTAGCAAAAAATAATCCCGTCAATACCGATGTTACCGAATCAGATTTAGGATGATAAGCAAATATGCCACCTGTCATACTCGTTTCGAGAAAATCATAGACAAAATTATGCATAGTGAAACGCTGCGAGGCATTAGAAAAATACACGGTTCCGTCCTTTGCAACCGCTAAGTGATCAATAAATTGGAGTTTTTGTCCCTTGTAATGCGTCGCTAAAATAGTAATACGCCCTTGCTGATCAATCTTAAGTAGCCCGCGAAGCGCATCAGCGACGTATAAATTACCGTCCACATCAAATCGTAATCCCAATGGTCTCCCCTGGGTGTTATTGACTAAGGTTACACTGTCACTTACGTCTATAGCTTGAGGATCAAAATACACAATATCGCCATTTTCAAACGCGGTGTATATCATCCCACTGGTTGGATGTAGTGCCATATCTTCAGGGCCCAAACCGATATGCTCCAATACCGGTTGTAGTCCAGATAAACGATTATTTATTGCAAACGCTCCGCTTAAACTTTGCGGAGGATCGGGCTGCCATACTTGAGGTTTCAAATCAGAAGTGACATACAAAGCACCGATAATAATGGTGCAAAACCCAATACAGTAATACACCGATTTTACTACTAACGCCGTTATTTTTTTCATAACACTTATTTTTTATTCATTTTATATATATTTACAGACATAATCCTACTAAAGTCAATCTATGTAAACTCCCTTTAGCCTACTCTAATTTGTTCAAGGAATGACACCATGAATAACCTAATGGACACGCTGCTTTTGATTATGCCGTTATTAATAACGTTGAGCACTGTCGTGATAGTATTGATTTTGGCGCACAAAATCTTACTGAATGAACAAACCTTAACAAAAGATAATCAATTATCGCGAAAACTCATTTTGTTATTGTTGTATGTGCTGAGTTTTTTAGCCGTGAGCTTAGCCCTGCCTGTTGCAGATAGTACTCGCAATCAAGTCATTGGATTGTTTGGTATTGTGCTATCTGGTGTCATTGCATTTTCATCGACATCTATCGTGGGTAATATCATGGCTGGCATTGTGCTGCGCTTTACTAAGCCATTTAAAACGGGCGATTTTATTCGTGTTGACCAATATTTTGGACGAGTAACCGAAAAAGGCTTATTTGATACGGAGATCCAAACCGAACAACGCGAATTAGTGGCTTTTACTAATAGTTTTTTAACCTCTAATCCGATAACTGTCACTCGTAAATCGGGCACGATTTTATCCGCGAATTTATCAATTGGTTATGACCATCATCATGATAAAATCTCACAGTTATTAATTACCGCAGCGAACAATTGTCAATTAGAAGAGCCTTTTGTGCAAATCATCGAGCTAGGTAATTATAGTATTTCTTATCGAGTATCCGGTTTATTGACCGAAGTAAAAAGTATGATTTCATCCCGTTCGCGTTTATACGCGAACATTTTAGATACACTGCACCAAGCCCAAATAGAGATCATGTCGCCCAACTTTATGAATACACGCAATATCGCTGACGCGCCACCCGCCATACCAAAAGCAACAGAGACACCGCCTGAACATATAGCTAAGCACGCGGATCCAAGTTCAGATACAACGCCTGAAGACATCATTTTTGATAAAGCAGAAGAAGCAGAGCAAAAAGAACGCTCGAGTACGGAACTCAGTGAGGATATTAAGGCGTTGAATGAGCAGTTAAAAGACGCTAAGGATGAACAAAAAGATCGGCTTGAATTACAAATCGCCCGTAAAAAAGAACAATTGCAAACCATTAAAACCAAACCGATCCAAGAATAAGAAACGTTAGTTGGGTGATTAGCCCTCAATATCTATCTTTCGTTGATTTTTGATGGATTTTTCAGACTTAGGTAACGTCAAGTGCAGTATTCCTTTTTTAAACTCCGCTTTAATGTTGTCTTGATCAACTTTAGGAGGTAACGAAAAGCTACGTTTAAAATAACCATATTGTCGTTCCATAAGATGATATTCACCTTTCTTATCATCTTCTTTTTCGATTTTTTTCTCTCCACTTATGGTCAAGACATTATCTGAAATATTTAAATTGATATCCTTAGTCTCAAGACCTGGTAACTCTGCAGTGACCTGATAACCTATATCATCCTCTGTAACATCAACATTGGGATTTAAGTTTAATTCAGTGGTTTTAAACGGTTTCTCGACCATGGCATGAAATGGCCAATGGCTTCTGAAGTTATCGAACATTTTTTCAAAATTATCCCATGACATATCAGTGGGCATTAAACTAGCTTGTTTAGTTGGTTCTATTGGCTGTTTTTTGGGTGTAATAGACATGTTTATTTTTCCAAATGTGTGAAAGGAAAAATGATGTTAACCCAAATGATTGAGACAAATAAATTAGCAATTATGCTTAGTGAAATGTGGGTAACCACAATTAAATGGTGCTACATAAAAATAGTAGTGAGAAATTTTGAAGTGCTTACTAATGCCATAGCTCAGTATTAATGGTCGGTGTGATAGGATTCGAACCTACGACCCCTTCACCCCCAGCGAAGTGCGCTACCAAGCTGCGCCACACACCGACCGAAGTTGAGCATTATATTGATTACAGCTTATAAATCCAGTGTTTTTATATATTTATCAATACTTCAGGATTTTTTATTCATTATAGTCTTGTATTTTTAGCTTTTGTGCTTAAATAAGCATTGGTTGTTTGATTAAGGATTACAGAGATATGTTACGCATTGGATTATTTATTATCACCAATATTGCTATTATGGTTTTGATTTCGATCGTATTTAGTTTGTTTGGCATACAAGGCGTGTTGGCTGAAAATGGGGTGGATCTTAACCTCACTGCATTGTTGATATATTCAGCCGTTATTGGTTTTAGCGGTGCACTCATTTCGTTGTTTATGTCTAAGTTTATGGCAAAACGTAGTATGAATGTCCATATCATTACGCAACCTCAAAATAGTGATGAACGTTGGTTGGTCGATGCTGTTAAACGTCAAGCAAAACAAGCAGGTATTGGTATGCCAGAAGTCGGTATATTTGATCATACCAGCCCCAATGCATTTGCCACGGGATGGAATCGAAATAACTCACTCGTCGCGGTGAGCACTGGTCTATTAAGCCACATGAGCAAAGCAGAGGTTGAAGCGGTACTGGCACATGAGATTAGTCATGTCGCAAATGGCGATATGGTCACAATGACACTACTACAAGGTGTCATCAATACATTTGTGGTCTTCTTATCTCGTATCATCGGGCATATCGTAGACCGTGTGGTATTTAAAGTAGAACGAGGTCATGGTCCCGCTTATTGGATTGTGTCAATTGTCGCACAAGTTATCTTAGGTATTTTAGCGCAAATTATCGTGATGTGGTTTTCACGTTATCGAGAGTATCGCGCTGACGCAGGTGCAGGAAAACTAGTGGGTAATCGCAATATGATTGCGGCGTTACAACGCTTAAAAACAAACCCCGATGATGAAGGTTTACCCACAGAAATGTCAGCATTGGCGATTAATGGCGGGAGTATTAAAGCATTATTCTCTAGTCATCCACCGTTAGATGATCGAATTAAAGCCTTACAACAGCCTCGTTAAGAGGCTGCTAATTAAAGTATGCGTTTATTCCCAGTCGTTTTCTAAAACAATACGGTAGCGCGCGTTCCCTTTTTCCATATGCGCAAAAGCGTCGTTGATTCGAGACATTGGAAACATCTCTATTTGCGGTTTAATGTTATGCAGAACCGCAAAATCTAACATCTCTTTGATTACATTGGGTGCGCCAACGGGTGAACTTGAAATGCTTTTTTGACCACCTAATAAATCAAACACGCCAACTTTTAAAGGTTCTAACGTCGCACCAACAAAGTGTAATCTTCCTTTCGGCTTTAATGTCGCCAAATACGCACTCCAATCCAAAGAGACATTGACGGTTGAGATGATAAAATCAAAGGAACCAGTGGCAGCTTGTAATTCTGTTTGTATGGTTGAATTAATTACATGATGCGCCCCTAGGCAATAGGCTTCTTTGGCTTTTGAGTCAGAAGAACTAAATGCCGTCACTTCACAGCCCCAAGCTCGTAAAAATTGTAAGGCCATGTGCCCTAGCCCGCCAATACCGACAACAGCAACTTTATCGGTGGGCTTGATCCCAAATTGCACTAATGGATTGAACACCGTTATTCCACCACAAAACAAAGGTCCTGCAATTTTCATATCCATACCTGCAGGTAACGCTATAACAGCCGTTGCATCCGCACGCACGACTTGGGCAAATCCGCCATGACGACCGATAATGGTTCCTTCAGCAGATGCACAAAGATTTTGATCGCCAGTATCACAAGAATGACACTGGTGACAATAATCACTATGCCAACCTAAACCTACCGCTTGGCCAACGTGTAAATGTGTCACATGCTCACCAACCGCTTTAACCGTTCCGGCTACTTCATGTCCACCAACGAATGGATACTGAGTCATACCCCATTCGTTATTTTTCATCGACATATCAGAGTGACACACACCGCAATATGCCACATCGATATCGACTTGATGCGCACCTATTGCAGGCATTGTATAGGTGATTGGGGTAAATTCTGCTTGCGCATTTTCAACTGCAAAGGCTTTTATCATGTTTGATCCTGTCTCGTGTAAATGAAAAATAAATAGGTCATACCGGGTCCAAATATAGTTATATCGACACGCTACAATAATCATACTTTAACACTATCTATTTGCATTAGAATACAGGTTGTATCCTGCCATTTACAATCTATTACAATTTGTCGCTTAGTCAAACACAACCAATCCCGCACTATAGACGTTCAAATAAATAAAGTTAGTAAATCGAGCAATGATTACACTCCAAAATATAATCAAACAATTTCAAAATGGTGATGAAATCGTCACTGCCATTGATGATGTATCATTGCACATAAAGCGCAACGAGTTTGTCGCGATAATGGGCACTTCAGGATCAGGTAAATCAACCCTGATGAACGTCTTAGGCTGTCTTGACACGCCTACTTCAGGCCAATACCACTTGGATAACAATAACGTCGCGCAATTAAATGATGACCAGTTATCTCAGATCCGAAACAAATATATTGGCTTTATCTTTCAAACCTTTCATTTGCTCCCTAAACTTGATGTCATTGGCAATATTAAATTACCTCTGCGTTACAGTGATGTATCTGAAGATGAAGCTCAGGCTCGCACTCTGGCATTAATTGAACGTGTTAGTTTATCTCATCGCAAGCACCATCGACCTTATGAAATGTCCGGAGGACAACGTCAACGAGTCGCCATTGCTCGTGCCTTAGTCAATCAGCCCAGTGTCATTTTAGCGGATGAACCTACCGGTAACTTAGACTCAAAAACCTCCGATGAAATCATGGCTCTGTTAACAGAGCTGCATCAACAAGGACAAACTATCGTGATGGTAACCCATGAACAAGACATAGCTAATTTTGCACAACGCATAATCCGCATGAAAGACGGTAAAATCATCGAGGATAGTGGGATATGAAAGCGGTATTAATGTTCAGTTCAGTCATTGGTTTAATCTTGATGAGCTCGTTAAGTTATGCGAATCCATTAATATTGTCAGGTAAAGTCTCCTCATCCGCTAAACAAACGGTTGTTGCTCCGCGAGGTTCATCGTGGAATATTCAATTACAATGGATGGAAGAAGAAGGCAAAGTCGTGCAACAAGGTGATTTGGTTGTTGTCTTTGACGGTGCGACAGAACAAAGTCGCTTAGAACAAAGCCAAGAGACACTAGAGCGCTTATTGCTTGAATATAAGCAATTAGATATGCAACTCCAACAAGAACTCACTGAAGCCCAAGGTCGATTTAATGTGGCCAAAATGCAAGTCGAAAAAGCACAAATAGAAGTTTCAGTGAACAGCGATACGCTGAGTGACTATCAAAAAGGGCAAAACCAAATGGTATTAGAACGCGCCCTGCTCGAACAAATTAAAGCCGAAGAAGCACTGAAAAAATCGGAAAAACAGCGTGCTTCAGGTTTGGAAAAGAAAAATATCGATATTTTAAAAGAACAAGATGACATTCAGTACTATGAAAATTTACTGACCAAACTCAATGTTATCGCTAGACATACCGGTCCCGTCACTTATGCAGATCATCCTTGGAACGGAACCAAAATGGCTTCAGGGATGAATGTGCAGCCGAGTTGGACGATTTTAGATGTACAAGCAACCAGTGATTATCAAGTTGAGAGTTTTGTCCATGAAATTGACGCATTGCGTTTAGCACAAGGTAACCAAGTCACATTGCACTTTGATGCATTTCCTGAACAGAGCTTTACAGGCACGGTGTCGTCAATTGGCACTCAAGCCGAGAATAAACCACAAATGAGTAATGCCACCTATTTTCCGGTCATTATTAAGTTTGACACGTCACCCAAACGCACCTTATTTCCTGGTATGAGTGTGCGTATCGTACAAAATGAACAACACGAACAAAACGAAGAACAAGCACCGATTAACATCCCCAAAACAAATCCAAGTATGATTACCAAAAACATTGCCTTATCGGTTCCAGCCGAGCTCATGTCATTACAAACCGTAACGATTGGACCACCCAGTATTCGACGTATGTGGCAATACAAAATTCAACGTTTAGTTTCCGAAAATAAAATCGTTAAAACCGGCGATATGCTCGTCAAATTTGATGGACAAGAATTACGTACTAGCATGTTAACTCGTCAATCAGAACTCGACGCGGCAAGCAAACAGCTCGAAAAACTCATTTTAGAAGACACAGCAACACAAGAAGATCTGGAATTAGACCTAGCAGAAGCGTCAATGAATGAAGATAAAGCTCGGCGTAAAGTTGAAATTACCGTCTCATCACGCTCTGAAGTAGAGCGCCGTAAACAGGAAGCCGATTTTGTCATTATGCAAGCGCTTAAAGCACAAGCACGACAACGGTTTGATGAACATAAAACACGCCGCATTGTTAACCAACAAGTACAAGAAGCACGGATCATGAATTTACAAACGCGTGTGGATGAAATCAAAGACAGTATTAACAAATTAACTATTACGAGCCCCAGTGACGGTATTGTTGTTTTTCGTGACAATGGCGATGGAGATAGACCCGCCGTAGGTGACACGGTTTTTATGGGTAATTCATTAATGGATGTCCCTTCATTAGATAATCTGGCAATAAAAATGGAAGTTGACGAATCAGATACTAATAAAGTGAGCATTGGACAGGCTGTTGATGTTGTACTCAACGCGTATCCTGAACGTATCTTTACCGGTAAAATCACCAGTAAAGGGCAAGCATATCGCAATAAATCACAACGTAATCAAAAGGTCGTGTTCGATGCATGGGTGACACTGGATGATCTCGATCTGTCGATCATGCGCCCTGGGATGCAAGCAAACGTCAATTTATCCGCATTATCAGGAGCGCTTTAATGGTTAATTTAAGACCCCGTTCCGCCACTTTACTTAGTGTTAGTGTATTCGTCTTGTTCTTAATGGGTTGTGGAGATGACAAACCAAGTACTATTCCAACCTATGAAGTCAACACTCAACGTTTTTCTATCGAAATCAATGCTAATGGCGAAATTGAAGCCGCCGAATCGCAGAAGATTATTGCTCCAGGAAGACGTCCTATGATGCTTGCTTGGTTGGCAGATGAAAACACTCACGTTAACGAAGGTGATGTCATCGCTAGGTTTGATGCGGAGCGGATCACTCGTGACAAAAATGAAGAAGAATTTGCGGTACGTAAGCTGCAACAAGACATCATCAATTCTCAGGCGTCGCAAACTCAAGAAAAACAAGATATCAAATCTGAACAAAATTTTATTGAAGAAGAGTTTGCATTTGTGGATCGGTTTGCAATTGACGATTTACGGATTTATAGCCAATTAGATATTATCGACACCTTACAAAATCGTGATTTTTTAGAAGCCAAAGATTCATTTTTAGCTTGGAAAGAAACCAGTGTGTTAGAACAACATGATTCGGCCATGTCGGTGTTAGATATTAAAAAACAAGGACACCAAAGTAAGTTACAACAATACCTCAGTGCGTTAAAACAACTAGAAGTGACGGCACCATACTCTGGATTACTGGTGTACGTCAAAGACCGCAGAGGCGAAAAACCATCCGTCGGTAATACCGTCTTTCCTGGTAGTCCGATTGCTGAAATTCCCAACTTAGAAAATTTACAAGCGCGTTTGTATGTTTTAGCCGATGATGCGATTGATTTAGCCAACGGACAAAATGTCGATATTCAACTAGATGCGTTTCCCAACAAAACCTTTTCGGGTGAATTATCCTCAGTCGCGGCCTTCCCTAGAGAAATTAAACGCGGTAACCCCATTAAATATTATGAACTAACTGCCTCCATCAATGATCAAGACACGACCATTTTAAAACCCGGTAGAAAGCTATCCGCCACTATTCGTGTT
>DBBN01000068.1 GCA_002292215.1 Glaciecola sp. UBA983 | reverse complement strand
GTCAGTTGTCAATCCAATTATATTTGTTGATGAGTGATATGGAGCTGCATTTAACCCAATGCCGGCAATCATACTTCTGTCAACTGACCCTTTGGCTTTAAATGTAAGTACATACTCTTTACTTGGAACAAGCGTTAAAACTTGACTCAAGTTTACTGCCCAAGGATCACCTGCTGAAGCTACATCTGCTTGAAAAAATGAATTATCAGCATCTGTAATCACTGTACCACCGTTCCAACCTTCAATATCTGTTGAAAAATCATGGTTATTCACTAACTGATTGAATGCCTCAACTGGAACTAGACTAACATCATCTATAGATACTTCACCTACATCAGCGCCCATGTCAAACAACACACGACTGTTATCATCTCCATATGGAGTACCAGTTGTATCATCATTTGATGTTAACAGATATGTAAATGTCTGCCACTCAGCTGCTAACGTAACTATGTTAGTTGATGAGTGATATGGTGCAGCATTTAAGCCAATACCTGCAATCATTGTACGGTCAGGAGTTCCCTTTGCTTTAAATGTTAATACATAATGCTTACTTGGCTGCAATGTAGTAACTTGGCTTAAGTTAACTGACCAAGGGTCACCCGCAGAAGCTACGTTAGCTGTGAAGTAAGCGTTCTCACCGTCAATAGCAATTTCACCGCCGTTCCAGTTCGTATTACCGTCTTCAAAACCATTATTCGACAACAATTCGCCACTTAATGCTGTTACTGTTACATCATCGATAAACACAACACCTACATCCGCACCCATATCAAATAGCACGCGGCTATTATCGTCACCATATGGAGTACCTGTCGTATCATCATTAGTTACAAATGTATAAGTGAAAGTTTGCCATTCAGTTGTTAACAGAATTGTTTCGGTTGATGAATGGTATGGAGCAGCATTTAACCCTAAACCACCAATCATTGTGCGATCCTGAGAAGCTTTCGCTTTGAACGATACTTCATAAGATTTGCTTGGAACAAGTGTTAGTACTTGGCTTAAGCTTACTGACCAAGGATCACCTGCAGCTGTAACATCTGCTGTATAAACGTTGTTTTCACCTTCTGCTGTGACTGTTCCAGCATTCCAGTAAGTAACGCCGTATTCGAAACCGCCATCAACAACTAGTTGGGTTGATTTAACTAAAGAAACATCATCTAAAGTTACATCACCCACTTCTGCACCTAAATCGAATAGAACTCGGCTACCATCATCACCAAATATTTCACCCGTAGTTAAGTCTACAGATGCAACATTCAATGTATATTCTATCCACTCAGTTGTTAATGCAACAACTTCAGTATCAGAATAATAAGGAGCAGCATTTTGTCCAATTCCAGCAATAATATTTCTTGCTTCTGTTGCTTTAGCCTTGAACTTTAATGTGTAGTTCGTCGCAGGTTCTAAGGTAAGTACTTGACTTACATTGACTGACCAAGGATCACCGGCTGTGCTAACTTCAGAAACAAGTACGTTGTTATTGCCTTCAGCTGTTATTGTACCTGCAGTCCAAGCTGTCGATTCTGTATCTGTAAATGAGCCATCAGCAATTATTTCTTGACCAATTGCGTAAACAACAGGCTCTGGCTCTGCTGGAACTGCTGGTTCAACAGTTTCACCACCAGTATTTGGTGTACTTGGAGTTGAAGGAACACTAGCTGCTGAACCATCAATGATTTCCATGTTATCTACGCGGAAGACTGAATCAGCACCACTTCCCCATGCTGGGAATAACATGATAACGTCAATGTCACTTGGATCTAAAGTACCCGCATCAAATAAGTCAATCAAGTTAAACGTAAATGTCTGCCAAGCATCTGAAGGGTTAACACCTTCATTACTTGTATTAACATTTATTTCTACAGCACCAGCTGCGCCACCTGACTCTATTTTCAACATCCACGCTTCATTACCTGCGGCTGGAGCGGTCATGACCTTCAGGTCAAAACGGAATACGCCAGTTGCTAGTAAGCTCGTTGCATCAACTGAAACACCTGTACCACCATCAGTAGTGCGAGAGTTTAAGCCAAGTACAGTACCTGAGTTACCGTTTAATACTTTGAACTCAGCAACTTGACCATTAGTATCGTCATTAACAAACTCTGGTGTTGAACCACCACANNGCCCAGTTCTCATTAACAGAACCTGAATCAATGAACGTTGCAAGTGGTGCTATTGGAGCCGCTGCACCCGAGCCAGGGACATGAAACTTAACATCCGCTACGCGGAATACTGTATCAGCACCTGAACCCCAAGCTGGGAACAACATAATGACATCTAACGCACTTGGATCAATTGAACCTGCATCCATTAAATCAGCAATCGGGAAGGTGAATGTTTGCCATACATCTGATGGATTAACACCTTCAGAACTGGTATTTAAGTTAACTTCTGTTGCACCTGTTGCACCAGCCGATTCAACTTTCAACATCCAAGCTTCATTTCCTGCCGCAGGAGCATTAATTACTTTTAAATCAAAAGATAACACGCCATTAGCTGCAATTTCAGTTACATTTAAAGGTGCATCGTTACCGCCGCTGTCACTGCGAGTATTAAAACCAAGCACTGTGCCCGAATTACCATTCAATACAGCAAATTCGACTACTTGACCTTTTTCGGCATCCGTTACTAGTGCAGGTGTTGAACCACCACAACAATCCCACAATGCCCAATCTGTATTAGTTGAAACAGGGAATTCAGGGTAAGAAACACCGGCGGTATCTTGTAATATTGCGATGTTGTCTAAACGGAATACTGCATCTGCACCGGTCATCCATGCAGGGAATACCATTAGGACATCAATTAACGAAATATCAACACCATTATCAGCAACATCTTGCAATGGTATGCGATATGTTGTCCATTGACCGACTACTGGCGCATCGCCAAATGTCGTTAGATCAGCTTCCCAAGCTCCACCTGCGGCTTCATCAGCTTCAATTTTGAACTTCCAAACAGAATCTGGACCAGTCGGAGCAGTGATCACTTTCATATCAAAGGTAATGTAACCACCATCAATCATGCCTAAGGCATTATGAGGGGTTGCTCTTGATGGAGAAGTTGGATCTGAAGATAAAAATGCCGAACGTGTAATCACACCAAATACAGTGCCATCGTTACCGTTTTGCACTGCAAATTCATACACATTTCCGCGTTCAGCATCATCAGCTACTAAGCCAGGAGTAGAACCGCCACAACAATCCCAAGCAACCCAGTTAATGTTGATTTCGTCGTCAAAAATAGTAATAGGATTCGGTGCGCCAGCAACTAATGTTGGGGCAGGTGCACGACCTTCGACTAACATGCCGCCATCAGCTGTATCAATATCATACCCTGGTGCAACGGTTTCACATCCACGACCCGTATCTGGATCGGCTGAACATTTGTACACACGAACATAATCAACTTCTAAAGTCTGACCTTCCGCAAATGCGCTAGCATCAATACCACCTTCATTAACACCTTCAGGCCACTGTCCACCGACTGCGACATTTAATATCATGAAAAAGTCTTGATCAAATGGAGCCGGAGAATAATCAGTACCTAATTGACCCGTTGCTATATCATATAGCTCTGCATACCAACCACGGTGACTTAGACCTAATACAGTTCCATCACCCGTCGTACGAAGTTTAGACTGACGTTGAGTTGCATAAAGGACATTATTGAAATACCAACGTATCTCACCTTCCTGCCACTCAATTGCATAGGTATTAAATGAATCTGCTGGACTCGTCGTTGGCGAATGAGAGTTACCTGAGAAATCACTTCCAGGACCTGCGCCGTAATGAATGGTACCGTAAATACTTTTTTCTTCAGTACCATCTGCACGCGCAGCACCTAAATTGACCGCTTCCATAATGTCAATTTCACCTGATTTAGGCCAACCGCCATATACTGAATCAGTCGGCATCATCCAAAATGCAGGCCAAGAACCTTGACCTTTTGGTAATTTAGCTCTCATCTCAACACGGCCGTATTGGATATCGACTTTATTTTGAGTTGTCATTCGAGCTGAGGTATAAGGCTGACTCGAACCTTCTGGAGCTGCTTTAGCTACAATTTTGAGCATACCATCACTTACGGATGAATTCTCCGCAGTATCTGTATAGCACTGTTTTTCCTGGTTGCCGCCACCAAGACAATTGACTTCATGTGTCCAATTGTCGGCATTAATGGCAGTCCCATCGAATTCGTCACTCCAGACAAGACGCCAGTCATCGACTGGTGCTGAAGGATTGACTGCGTTTAAATCAGTCTTTGTTTCCGTTCCACCGCCACAGGCAGTCAACGTTAGTACAGATAATACTGCACCTAATTTGGTGAAATTTGTCATTCTGTTTTTCATGTGTTCAACCCTATTAAGAAAAACGCGCCTAGTTAATGTAAGCGCTTACATCTATTTTCCAAAAAATAGAAACGTAAATGTAAGCGCTTCCACAGCCAGTATAAATATTTAACAAAAAATATCAACTGTTTGTTAAAAAAAAGTAACCAACAATTAATATAACTTGTTTTGTCGCCAATATATACTCATCTACAATGTCTGATATGCGTAAGTGTAAAGGATAAATTACTATGTAAAGGGCCGACAAGGCAGGTTTTACTTATAGAGGGTTGGTGAGATATTAAGCCTAGCGAGATAATTAACAATTGAAAATAAAAAAGGCCACGACATTACTGGCGTGACCTTTTGTTAACATTTATCTAAAACTTATTGTTGTTTTTATTGTTGAAAGACAACTTTATACATCATAAGTGGTTGATGCCGTATCACCACCGCGCCCCGTCCAATTTGTGTGATGAAACTGGCCACGAGGGCCATCTAAGCGTTCATAAGTATGTGCACCAAAATAGTCACGCTGTGCTTGTAATAAGTTAGCTGGCAAGCGTGCCGTACGTAAGCTATCAAAATACGTTAGCGCTGCACTTAAACATGGTACAGGGATACCAGCTATTGTTGCATTGCCGATAACCTGACGAATACCAGATTGTGCATTAACTACTGTGTTACTAAAATACGGGTCAAGTAACAAGTTAGATAACTCAGGATTGTTATCATAAGCTGTTTTGATATTATCTAGGAACGCAGAACGAATAATACATCCACCACGCCACATCAATGCAATGCCGCCGTAATTTAATTCCCAACCAAATTCTTTTGCCGCTTCGGTCATTAAATCATAACCTTGAGCATAAGAGATCATTTTTGCCATTAACAAGGCTTGGCGTAATGCTTCAATAAACTGGGTTTTATCGCCCACAAACTCTGGGACACTGGGTCCCTTAAGAATGCTAGATGCATGCACTCGTGCGTCTTTTTGTGCAGAGATACAACGAGCGAATACTGATTCCGTGATCAATGTCAGTGGCACACCTAATTCTAGAGCAGTAACCCCCGTCCACTTACCCGTCCCTTTTTGGCCAGCAGTATCTAAGATCTTTTCAATTAATGGCGCGCCATCAGTGTCTTTATAACGGAAAATATCAATCGAAATATCGACTAAATAGCTATCTAGTTCGGTTTTGCTCCATGCTTCAAACACATCACCGATTTCATCCGCGTTTAAGCCAATGAGATCATGTAGGATATGATACGCTTCACAAATCAATTGCATATCACCGTATTCAATACCGTTATGAACCATCTTCACAAAATGGCCAGCACCGTCATCACCGACCCAATCACAACAAGGTACAGTTAAGTCACCGTTGCTGTCCGCGACTTTTGCAGAGATTGACTGGAAAATATCTTTCACATGTGGCCATGCTGCACTCGCACCACCTGGCATGATAGATGGGCCCTTTAAAGCGCCCTCTTCACCACCTGAAACACCAGTTCCAATGTAATATAAGCCTTTTTCAGCGAGATAAGCAGTTCGACGATTTGAATCTGGGTAATGCGTATTACCACCATCGATAATTATATCACCAGCGTCGAGATGAGGAATTAACTGCTCAATGAAATCATCCACTGGCTGACCCGCTTTAACCATTAACATGATTTTACGAGGGCTAGATAGGGATGCAACTAGCTCAGGGATATCTTTGGCACCGCGAATACTTTCACCTTGAGCTCGACCGTTGAGAAATTTTTCAACTTTGTCATAGCTACGGTTAAACGCCGTGACAGTAAAGCCTTTGGACGCCATATTTAGGATGAGATTTTCTCCCATCACGGCCAAACCAACTAAACCAATATCCGATAATTCTTTCATGAGAAGCCCTAAAATAAAATATTGCGCGTATAATACTTTTTTTGCTCACACAATGCTATGGTCTAACACTATCTCAGGGGTAAAATACTGACCAAATATTCGATTTTGGTTATATTATTCGGGTGCGTATGTCTACATTGTTCAAAGAAGTGTTTAATTCGTTATCCATCACGCAAATGGGAGCCGCTATTTTTCACACCTGGTCTAAATTTGACCAAGGTACATTTTTTGCTTTAGCAACACATGATTTATCTGCTTTAGAAATGAAAGCTCGTTCTAATCAAATTGTCTCTGCGTTGACCTTAACACTCCCCGATGACTTTACTCATGCCGCGCACATTTTAGTGCAATCATTAGCACCCGTTCATGCCATAGATAAATCATCATCCGGCTGGACCAATAATACCGCTGCAGAACAAGGTATTGGCAATTGGTTGATTATGCCTAGCGCTGATTACATCGCTCTCCATGGTAATACTCCAGAACACTTTGACCTTAGTATGGCTGCGTTACACGCGATGACGAAACGGTTTTCTGCTGAATTTGCTATACGTAAATTTATTATTACCCAACCCACGAAGACCTTTAACATTTTACAGCAATGGACTCGGGATCCTGACAAACATGTCCGCAGATTAGTTAGCGAGGGCTCTCGCCCCCGTTTGCCTTGGGGAATAAGACTCCAAGGACTAGTGCTTGATCCGTCACCTACACTTGCGTTACTGGAGAGCCTGAAAAATGATCCAGAAGATTATGTCCGGTTATCGGTTGCCAACCACCTTAACGATATCGCCAAAGATCATCCTGCGTTAGTCAATAACCTAGTCACTGACTGGCTTAATGAAGTAGCAATGGGAGATGAGTCAGCTACATAATCCAACAGACACTGAACAATTGCTGTTAATCGATTACATTGTGCACCACCAAAAAAGTAACGGTAGTACCCGTCCCAAAGTGTTTAAATGGAAAACCCTCAAAATAAACCCGCACTGCACAGTAACATTTACCAAACCACACTCATTTAAACCCATCACAACTCGCAAATATTACCCTGGTGAGCATCGTTTTACGCTGCAGATTAATGGCAAAGCAACAGCCTATGCGAGCACCACACTAATACCATAACTAGCATCAATACCAGAAAAAAGTTCGATAAAGTAGAATGTTTAACCTTATTTTATGCACTTTAATACTATTTAATTAACAATTATAGTCTTTGCATCAACCCACTATTAGGAAGTGAACATGCAAAAAATATTAGTTATTCATTCATCATTAAACCAAGACGAAGGCAATTCAGCTCAACTAGCCAGCCATTTGGGACAGCATTTAGCAAGCAAGTATTCAGCACAACTTCATTCTGAACACCTTTATGCACAAGATCTGCCGCATTTAACAAGCAACGAAATGCAGGCGTGGATGACATCGACAGACGATAGAACCCAAACACAACAAGAGTTAGCCGCTATTTCCGATGCCTATATTGCACAGGTCATGACGGCGGATACGATTGTCATTGGTATGCCGATGTATAATTTTGGTGTCCCTTCCGCATTTAAAGCTTGGATCGATCGCATTGCCAGAGCCGGTGTCACTTTTAAATATACAGATCAAGGCCCCGTCGGTTTACTAAAAGATAAGAAAATTATCGTTGTTGCTGCAAGAGGGGGGATGTATCAAGGGACACCACTCGATACACAAACCAAGTATTTACAAGATTTCTTTGGATTTTTAGGATTACAAGATGTCGATTTTATCTATGCAGAAGGCTTAGCGATGCCAGATAAAGAACAGAGTATTGCGTCAGCGATGACTCAGATTGAGAAATATTAATCTCACTTTTGCCAGTAAGTCTTTATAGGTAGTTTTAGACAAACTCGCAGTTATAGGCAAAAAAAAGCCCTGAAAAACTTCAGGGCTAACTTACATAGGAACACACTATAAAACACATACACCTTAATAGACTGAGGGTTTCGTCGTTAGTTCAAAGTTTTTTATTAATTATGCAAATTTTTTCAAACTTATTGTTTTTTGCTTCATACATTGCTTCATCAGCTTGTTGTTTAAGCTCATTAAACGTGTTGCCATTTTTAGGATATAAGGTGATACCAACACTTAACACAGGTGTAATATGCGGAGGATTTGTCGAAGTGACTTCAAGTTTATTAATTAGCCGTTCACTAATTTCTAATACGTCCTCAGTGGAGGTTACATCATTCAACAATACAATAAATTCATCTCCACCAATGCGCATCGCATAGTCATATTCGCGAAGTTGTTTTTGCAAATTAGTCGCTATATCTACCAATATTTGATCACCTACAGCATGACCATGAACATCATTTATTTGTTTAAATTTATCAATATCTATAAACAGCATAGCCATTAAACTTTTTTTACGCTTAGCTCTTGCCAGAGAAGTGCTAAATGCCTCTAGACCTGCACGCAAATTTAATAATCCGGTTAAAGGATCTTTACTAGCCAACTGTGCTAATTGTTGTTTTTGCTCATAAACTTCTAATAACATCGCGTCAAACGCCCGATAAAACGCCGAGCCCATAATTAAAATAAACAATGCAGTGATCAATGTACCTATAATTACAATAGCCCATGCAGAGGGCATGTAAGCGTAGATAGCAGGTTCAATTTGGTATTGGATAATATTTTGCGTAAACAGATATCCTAAGCCAATAATAAACAGACACCACACACTCAAATAAATAATCGCAGGGATGAGTCCCCAAACAAATGCAATAATAAATATCGTAAAAATGCCAAAGCTAACCGTGCCACTTTGTAGGCCAAACGTAGCAGCACCAGAAAACGACATGGTCGTTAAAATGACGACGACCAGAATAATGAGGTGTATTGCTTTGATTCGTTTTTTGCATATAGCAGCAATAAAAACAATCAAACTTAAGACAATATGATGGATGAAAATGGGCTGAAATCCGAGCTCAAACCACCGATACAAAGAAACCGGTAATCCCACCGCGCAAATTAATGCAAATGTGTTGATTAACCGGTCCGCTAATACTTGTTGTAAATGTTGAAATGTCTCGTGCTGATGTAATTTCACATAAATCCTTTCCCAACGTCCTTATATAAAGATAGTCAGAAAAGGATATTTTGCAATTAATCGAACCAATGTTGTGTGCGATTGGCGAACCAAACCAATGACAACATGACTGGCACTTCCACTAATACACCAACGACGGTTGCTAAGGCAGCACCTGAATGAAGGCCAAACAGTGAAATCGCAACGGCAACGGCGAGTTCAAAGAAATTAGAAGTCCCAATCATACACGCTGGTGCCGCAATATTATGAGCTAGTTTCATCCTCTTTGCTGCAAAATAGGCAATAAAGAAGATCCCGTAGGTTTGGATCAACAGCGGTATAGCAATCAATACTATCGCTTCAGGATTTGCTAAAATGGTGTTAGCTTGAAACCCAAACAACAACACCACGGTTGTTAATAAGCCAATGATGGACCAGGGTTTGAGTTTTGCAAGCAACTTATTTACCTGGGTTTCATCGCCATTACGATTGAGCTGTTTTCGGGTTAACACGCCGGCTAATAATGGGATCAAGACATACAGCACTACCGACAATACCAAGGTATCCCAAGGCACGGTGATATCCGTCATCCCTAATAATAATCCTGCTAGAGGCGCAAAAGCAAAGATCATGATCACATCATTAATCGATACTTGTACTAAGGTATAATTCGCATCGCCTTTGGTCATTTGACTCCATACAAATACCATCGCTGTGCACGGTGCAACTCCTAATAAAATCATGCCGGCAATATATTCACTGGCAGTTTGCGGATCAACCCAGGGTGCAAATAGCACCTTAAAAAATAACCAACCTAAAAACGCCATTGAAAACGGTTTGATTAACCAATTAATGACCAGGGTTAAGACCAATCCTTGTGGTTTTTTGCCAATGTCTTTGATTGACGTAAAATCAATTTGCACCATCATCGGATAAATCATTAACCAAATCAGTACTGCGATAACCACATTTACATGGGCATATTCCCATTCAGCAATAACAGCAAATGCATCTGGGGCCACATAACCCAATGCGATCCCTAGCAATATCGCTAAAGCAACCCAAACCGATAAATAGCGTTCAAATAATCCCATTATTTCGTCTCTCCACTAGAAGCTTGATTAACCCGTTTACTGACTTGTTCAGCGGTTTCAACGCGCTCCGAATAACGATCTACTAAATACTCTTTGTTATCACGAAGCAACAACGTAAATTTCATTAACTCTTCCATCACATCCACAATTCGGTTGTAATAAGGAGAAGGTTTCATGCGTCCGGTTTCATCAAACTCTAAAAATGCTTTGGCTACAGATGATTGATTAGGGATCGTCACCATACGCATCCAGCGACCTAAAATTCGCATTTGATTCACTGCATTAAAAGATTGTGAGCCACCACAAACTTGCATAATGGCTAAGGTTTTTCCCTGCGTTGGACGCACTCCGCCCATATTTAATGGCACCCAGTCAATTTGGCTTTTCATAATACCAGTCATTGCACCATGACGTTCAGGTGAGCACCACACTTGCCCTTCTGACCAAATCATTAATTCGCGTAATTCTTTGACCTTAGGGTGAGATCCGTCATCCGAATCTGGTTGAGGTAAGCCCGTCGGATCAAAGATCCGTGTTTCCGCACCATAAGCTTCGAGTAAACGCGCGGACTCCTCTATAGCCAAACGACTAAATGAGCGTTCACGTAATGAACCATATAACAACAAGATACGAGGCTTGTGAGTCCCACTATCCGGCTGTAATGACGCACTGTTAGGAATGCTAAATTCATTCGTATCAATGTTGGGCAGCTCGCTATAAGTAATATCCGTTACTGACATGCTGTATTTCCTTGAGACTGAGTTAATTTTTCCAATGCATCCTGTAATGCAGCAGGCGTTAACTGTTGCTTTGCTATACTCACTAGTTGATCAACTCGCTCAGTAATCAGTGCAATACATGCTAAAAATGCCGCTTCGATTTCCTCATCGGAGCCTTCAAGTTTAGATGGATCGCTCAGACCCCAATGAATTTTGATGCTGTTACCAAAATACACCGGACAAGTTTCACCAGCGGCAGAATCACACACAGTGACCACAACATCTGGCGAAAATGCCTCAAATTCGTCCCATGACTGACTCGTTAAACCGCTGGTGGCAATCCCAGATTGGGCCAAATATTTAATGGATAAAGGATGGACCTCTCCAACGGGTTGGCTACCGGCACTTTTCGCTTCAATAACACCTTGAGAGGCATGATTGGTAATCGCTTCAGATAAAATACTGCGACAACGGTTATGGGTACAGATGTATAAAATTTTCATATGGGGTTACTCGCAACAAGGTTGTTTATTAATAAAAGAAAAAGGTTTTAGAATATGTTTAAGCTCATCTTTTTGCTGTTCAGCGGTGTTTAAGATGATGCTTCTAGCCCAATCAGGTAGTTGCGGATGCAACGAATAATACATCCACTTGCCCCGTCGTTCATCTTGAACAATGCCGGCTTGACGCAATTGCGCTAAGTTACGGGATGTTTTTGGTTGGTTTAGCGATAAGGCGTGCATCAAGTCACACACGCATGCCTCTTCAACTGTCGCAATAATCAAAAGCAGCTGCAATCGCGTTGCATCAGACATACATTTGAACAAATTTAAAGGTGTCATTACGCCGCCTGTATATAAAAATAGGGTTGAAAAATACCAGAATTCATAAGGTAAATAATTGATAAGAGTATAGATCGAAAATTTACATATGTGAAATTAAACATATGTATTAAATAATATATGTTAAGTCTTAGGTAACAGTCAATGTCGTCATAAACTGGCTATTCATGCATCAAATGAGGATTAATATGTCCTATATTGTTAATAATTAGCCCGACTAAAGCATCAAAAATAACCGCTAAACCGTCTAGTATTATGGCCTATCAGTGCGAATATCTTATTGCTGCTTAAGCAACAGTATTATTTATTAAAAGGCTATAAATGAATAACTCACAAACACAAACATTTGATTTTATTATTGTTGGGGCAGGCTCTGCCGGATGCGTATTAGCAAATCGATTATCTGAATCCGGAAAATATAGTGTGTGTGTATTAGAAGCTGGTCCTGCAGATAAAACCCCATTTATCAAAATCCCTGCGGCCTTTGGATATTTTATGTTTTCCAAAAAATATAACTGGGATTATGATGCCCAAATAGTAGACGATATTCGACAAGGCAAAGCACTGAATGTGCCAAGGGGTAAAACACTTGGTGGCAGCTCATCAACGAATGCCATGCTTTATATTCGTGGACAACAAGAAGATTATGATGAATGGCAACAATTAGGTAACAACGGTTGGTCATATCAAGATTTACTGCCTTACTTTAAAAAATCAGAAAATAATTCTCGCGGTGAAAGTGAATTTCATGGTGCTAATGGACCATTGCATGTTAGTGATCGTGAAATACATTATCCATTAAGTAAAACCTTTATTACCGCGTCAGCACAAGCTGGGTTTAACATTACCGATGACTTTAATAGTGCAGTGCAAGAAGGTGCCGGCTATTTCCAATGTACGATCAACGAGGGGCAACGCTGTAGTAGTGCAAAAGCCTATTTATTACCCGCATTACAACGCAACAATGTTACCGTTATTGTTGAAGCATTGACTACCAAAATAGTGATTGAAGATCTGAAAGCGGTCGCGGTTGTTTATAGTAAGAAAGGCAAAACCAGTACGATCAGAGCCAATAAAGAAGTTATCTTAAGTAGTGGTGCGATTAATTCTCCACAGCTATTGATGTTGTCTGGTATTGGTGAAAAATCACAATTAGAGCAACATGGCATTGAATGTATTCATTCACTCGCTGGTGTAGGACAAAATTTGCAAGAACATGTCGATGCTTGTGTATTCGTTAACAGTAAAAAGCATGATGGAATCAGCACCTCTGTAGGTGGTTTATTTAGAATGATACCTGACCTATTTAAGTACTTAACGAAAAGAGAAGGCAAACTTTCTAATTCTATTTCCGAAGCTGGCGCATTTTTAAAATCAGAAAATAGCGTTGCAAGACCTGACATTCAATTACATATGGTTCCACTGTTATATGACGATAATGGGCGAGACCTAAAATTAATGGCTAAAGATGGCTATTCTTGTCACGTCTGTATATTACGCCCCAAAAGTACTGGTACTGTAAGATTAAGCTCAGCCGATCCATTTGCAGCACCTGAAATTAATTTTAATTTTTTCTCTCATCCAGAAGATAAAAAGATATTGGTTAACGGTATTAAACAGGTACGAAAAATTCTTGCTTCGACTGCTTTTGATGATTATCGTGGAGAAGAAGTACACCCTGGTATAAGTGCACAATCCGATGAGGAAATTTTTGCTAAAGCCAAAGAGCGTTTAGGTACGGTTTTTCATCCGGTTGGTACCTGTAAAATGGGTAGTGATGACATGGCGGTGGTAGATACTCAATTAAAAGTGCATGGGATTGATAATCTTCGCGTTGTTGATGCTTCAATTATGCCACGCTTAGTTAGTGGTAATACTAATGCTCCGACTATTGCAATTGCAGAGAAAGCTGCTGATATGATTTTGGCGTTTTACCGGTCCAACGCTTAAATGCGTTGATAAAACTAGCCGATTCACTATATCCTAAACGCACCGATATTTGCTCAATATTTAAAGTGGATGTTGATAGATAATGAATCGCTTTTTTACTTAACTCTTCATTAACTATTTGTTGAAAAGTGGTTCCTTTTTCTTTTAATTTACGTCTCATTGTACGTGGAGTCATGAAGTGCATTTTAGCTATCGCCTCCAAATTAGGTATTTCATTGTCCATAACTTGGATTATTTCTCGTACTTTGCCTACAAAACTGTCATGACCAAATAGTGCTATCTCTTGCATTTTGCACTGTTCTTCTAATAATTCCCGGGTCATTGCACTGGCTAAGGGTAAATGTAAATCTAGATACCTTTCGTCAAATAACATTTCATTATAAGGCATCGAGAAAAAAACAGGGCATTCATATAATGCTTGATAGTGTTCAACTGTGGTAGGACATGGGAAATCGAAGTGGATGGTTTTAGGTTTTTGACCGACAATAGAACGTGGAAACATATCGCGTGTCGATAAGAAAGCAAACGAAAAATCTCTTTCTAAATAAAATCGTCTTAAATTCCCTAATTCAAATTGATCACTAAACCTCAGTATTGCATTACCCTCTTTTTTATAAAAATTCAGTTCAAAATGGATATAGGAAAGACGTATATATTTAAGAAAGAATAAAATAGCATCTCCCACCGTTTCACTTAAACCTGCGGCTAAACCAATCAGACCATAGCCATTAAGTCGATAATATTGTCCTGCTTTAAAACCTAGATCATTATCGGCTAAGGTATTTATTAATTCCCGAGTAAATGCGACCTCTTGTTGAAAAGAAATGGTCGCTTTAGGATCACTCAATAAACCCTCTGAAATATTCGCTTTTTCAAGCATCTCTTTAGGGTTATAACCATTACTCTGGATTAATTTAGTTAGTAATGAAATACCAATCACCGATTGAGGAGCCTTGACATCGTCTATAGCAATAAGCTTCTTATTCATGCGTATATCATCAGTAATTATGTCCTAAATTATTAACAATCAGCCCCATTAAAGCATGAAAATATATTGAGGTTAAGTTTAATATATCAAAATACTAAATGAATGCAAAAGAGATATGATATGAAACGCTGGAATGGTTGGGGCGATGAAAAAAACAATTTAGATTTTGAATTATCGACAACATCGCAAAATTATATTGAGAATATATTAGGTAAAAGCACAGCGTTGCCAGAAATTACACTTGATGAAGCCATAGCCAAAGTACCAACATCGAAAGCTCCATACCATAAGTTAATTAATACCGATGCAGAAGTGCGTTTACGTCATTGTCGTGGGCAAAGTATTCCTGATTGGATAGCGACTCATAGTGGTCAGTTTGAAGCCTTTCCTGACGGGGTAGCATTGCCAAATTCAACACGAGAAGTGCAAGAGCTATTACAATTTGCCAAGCAAGAAAATTTAATCCTCATCCCTTATGGTGGCGGTACTTCTGTGTGTGGGCATATTAACCCATTAGCAAGTCGACGACCGATAATAACGGTTGCTATGAGTAATATGAATAAGCTCATCGATTTTGATCAAAAAAGTCAGATAGCAACGTTTGGTGCTGGGACATTAGGCCCTGATGTTGAAAAGCAACTCTCTGCGCATGGTTATACGTTAGGACATTTTCCACAATCGTGGGAGTTATCAACCATTGGCGGTTGGGTGGCTAGTCGTTCTAGTGGTCAACAATCATTGCGCTATGGACGCATCGAAAAAATGTTTGCTGGTGGAAATATAGAAACGTTACAAGGCTCACTTGATATACCTACCTTTCCTGCATCATCTGCGGGACCAGATGTGCGTGAAATGATTTTAGGTAGCGAAGGTCGAATGGGAATAATTACCGAAGTTAAAATGCGAGTGACCAAAATAGCTGAGGAAGAAAATTTTTATGTGGCTTTTTTTCCTAACTGGGAAATAGGCATGGAGGCGACCAGAGAAATTGTACAAAGTGGCACTCAGCTTTCAATGATGCGGTTGAGTAACGAAGTTGAAACGGCTTCTCATTTAAAACTTTCAGGTCACGACAGAGGGGTTAAATATTTAGAAAAATATTTAACCCTACGAGGTATTTCCTCCACTCATAATGAAAAAACCATGTTTACTTTTGGTATCACAGGCACCAAAATACAATGTCAATCAGCTCTAAAAATGACTAAGCAGTTTCTCCGTAAACATAAAGGTATTTATATCGGTACGGGGTTAGGAAAGCACTGGGAACATAGCCGTTTTCGTAGTCCGTATTTACGCCAAGGTTTTTGGGATGCTGGTATCGTTGTTGATACTATGGAAACGTGTCTTGACTGGTCTCTCGTACCTGCTGCTGTTAAATGTATGGAATCAGATATTGCCAATGCACTTAAATCTGATAGTAACACTTCTGCAGATACTGATGAACATATTCATGTCTTTACGCATTTATCACACTTTTATGGACAAGGATGTAGTGTTTATACGACGTTCCTTTTTCGTATGGATCAAGACTACGAAAAAACGTTACAACGATGGATGAAATTAAAAGCTGCTGGCGCTGAAGCCATCGTCAAAAATGGTGGAACTATTAGTCATCAACATGGTGTTGGCAAAGATCACGCCCCTTACTTGGCATCCGAAAAAGGAAAACTAGGTATTAAAGCAATTACTAAATTGTGTAATGTCTTTGACCCTGAGCAACAAATGAATCCCGGCACTTTGGTGTAGTGAAATGACACATATATCTAAAGTGCCAACTTCAATCACAGATCGGAATGATCTGTTAGCGCAATTATCTGAAAATTGTAATGCTAATTCAGAACAACAATGGGACGTAATCGTTATTGGTGGGGGTATTGTAGGTGCAGGAATATTACAAGAGGCCACCCGTCGCGGTTTAAAGTCACTGCTCATCGAACAAAAAGATTTTGCTTGGGGAACATCCAGTCGTTCATCCAAGATGGTGCATGGTGGACTGCGTTATATCGCACAAGGCGATGTCAAATTGACTAAACACTCATTACAAGAACGTGAGCGTTTGTTTAAAGAAGCGCCCGGTCTTATCAACCGAATGGGATATTATTTTATAATTAGACAAAAGCAATTCCCTGGTCGTTTTGTTATGAGTACTTTACTAAATATTTATGATTGGTTGGCTGGTATTAAAGATCATAGATTTTTAAGCGTACGAGATACTATCAATAAATTCCCCACATTAAGGACGGAGAAGTTGAAGGGGGCTTGCTATTACACTGACACGGTTGTTGATGATTCTCGATTAGTCATGCGTGTTATACATGAATCTGTGCAAGCCGGCGCTCAAGTTATCAACTATACCAAAGCCAAAACATTACTGAAGGATCCAAAAACTGAGCAAGTTATTGGTGTTGTCATTACTGATACTTCAAGTGATGTAACCACTGCTCAAGCATCTGAAATAACAATAAAATCATCGGTTGTTATTAATGCCACAGGCGCGTGGGCGGATATGCTGCGGAGTGAAGTTATTGATGAAAAGCGAGTTAGACCATTACGAGGCAGCCATATAGTCGTAGATCAAGAACGGTTATTTGTTGATGCTTGCTTAACAATACTGCATCCAGAAGACCAACGACCTGTATTTATTTATCCTTGGGAAGGTGTCACCGTCATTGGAACAACCGATTTAGATCATCACGAAAGTTTAGATAATGAAGCAACAATCAGCACAATTGAAATTGACTATTTACTCCAAGCTGTTAACCAAAACTTCCCAGACAACCCGTTGACGGTTAAGGATATCGTCTCTACCTGGTCGGGGGTTAGACCCGTTATTGCTTCAGATAAAGATTTTTCTAAACATGCTTCAAAAGAGCGGCGCGATCATGCCGTTTGGGCTAATAACGCCTTAATTACGGCAAGTGGTGGTAAGTTAACCACTTTTCGTTTAACTGCAATTGAAGCGATTGATGCAGCATTACCTTGGTTGACACTGAAGCAACCAAACCAAAACTATTCAGACAATGTGTTTACTAATCAATCCTTTGAACAAATTTTTAACCATAAACGATATATCAGTCCAGATGACAAATTATGGTTAGAACGGTTGATCGGTAGATACGGTAATAATGCCGCTTTACTCCTTGAACAAGGAACTGAAGAAGAACAACGGACAATCGCCAAAACAAAATTTTGTTTGGCTGAATGCCGCTGGGCAATTAGACACGAAGCAGTTATCCACCTTGATGATTTATTATTAAGACGAACCCGTTTGGGCTTGTTATTAAAAAATGGAGCAGCAGAATTGTTTGCGCCATTATCGATTATCTTTTTACAAGAGCTTGGCTGGGAAACCAAAAAATGGCGAGATGAAGTAACACGCTATAATGCGATTTGGCAACAATATTACTCCTTACCCAAAACAGTTAAAAACACAGAGTGAGAAAGTCATGAGCAACAATAATACACAGCATCAAGACCAACAAAACTATATATTAGCACTTGATAATGGTACACAAAGCATTCGCGCTTTACTGTTTGATCTTAAAGGCCAGTTAGTCGCTAAAAGTAAGGTGGAAATAGAACCATACTTTTCAAAACAACCCGGCTGGGCGGAACAAGAACCTGCTTATTATTGGGAAATGTTAGCAAAAACGTGTAATGAATTATGGCCTGAACTTGAATTATTGAACATAAAAAAATCCCAAATAAAAGGTGTTTCCTTAACTTGTCAACGAGCCACCATGGTTAATTTAGATAAGCAAGGTCGACCGCTAAGACCTGCCTTTGTTTGGCTAGATCAACGAGAACAAAATACACTTGATAAGATGAGTTGGTATTGGCGTTTACTTTTTATCCTCGCCGGTGAAAAGTCAACGGTTGACTATTTTAGAAAACAATCTGAAGCGAATTGGATCAAGCATCATCAGCCTGACATTTGGAAAAAAACCCATAAATTTATGTTACTTTCTGGTTTTCATAGTTTTAAGTTAACCGGTAATTATGTAGATTCAATATCAAGTCAAGTAGGTTACCTGCCTTTTGATTTTAAAAATCATACATGGTGCAAACCATCAGATTGGCGCTGGCAAGCACTGCCAATCACTAGAGAAATGTTACCTGAACTGGTTCCTTGTGGGCAAGAGTTAGGCACAATATCTGAACAAGCTTCTAGTGATACAGGTATTCCTTGCGGTTTACCATTAATTTCTGCCGGTTCAGATAAAGCTTGTGAGGTATTAGGATCAGGCTGTTTAACGCCACAAATGGGAAGTTTAAGTTATGGTACAACCGCAACTTATAACATCACCAATACAAAATATGTTGAAGCGATTAAAAGTTCACCGGCCTATCCGGCAGCAATGCCCAATGTCTATAACACCGAGATTATTGTACCACGTGGCTATTGGATGGTTAGTTGGTTCAAACGAGAGTTTGGCTTAAAAGAACAACAAATTGCAGAAAAAGAAGGTGTAATTGTTGAGAGTCTATTTGATGATTTATTGAAACAAGTACCAGCAGGCTCTATGGGCCTAGTATTACAACCTTACTGGAACCCTGGAATACGAAAACCAGGTCCTGAAGCGAAAGGAGCCATTATTGGCTTTGGTGATGTCCATACCCGAGCACATATTTATCGAGCCATTATTGAAGGTATTGGTTACGCCCTGCGTGAAGGGAAGGAATTATCTGAACAAAAATCAGGCGTTAACATAACCAAGTTAATAGTCTCAGGGGGCGGGTCACAAAGTGATCAAGCAATGCAAATAACGGCCGACATCTTTGGCATGCCCGCACAACGCCCGCATACATTTGAAACATCCGGATTAGGTGCTGCCATTAATGCAGCTGTTGGCATTGGTCTTTATGATAACTATGAAAATGCAATTGAAAACATGACTCATACTGGAGATATATTTATGCCAATAGAAAGTAATACCAAATTATACGATACGCTATATCAGGAAGTTTACAAAAAAATGTATTCTCGGCTAAGCCCATTATATAAAGCCATTCGTAAAATAACGAGTTATCCAAAATAAATAATTGATTTAAAAATAAAGTAATATTATAAACAAATCATGAGATAAATATGAAAAAAATACTTTTATCATTCTTGTTCATCCTGATAGTTGTGATCAGTTTCTTTTCAGGAAAAATGCCCGATTCGGTATATAAAATTCTTCCTGGATATTTTGCAGATCCCAATTTATATTGGCAAGAGTCTCCTTTTAATAAAAATAAAGTAACTCAACAAAAATTACCCTTAGATCAAGTCGCATTGCGTCAGGCAGGCCAAGTTAATGTTCTAGCAGCCTTGGGTATTGACAGTGATACGCAAATTCTCTTTGGTGATACCCACGTACATACGACTAATTCCTCTGATGCATTTATGTATTCACTGCCATTAATGCATGGCGCTCAAGGCGCCTTCCCCCCGGGCTACGCCTGTGATTACGCACGCTTCATATCACAATTAGATTTCTATTTTTTAACTGACCACTCAGAGTCTTACACGCCAGAACGTTGGCATGATGCCATTGAGTCTATTGATAAATGCAACCAAGCTAGTCAAAATGGTGAGTACCAAGATACCTATGCATTTATGGGTTACGAATGGACTCAAATTGGCGAAACTAAGGCAGAGCATTATGGTCATCATAATGTGTTATTCAAAGATACCTCTGAAGGAAATCTACCGAGCCGCCCCATTGGCGCTAAAGTTAAATTATCAACGACAGCCAAGCGTGACTCATCAAGCAAATTATCAAAAGTATTAGAAATATTAGATCCACGGCATAAAGATTATTATGCCTCCTACAATAGCCTTATAAACCAAATGTCAGAGACGCCAAATTGCGCTACTGATGTTCCCTCAAATGAATTACCTGCTGATTGCTATGAACAAGCATCCACTACAGGAGAACTTTATAAGAAGCTCAAGGAATGGGGTATAGATACTATTGTAGCGCCACATGGAATGACCTGGGGATTCTATACCCCACCGGATGCTAGCTGGGAAACCCACTTAAATGCTAAAGACGTTGATAATAACTTAGCCTCATTAATTGAAGTCTATTCCGGGCATGGCGCCTCAGAGCAATATCGCAATTTTGACCCTAGACCGGTAAATGATGCAGGTCAATATTATTGTCCCGAACCACAACAAAACTATTTACCTGGCTGCTGGCAGGCCGGTGAAATTATTCGTCAACGCTGTTTAGATGAAAACAACACCACCGAAGAATGTGACAGCAGAGCCATTATTGCGCGCCAAAACTTCGTCAATACCGATGACACAACCGGCTTCTTAACCGTGCCATCACACCAGCCAACAGCATGGTTAGATGCTGAACAAGCCAGAGACGTGTTTAATCCCGCCTTTAATTATCGTCCCAAAAAATCCGCTCAATACGGTCTAGCTTTACGTAATTTTGACGACCCTGAAAATCCGTTAGGTTTTGAATGGGGGTTTATTGCGGCGACTGATACGCATACCGCTAGAGCGGGACATGGTTTTAAACAAGTCGGTCGAATATTTGTCAGTGACAGTAATGGCCCCCGTGAGGAATTCTGGGGAAATCTATTACTACCTGATGATGGTGAATTAAAATCATCATCTCGTACTCGTGATGAATATGATACCGCTAAATTAAAGCTTAGAGCAGCGCAGGTAGAAAGGGTAGGATCATTTTTATATCTTGGTGGACTTGCTGCGATACACGTTGATGAACGCAACCGTGAAGGCATTTGGCAAGCGATGAAAAACAAACGTGTGTACGGTACTAGCGGCCATAAAATCATGTTATGGTTTGATATGATCAATGAAGATAATCAGTTAACGGCACCAATGGGCAGCTCTGTAAACCGTCAAAAAAACCCTATATTTAAAGTCACCGCCGTTGGTTCTCCGATTCAAGAAAAAGGGTGTCCCGAACATGTTATCGCGAGTTTAGACAGCCATCAATTAGAAAAAATGTCCCTAGGTGAGTGCTTCAATCCAACTGATAAACGCCATTCAATTCAACGCATTGAAATAACCCGTATTAAGCCACAAGCATACAAAGATGAACCTGTTGAATCGTTGATCGAGAATACCTGGAAAGTATTTCAGTGTCCGCAAGATACCCCAAAATGTGAAATCACGTTTACTGATGAAGAATATAGTACTGGTGCTAGAGATACTTTTTATTATGCCCGTGTTATTGAGCAAGCAATACCCATGATCAATGCTGATACGTTACGCACTCAATTTGATGAAAATGGTCAAGCTATCGCAGTAACGATATGCCAAGGATCTTTTGAAACAGCTCAAGATGAGGATTGCTTAGCCAATAAAGGTCATCGAGCATGGTCATCACCCATTTACGTAAACTATAAATAAGGCGAGTCATGGCAAGTTTGGCACACTCAAAAAAATTACTGTTGGTATTATTTATTACCGGGGTTGTCCTGGCAGTGATGGGCTCAGGTGTGCAGAGCAGCATTAATATTAGTGGTGATAATATTATCACTATCGATGGTCATGGAATTAGCCATGACCAACTCGCTGACGCACAAACACAAAATCCCAATGTATCAAAAAATGAATTACTTAATTTGTTAATAGATAATAAATTATTACTACTACGAGCAGAAGAACTAGGATTAGTGCAATCTGACAAGGTTATCCGAAAAGCAATAGTGCAACGAATCGTTGAGCAAGAAGTACACAAGGTCTTGCAAGCACAGCCCGATGAAACAGACTTAGTATCGTTTTACCAAGCTCAGCAAACTAGGTTTACTTCTCCCAGTCAATTTCAAGTTAAAATTGCGCGTTTTAATCATGATGACAATCAGTGCAGTCAAGCTAAAACAGTAAAACGCATATGGGACGAATCAACAACTTTATCGGCTGACTGGCATCACAACATCTTCAACCAACCACTAGAGAGCAGTTTACACAGCGAAACCTTAGTTTACCGCCAGCTAGGTAATCAATTGGCACAGCAGTTAAGTACACTGCAGGCACAAGAGATGTCAGTGCCTATTTACACTCATCAAGGTTGTATATTAATGCTACTAGTAAACAAACTTGAACCTCAGGTGCCACCCTATATTAAGGTTAAAGATCAGGTTTTGGCTGAATATAGAATCACATTACGCCGAAAAGCCCTCTCTGACTTGCTCAACAGATTACGCAACGATGCCGACATTCATATCGCACCAGATTTACACGAGTGGTTACCAAGTGAGTAAATATCAATATAGTTATACTATTAGCCTTATTATAGCTACCTTTATTGCCCTTTTTGCAGTGAATTACACTCCTCAAATTTTTACTGCCGATTATAACGACAACGCTATTCTTGTTAACGATGGTGCGATCAAACGCATCGACTATTTAACAGCAGTCAGCATGATGGAAGATGAAAAAACCTATCCAATGCAACGGGTTGATTATCAACTTATTGTGGATCGCTTAACTGAGGAGGAATTGTTATTTCAATACGGCGTTTCTCAAGGAATTATTTTTCAACCGCAAATTAGCCAACTAATAGTCAATAATTTACTGGAAACTATCTCAATTCAACACACGAGTAAAGAATACAGTGATGCGGAGCTATACAACCTATATCAACAAAAGATCGCCAGTCAAGTCACGGATGATCAGCAATTAGGTGATTTAGCATTCGAAAATATCAAAGATGATTTTGCCAATGCTTTAAGGCAAATAGCACGTAATAAGGCAGTACGTGACTATTTACTCTGGCTAAGAAACCGAAGCGCGATAACTGAAACAGACAACATCAATAGTGAAAAAACAAAATGACTTATCAAAGAATTTTTATTTTGTTAATACTCTGCTGGACATGTTTTTATCAAGCGTCTGCATCTGCTCACACCCGTAGCCAGTCCTTTTCTCAATGGCAAATAAATGAAGGGAAATTGTCACTTAGTTTTAATATTTTATCTCGTGAGATTACTCGTCTAGCGGCTGATCCCGGTATTGATGCCAGTAAACAATTATCACAATTATTAATCGAGCATCTTGATGGCAACATAAAAGCCAGCATTGACGATAAAATTTGTCAGGTAAATAAACCTTTATATTCATTACCTGCAAGTAAAGGTTTTACTCGGCTAGAAGCCTCATTCGATTGCCAAATTGGGGAGTCGTTACAGATACAGATGAATGGATTTTTTGACATAATACCGTCTCATTTGCACTATGCACGACTCATTATAGTTTCAGGAGAAACTAGTGAGATTGTTTTAAGCGATGCTAGCAGACAAAAAACGCTAAACCTAACCCATAAAAATGAAAGTTATTGGCATACTGCAAAAACCTATATTGCACTAGGCGTTGAACATATTCTTATCGGCGCTGATCACCTCGTTTTTTTGCTCGCGTTGTTATTGCTTTGCCGTAAATTATCACAAGCATTGATCCTTATTACTGGCTTCACCCTTGGCCACAGTATTACCTTGTCACTCTCTGTGCTCGGTTGGATACAACCCAACATGATAACTATAGAGGCCCTAATCGGGTTTAGTATTGTTTTAGTGGCTTTAGAGAAAATTCAAACGCTACACAATAAAAGTGTCGTTATTTATGTTGTCGCTGCTATGTTTGTTTTGATTCTCTTAAAACTAATAACGAATATGGGTTTGCCACTTCTTTCATTAGTCGGTATCAGCTTGGTTGCCATCCCTTATTTATTGTTAGTTAACAATCATAACAACCACTCAACGCGATTTTTATTAACCACTACCTTTGGTTTTATTCATGGTTTTGGTTTTGCTGAGGTGTTACGAGAGATTGGCTTACCTTCAGCTAAATTAGGATTAGCCTTGTTCTCTTTCAATATTGGTGTTGAATTAGGACAGTTACTTGCACTTTGCTTAATGGCAAGTGTCGCTTTTATTTTTATGACGTTATTGAATGCCAAATTACAGAAAATAGCCACAGTGGCAACAGTCAATGTCGTCATTGCTTTAGGTTGTTATTGGTTTGTACTTCGCAGTTTTAATTAAACACGTCCAAAACCAGGCTATGAATAAGATCAGTTTTAGACTTAATTCATCCGCTAGACATTTAAATATACATGTGAAATTTCACATATATAATATGTATTAATCATAAATTGAAGTGATGCAAAGATGAATATTGATTTTGAAGATGGGGCGCAACAAGAATTAATTGCACTGATAAATACGCCGATGCCATTTGGCAAATATACCGGCACTAAATTACTACATTTACCCGAACCGTATTTGGTATGGTTTAATAAAAAAGGCTACCCTAAAGGTAAGCTAGGGGAACAATTAGCTCAAATGTATGAGATAAAATTAAATGGGCTGGAACCAATGCTCCAGCCACTAATACGATAACAATTAGGCAGGTTACTTAGGAGTACCTGGACGTAACTGCATTTGTATGCCTTTAAGGAAATTACGTAACACCTGATCTTTACACTCACGATAATGTCTATTGTCTGGTTTACGGAAAAAAGCACCCAGCTCATGCTTGCTAAAACGCAATTCAGCTAGCAACAAAATATCAATGATATCTTCTGATTTCAAATTCAACGCTATGCGTAATTTCTGAAAGACGATGTTGTTATTCAATTGTGATTCAGGTAGTGGCTGCTCACCTTCACGCTTGCCACGTTTAAGGTTAATGAACCCGTTTAAAAATGTCGCAAACTCAGTATCTGTGATGGCGATAAAGGCTTCATCATCATCTTTTTTGAGCCAGCCGTTGATCTGCGCATCAGTCACAGTCAAATCCGCTAACGCAAAAATTTTGATCATAGTGGCGTTATATAAATCAAAGGTGTAACGTAAACGGCGTAAAATATCATTATTAGTCAAAGTAATTCCTAGTCTTAGGTCAAGCCAATGCAATCGACGTGATTGCTGGTCAGGCGGGATTATAACAGACTTATCCAAATAGTTAACTTTTGAGTGCTAGAAGACACTGTGCGACCAACCTTCGCGCTAGCGGTTGACCTAAAAATATTCAATGGACGATTTACAAATGTCATTTCCACCAGCCTACCTTTATTCATGTCTTAAGGCCTCAATAGGATCGAGTTGTGCTGCTTTACGAGCGGGAAAATAACCAAAGATGACTCCTACCGCAGCAGAAAACAAAAATGAAATGACAACGATCCCAAGATTAAATACAAAGGGGATCTGCATCAAATCAGTCAGCGCAAATGACCCAGCTAACGCCAGTATGATCCCCACGACGCCACCCAATGAAGACAGCATCACCGCTTCGACTAAAAACTGTAACAGCACCTCACGCTCCGTGGCACCAATGGCTAAACGAATACCTATTTCACGAGTCCGCTCAGTAACAGATACCAGCATAATATTCATAATGCCTATGCCTCCTACCAGTAAACTCACGGCAGCAACCGCGCCTAATAACATGGTTAACACTTTAGTCGTGCCACTAAGCATATTAGCAATCTCTTTCATGTCCATTACCGAAAAGTCATCCTCTTCATTACTAGATATGTGACGACGCTCGCGCAAAAGTTGAGTAACGGCCTGTTCGACCTTTTCAGTGGATGCCCCATCTTCAACTGAGATTTGAATAAGTCGGACGTCTTGATTGCCTGCTAAGCGACGCTGAAAAGTGCGCAGCGGCACTATTACAAGATCATCTTGATCCGAGCCCATCGTTGACTGCCCCTTTGCATCAAGTAAACCAATGACTTCACAAGCAAATTTACCGAGTCGGATTTTTTGTCCGAGTGGAATTTGTTCACCAAACAGTTCTTTTCGAACCGTTTCACCAACAACACATAGGGCTTTTCCAGCGCGTATTTCATTTTCAGTAAACTCTCGCCCACTTTTAAATACCCAATTGCCCGCACTAAAAAATTGATTAGTAGAGCCGACCACACTCGTACTCCAATTTTCATTGCCATAAACAATGGTGGCTGTCTGCGACGAGGAGGGGGCGACAGCACTAATATTTCCTATCTCTCTAAATATAGCTTCAGCATCATTCACGCGAAATGCCGACGCAGACGAGCGTTGCCCCATACCCATTCGTTGGCCTGGAGATACCATTAATAGATTACTGCCCAGACTGGCAATTTGTTCGGTCACCTGCACCGTGGCACCACCGCCAATGGTTACCATAATAATTACCGCTGCGACGCCAATAACAATCCCCAGAACCGTGAGAAACGACCGCATCACATTGCGACGTATTTCGCGCATGGCTAGCAATAAGGCATTCCATAACATCAGACTTGCCCTTTATAGCTTGCATCGCTAGCCAACAAACCATCTAGAAAGTGAATTTGACGTTTTGCAAATGCAGCCATATCTGGTTCGTGAGTCACCATTACAATGGTAATGCCTTGCTCGCTATTAAACGAACTTAGTAATTCCATAATTTCTCTGCTTCGCGATGAGTCTAAATTGCCCGTAGGTTCGTCGGCTAACAATACAGAGGGTTTAGTCACAATCGCCCTAGCAATCGCAACCCGTTGTTGTTGCCCGCCAGACAACTCTCCAGGCGTGTGATCTTCCCAACCATTTAAGCCAACCAGTTTAAGCGCGTCTAAGGCATGCGCACGACGTTCACGTGCTGCCATACCTCTATATATCAATGGTAGTTCAACATTTTCTAATGCAGAAGTTCGATTGAGCAGATTAAAGCCCTGGAACACGAAACCGAGGTAATAACGGCGCAGCAAAGCTCGCTGATCACGCGTTAAAGTACCTACATCTACGCCATCAAATAAGTAATTACCTGCGGTAGGGGTATCTAAACAACCTAATACATTCATGCAGGTCGATTTGCCAGAACCACTTGGCCCCATTACAGCGACAAAATCGCCGCGTTCAATGACTAAGTCGATGCCACCCAGTGCTTGCATTTTGGCCTGTCCTTTACCATACACTTTGCTGACTTTTTTGAGCTCTATCAAGATTTGTTGTTCACTCTGCATTCTATTTTTCGCTACTGATGGTATCGATGATCAATGTCAAACCACTCTCAATTTGACCACTAGTAATTTCAGTATATATCCCGTTACTAGCGCCCGTACTTAACGATATTGCAGTTGGTTGACCATCTTGCAGTAACCACACTTGTTGTTCATTTTGATTACTAGCTGCCACAATATCACGAGCTTTAGACGCGTTTGGAGGGCGAGGTATTAAACTTCTCATTAAGCCACCATTACTAGATGTTTGTTCTACCATGACGGGAGGGGTAAAACGTAAGGCAGCATTGGGAACCAACAGCACATCTTCTAGGTATTTAACCAAAATATCTGCTGTCGCAGTCATTCCTGGGCGCAATAATAAAGCGGAATTGTCCACACTAAGCACAGTTTCATAGGTTACCACTCCATCTACCGTCTGCGATGCAAAGTGCACTTGAGTTATGGTGGCTGGAAAGGTTTTGTTAGCGTAAGCATCTACCGTAAACGAAGCCTGCTGGCCAACCGCAATTTGTCCAACGTCAGCTTCATCTACATCTACATGTAATTCCATTTGGGTAAGATTTTCGGCTAAGGTAAACATTACCGGAGTTTGAAAAGAAGCGGCCATCGTCTGACCCGGTTCAACATCGCGGATCAAAACAATACCGTCTATGGGTGAATGTATGGTGGCTTTTGCCAGCGTTGTTAATTCAGCATCAAGTGCAGCTTGGGACTGAACAGTCTGTGCTTTTGCGCTTGCTAAATTAGCCACCGCCCGATCGTAAGACGCCTGCGCAGCATCACAATCCTGTTGTGAACACATCCCAGTTTTAGCCAGTTCCCGAGAACGAAATAATATTTTTTGGGTTTCGGTAATCGTCGCTTCAACCTGTTTAACTTGTGCGTTAGCCGAATCAAGAGAGGCCTTTGCTTGGTTAACTTTGGCCTGCAACTGATCGGTATTCATCCGCGCTAGCACTTGGCCCTGTTTAACATAATCGTTAAAATCTACCAACACCGTTTTGATCGTGCCAGAAATTTCAGAGCCCACCTCTACCTGATTAACCGGTTGCAATGTTCCGGTGGCCGTCACCGTTATACTCAATGAGCCACGACTTACATTAGTGGTTTTGTATTGTGCAGTGTGTGCCTTTCCATCGCCTATTATTTGCCATGTAACTATGATAATACTCAACAGCCCCACAGCAACCAACAACCATTTCCAGAAAAAGCGCTGAGTAACATTTGCGCGATTAATACCCAAGGTTTGACGAATATCGGCTTCGTGTCGACCAACCACTTTTTGCTTATCTGATGACATTGAACAAGTCTCTATTTTTTGCTTATAGAAGGTGAAATTTGGCTGTATCGGCATAGCTAGCAACTTTTGTCGCGAGGACAGTAATCGATGTACAAACATATCCGAACATACATAAACCATAGGCTTGTTATGTACAGTAGGTCAATTTTTTTTCTGTATATTTAGTTGCGCACTGTGACTGTGCAAATTTGCGCTATGCATTTTTTTACACGTATTTTTTGGACTATCATTTACCAGGAGACCAGATGAATATTCGCCGTTTTAGAGTCTGATTAGATTGCTAAGTAATGAACTTGAATTATACTATTTGTGTACGAATCTTTGCCATGCAATATGCATTTATTACCTTCAAAGATGCAACGTATACACGCTGCAAATTTAAAGCTATTTTCTTAACTCACATATCAGCACTTTTTAGTCCCCATATGAAAAATAAGTTATTACAAGGAGAATTAAAACCATGATGCTAGCAGTCACATTTTTAGTGCTTGGTTTTATCCTGTTAATTTATAGCGCTAGCAGATTCGTAGAAGGTTCTGCTGTTGTCGCTCGCTATTTAGGTATGCCACCTTTGTTAATAGGGATGGTGGTGGTTGGGTTCGGCACATCGTCGCCAGAATTAGTCGTTTCGGTGACAGCCGCAGCAAATGGTAATTCGACATTAGCATTAGGCAACGCTTTTGGTTCGAATATTGCGAACATAGCCTTAATAATCGGTTTGGTGGCGCTAATTAATCCTATAATAGTAAGGTCTGAAGTTATCAAAAAAGAACTTCCAATTCTATTTGGGATTACTATGCTCGTCGGCTGGCTAATATCAGATAACCAACTCAGTCGCTTCGATGCATGTTATTTATTAGTAGCTTTTATATTAGTGATCCTATGGTCTATATTTCAAGGTATGCGTAACCCACAAGACCAAATCGCTAATGATTTAAAGAATGAGTTAAATAACAATATTATTAGCATAAAAAAAGCGATCATGTGGTTAGTAATAGGCTTGATATTGCTAATAGCTGCGTCAAGAATGCTTGTATATGGCGCCGTTTATATAGCTCAAGGGTTAGGTATAAGTGATTTAGTTATTGGGTTAACCGTAGTTGCCATTGGTACGTCGTTGCCCGAACTTGCATCATCCTTAGTCGCAATTAAAAAAGGCGAGAACGATATGGCATTAGGCAATATCATTGGCTCAAATTTATTTAATACGCTCGCTGTGATAGGTTTGGCAGCACTTGTTCAGCCCATGGAAATTACTCCAGAAGTAATAAGTCGTGACTGGACACTAATGATGGCTCTAACACTCTCCTTGCTAATATTAGGTATTGGTATCAAAAAACAAGGAAGAATTAACCGATTTGAAGGAGCATTGTTGCTAATAACATTCTTTATTTATACAACGTATTTATACTACGCTTCTTTTTAAAAGTATTTAATTATTAGCAGAGCGCCTTAAACCGGTCGAAAGAAGCACCCTTCGGTGCATCAATTCTTACTCCACCGTAACGGACTTCGCCAAATTCCGAGGCTGATCCACATCCGTGCCTTTAATCAATGCCACATAGTATGACAACAACTGCAACGGGATAGTGTAGATAATCGGTGCAACCGACTCAGCACAATGGGGCACATTAATGACTCGCATTGTTTCATCTGACTCAAAATGCGCATCTTTGTCAGCAAACACATACATGATCCCACCGCGAGCACGCACTTCTTCAACGTTTGATTTAAGTTTTTCTAGTAGTTCGTTATTCGGCGCCACGACTATCACTGGCATCTCATCATCAATTAACGCCAAAGGGCCATGTTTTAACTCACCAGAGGCATAGGCTTCGGCATGAATATAAGAGATTTCTTTAAGTTTCAGTGCCCCTTCCATTGCGATAGGATATTGCTCTCCACGTCCCAAAAACAATGAATGATGTTTATCGGCAAACTCTTCCGCTAAATCTGCGATTTCGTCTGCTAACGCTAAGGTTTCTTCGAGTTTAGATGGCAAACTTTGCAAACCCGCTAAAATATCTGTTCGCGCCACATCACTCATACCATTGTGTTGTCCTAGTGCTAATGTCAGCATTAAGAACGCACCCAACTGTGTCGTAAATGCTTTGGTCGATGCAACACCAATTTCAGCGCCCGCTTTGGTCATAAACGCCATATCAGATTCACGCACTAATGATGAACCCGCCACATTACAAATGGTTAAGCTGGCGGTATAACCCAATTCTTTGGCTAAACGCAGTGCTGCTAATGTATCCGCCGTTTCACCGGATTGGGAAATCGTGACCAATAAGCTATTCGGGTGGACAACTGATTTGCGGTATCTAAATTCAGACGCTATTTCAACATTACACGACACATTCGCGTATTGCTCTAACCAATAACGAGCAGTCATGCCTGCATGGTATGACGTACCACAGGCTATGATCTGTACATGTTTGATTTTACTCAGCAGTTCATCTGCGTTTTCACCAAAAATACCTGGCGCTAAACCATCCAAACTGACGCGCCCAGCTAACGCATTACGCAATACCGTTGGCTGTTCATAGATTTCTTTAAGCATATAATGACGATAACCGGCTTTATCGCCTGCATCGTGCTCTACCGTTGATTCTACGATCTCGCGAACAACAGGAAGACCATCCACATCAAAAATATTAACTTCACGACGTGTGATTTCAGCCACATCACCTTCTTCAAGGAAAATAAAACGACGTGTAACAGGTAACAACGCCATCTGATCTGAAGCGATAAAGTTTTCACCCACACCCAAACCAATCACCAACGGACTACCTGAACGCGCAACAATAACGCGTGAAGGATCTTCACGATCCATGATCACCGTGCCATACGCCCCTGTAAACTGAGTCACGGCCTCTTGTACCGCAGCTAACAACGTATCGTTAGTGTCTAATAACGAATGCACCGTATGGGCAATCGTTTCTGTGTCAGTATCAGTGCTGATAGTGTAGCCTTTGTCACGCAAACGCATGCGCAAGTCTGCAAAGTTTTCGATAATACCGTTGTGGACTACCGCAATACGATCAGATGAAGCATGAGGATGGGCGTTGTTTTCGGTAACACCACCATGCGTCGCCCAACGTGTGTGTGCAATCCCTGTTGAACCCACACCATTTTCATCGGTAATGGCATCCGCTAAGGCTTGCACTTTACCAATACGACGGACACGAGAAAATTCGCCATTCGGGCTTAATAATGCCACCCCAGCAGAATCATAACCGCGGTATTCAAGACGTCTTAAGCCTTCAATTAAAATTTCAACAACATTACGTTCGGCAACAGCGCCCACTATTCCACACATGCTTATTTCTCCATTGGTGGTGTACAGATGACCTGTACACCATAGTTTTGTATATGATGCTGCGCATCATCATTTAATAGGTTATCGGTCACTAACGTCGAGATCTTGCCCCACGATAGTTCAATATTTGGCATTTTTTTGAATAACTTATCCGATTGTGCCAACACAATGGTTTGTTCAGATGAATCACTCATGACTTGGCTAAGTTTCGTTAACTCATGAAATGTCGTCGTGCCTTTAACAAGGTCAAGACCCGAAGCACCCACAAACGCCATTTCAAAATTATATGACGCAATCATCTTTTCAGACATTTGCCCTTGGAAAGATTGGGATAACGGATCCCAAGTACCGCCGCTCATTAGCACAGTCGCATTATTACTTTTTTGAGTTAACGCCGTCGCAATCGGTAAGGAATTAGTCATGACGACCAATCCTTCAATGGTTTGTAAATAAGGTAAAAGATGCGCCGTAGTACTGCCACTATCCACCACAATTCTCGAAAAAGGCGAAATCAACTTTGCAGCTGTCGCCGCAATCGCGCGCTTGCAAGGATCGTTATCAACAATCGCCGGTTGGGATAAAGATGATGCTTGCTCGGTATTGAGGTTGTAATTAGCAGTAGGCTGAACATTAGAACTGGCATTCGCCACAGCGCCACCATGAGTTCGGATCAATACACCTTGTTGCTCTAACGTGGTTAGATACTTTCGAATCGAAACTTCCGAGACAGATAGTGAGCTTGCCAGCTGCACCACACTAACGCGACCTTTTAATAGGATCGCATCAGTAATGTGGCGTAAATTGGCAGTAGCGCGCTGTGGATTGCGTGACATTTATAAGTTTCATATTGATAATTAGGTTTCGAATTATAACTTATGATATCAAAAACACAATATTAATTTTCTAAGTCATTTTCTTAGTTGGACGTTCCCAGCCAGTCAAATGGCGTTGCTTCGCACGGGCAATTGCCAACGCGTTATCTTCGACATCCTTAGTCACTACAGAGCCGGCACCAATTGTGGCCGTATCGCCAATCGTAACCGGTGCGACCAACGAGCTATTTGACCCAATAAAAGCATTGGCACCAATAATTGTTTGAGATTTATTGACCCCATCATAATTACAAGTGATTGTCCCAGCCCCGATATTGGCATTCGCACCCACTATCGCATCACCCAAATACGTCAAGTGATTGGCTTTTGCCCCTTCGCCTAATGTGGTTTTTTTCATTTCAACAAAGTTACCGACTTTGGCCTTTTTCGATAGCACTGAGCCAGGACGTAAACGGGCATATGGCCCTACTTGGCAAGCCTCGCCAACCTGTGCTTCTTGAATAATAGAATTAGCTTCAATAACGGTATCATCAGCAACGGTACAATTTTGTAATAGACAGTTTTGGCCGATACGGACATTGTTGCCGAGGGTCACTGTGCCTTCAAACACGCAATTAACATCAATAAAGACATCATTACCGACCGTTAAATCACCGCGTACATCGAAGCGCGCAGGATCAGCTAATGTCGCTCCTGCCAACATCGCTTGTTGTGCATTTTCTAATTGCAGCGCACGTTCTAGTTTTGCCAAATGCACACGATTATTCACTCCTTCTACTTCGACCGCAGACTCAGGCTGCGCAGAATGAATGGATTTACCTTGTGCTGCCGCCATCGCAATCACATCAGTAAGATAAAACTCGCCTTGGGCATTGTTGTTTTCTAATCCGTCCAACCAACCGAGTAAATCAGCCCCATTTAGGATCATGACACCGGTATTGATTTCAGCAATCTCTCGCTGCGCATCGGTCGCATCTTTATGTTCCACAATGGCAGTAATATTGTCACCACTGGCATCGCGGATAATGCGTCCCATGCCTGTAGGATCGGCTAAATCAACAGTCAGTAACGCCACATCTGCATTCGCTTTCACCGCGTACAGTTTGCGTAAAGTCTCAGCTTTAATTAATGGCGCATCACCAACTAATACCAAGACATCATCTTGTGGGTTGATGAACTCAGCAGCTTGTTGTACGGCATGCCCTGTCCCTAATTGCTCCGCCTGTAAACACCAGTTTAATGTATTGTCCGATAGCGCTGTTTTTAGCAAATCAGCACCGTGACCATAGACCAGATTAATCGAATCAATCTTAATTGGTTTAATTGGATCTGACCCTAATTTATTGACCGTGTTGATAATGCGCTGCACCATCGGCACACCGCCAATTGGGTGAAGTACCTTGGGAAGAGAAGATTGCATTCTTGTGCCTTTACCAGCAGCAAGAATCACGACAGACAATGCCATAATAAGTCCTTTATAAAATAGTTGGCGAAAATATACCAAAAAGCAGCGTTAACGGCTATTGATTTACCACAGTTTTTCTTCGGAAACGAGAAACCGATATAGCCCCAGACGTCAAACCAATACCTAATAAAATGGTTAATCCACCGGCAATCATATAGCCCGAAATTATTTCATCTAATATCAATGCGCCCCAAATTAAGCCAAACATAGGAACCAAATAGCCCACAGAAATCGCTTTGGAAGGGCCAATATTAACAATCAAATGAAAATACATCATATAGGCGAGACCAGTACACACGATCGCTAAAAATCCAACCGCTAGCCAACTGTTCAGATCGGGGGTTCCAGGCATCGGAAAATACAACGCCATCGGTAACAACACTAATGCGGATATCGCTTGGCTGCCAGCAGCAATAGCAAGCGGTTTAGCTTGTGCTAAATGGCGTTTGATATAACAAATCGCATAGCCATAACCAAACGTCGCCGCTAAACAAGCCAACACAGGTACTAGACTCACCCCCTGAAAATTCAAGGTCTCGTAGCTTAGTAAGTACACACCAACAAAGCCACAGACAAAGCCTAACTTGGCTAAATTAGTCATGGACTCTTTGAGCCACAACCATGCGAGTAACGCACCAAACATAGGCGCAGTGCCATTTAATAAAGCCGTCAGCGCAGAAGGTAAATGCAGACTACCATAGGTAAACAAACTAAAGGGGATCGCAGTATTAGTCAGCGCCACCACAAAAATCGGTTTAGCAAATACACGGATATCCCCAAGCTGACGCTTAGCGATAACAAACGGTAATAGCACCAATGTCGCGAGCAGTGCACGCAATTCAACCACCGCCCAAATACCAAAATCTGGCGACGTAATGCGCATCAACATAAAAGACGATCCCCAGATCGCCCCTAACAACAATAATTCGACTAAATATTTAATTGGCAAAAGACATCAACCTACTAATGTGAAAGCGGCTTGCTCATGTTGCAGCAGCCATGATTTTTTATCTAACCCACCGGCATAACCGGTTAACGTTCCATTTTTTCCAATCACGCGATGACACGGGATCACAATCGCTATCGGATTTTTACTATTCGCCATGCCCACCGCTCGTGCAGCCGTAGGTTGATGAATATGCTTAGCAATATCACCATAACTACACGAGACCCCAAACTCAATGGTCTGTAATGCAGTCCAGATTTTGTGTTGAAACTCCGTTCCTTGTGGTGCTAATGGCAAAGCAAAGATCTGTCGTTCTCCGGCAAAATATTCGCTGAGCTGCTCGATACCTAATGCGGTGATCGCATTGCCGTGCTCTTTATTGCCACTTCGCTCAATGTCTGTCGCAACCAAAAACTGAACCTGTGTGATCCCAGACTCACTCGCCCTAACAGCCAATTCGCCTAAAGGCGTCATTAAGGATTGTTGATACATCATGTATTAGCATGCTCCCATAGTTGAATGCACACATAACTCTGCCAAGGCGCAGCCTGCTGAGGGTCGATAGCAAAGCGTTTTAGCTGATTTTTAACCACCAAATCATTATGCAAAAACACATCCGGTGCAGATAAACCGCGCATCAACACGTAATTAACCGTCCAAGGCCCAATGCCCTTGAGCGCTAACAATGCGTGTACATTATTGACACTCAATAATGCATTATTCTGAGCAAAGGTACCAGCAACATTCAACGTCTGCTGGCGCGCTTTAGGCATGGGTAGGTTAGACGTATCATACGTTGATATTTCATGAGGATTCGGAAAATGATACTGCTGCAACGCATGGCTTGTTGCACCCGTTGACGTCATAGACTTCTCACTGCGGATATCACCCACCCACCGATTAAGGATATTTACCGCACCTGTAACACTAATTTGTTGACCCACGATTGCTCGGATCAACGCTTCAAAAGGAGACCAGGTTGCAGGTAGGCGAATGCCCGGCGTAAGTTCATTTGCAGCAAATCCGGCGGTTAACAGCGCCTTGGTAATCACCGGCATAGCTTGGTGTGCATCTAATACACGCGTAATATTAGCAATAACGGCATCGGCACACTCAGCCTTATGCAAATGTAATTCGACAGTAAATCGGGCTAGCTCAGGTTCATAAGTGGCACAAAACCAACTTGAGGGTTGATCCACGCCTGCAGAATGATTTTCTTTAGTAGAATCATCGGTAGTAACCGAATAGAAAGGACGTTCATCAAAATAGCGAGCATAACTCAATGGCCCACACGTTTCGACACCAGCAATGGCACGACGTGATAAAAACGCCTGCACCATTGCCCAGTTATACGGTTGGGTCACATTGATATGGGTGATCATTGGGTTTTTAGGTAGGTATACCCTTTGAGGCAATCTTCATAAAAATCCGTCCACTTAACCCCTTCACGAGGCTTCATCACCCCTTGAGCGACGCGACGGTCGATTTCACGTTTAACATCAATCGCCATAGAATGAGGGTTGTACTGCATCACCGATAATACATTTTCTACCGACGATCCATGCACAACTTCTTCAATATAAAAATCCTGCGGATCATCATCATAACTAAAAATATGCACTTCATTTAAACGACCAAATAAGTTATGCATATCACCCATTACATCTTGATAAGCGCCTGTTAAAAACAGCCCTAAATGATATTTTTCATCTTTTCTCAACGGATGCATCGGTAAAACATTAGAGATCTCACGTCCCACAGCAAATTGATCGATTTTGCCATCAGAGTCACAGGTAATATCAACCAATGAGCAATTTACTGTTGGCTCTTCATCTAATCGGGTCAGTGGTACAACCGGTAAAATCTGATCAATCGCCCACGTATCTGCGGCAGATTGAAAAACAGAGAAATTACATAAATACTGACTGGATAAGTTAAAGGCCAACGCTTGGATTTCTTCTGGAATAAACTCCGCTCCAGCATAACGCAGATGTAGCTTTTGCATGATCTGCCAGTACAATGTTTCGACTTGAGCTAATTCTGTTAAGCCAATGACTCGAAATTTAAATGCATCATTGGCTTGTTCTTTATATTGAGACGCATCATTAAAGACTTCTTGTAGATTGGTCGCCGCATCCATCGAAGACGCTAATTCACGCATATTAGTCAAGATAACATGCTCATCATGACCAATCGTCAAATCAGCTTGAGACGAATCAGGTCGAATTTCGCCCATAATTTCGGTGATCACACAGCTGTGATGTGCTGTAATCGCACGTCCTGATTCACTGACTAAAGTTGGGTGCGGGACTTTTTCTAAATCGCACACTTCTTTCATGCCGTAAACCACATCCGCGACATATTCTTCAATCGAATAGTTACGTGATGAGTCATTCGTCGATTTGGTACCATCATAATCAATACCTAAACCACCACCGATATCGACATACTCTAAATTAAAGCCAAGATGGCGTAACTCAGAATAAATTAATGCGCCTTCATTAATGGCTTCTTTTACTGCACGTATATCAGTTAGCTGGCTACCGATGTGAAAATGTAATAATTTTAAGCAATCACCCATGCCTTCTTCCGCAAGGTACTTGCCAGCATTAATAATTTCACTAATAGTGAGTCCAAATTTTGCACGATCACCACCACTGCCTTCCCACTTACCACGACCTTTCACGCTCATTTTAGCGCGTAAACCAATCATCGGAGATTCGCCAAGTTCTTTGGCAATACGGACAATCATTTTAATTTCTGAGAATTTCTCAACCACGATCAATACGTTACGACCTAGTTTTTGCGCTAAAAATGCCAGTTGCACAAATTCTTCATCCTTGTAACCATTAAGGACGGTCAAGGCTTCAGGTGTCGTGTTATAAGCCATAATAGTCAATAACTCAGCTTTAGAACCGGCCTCCAAACCATAATGGTAGGCCTTACCCGCATCAACAATTTCTTCAACCACTTCACGCATCTGGTTAACTTTTACGGGATAGACACCACGGTATATACCTTGGTATTCCGCTTCAACCATACAGTCATTAAAGGCTTTATTTAAATGCACAACTTGTGCACGCAGTACATCATGAAAACGCACAACAACTGGAAACTGAATTTTTTGTTGTTGAATTTCAGCAATCACGGACGCAAAATCGATTTGCATATGCGGCTTTTCTACATCGGGTGTTACACATAAATTACCGTTATCACTTATGGCGAAATAACCAGCACCCCATTTAGAAATACCATACAAGGCATCAGCGGCTTCGCGATCCCATTTTACCGAAGATTGTGTCGAAGAATTGAGAAAATTAGTCATCGAGTCTGCTCAGTTGAATGACAAAAATCTTATTATAATCCTACCTAGCCCAATATCGAAATTATTTATTCGATAACGTTGCGATTACTTGAGATTTTCCTAATATTAATAATAGATAACGTGACATTTACTAGGAAAAACGCTATTAGTTATGATGGATCAACAAACAACGTCTCACCAATCTAAATTTAAAGTCTTGTATATCGATGACAATCCATTGGATTTGCAAATCATATTAAATCAGCTCTCTGATCAGTTTGAGTTCACATTTGCCAACAATGGTCGAGAAGCCCTTATTTATGGTTTTCAACAGCCACAACCCGATATTTTTTTAATCGATATTCATATGCCTAGTATGAATGGGTTTGAGTTGTGTGAAAAATTTACCAAGGCACCCGAAACGTCACATATTCCGATTATATTTTTAACCGGAAACAACACACTTAACTGCAAAACTCGCGCATTTAATATTGGTTGTGTCGATTATGTAGTCAAACCGATTGATCCACGAGAACTCCGTTTACGGATTAATAATCACGTCAAGATATCGCGCCAATCGAATGCAATCAAAACACTTGCCGCCTTAGAATCTGAGACGAAAATCAATAACTATTATAAATATTTGCAAGAACTGCAAACCGAATGGAATTTATGCAAGCGTTACGATTATCCCTTAACATTGCTCCATTGTGAAATCGATAATCTGCAAGATATATTAGCCCCCTTAAACGCGAAGCAATCATCTCAGATCATGTTGGCGGTGGCGAATGCGATTCGTGATCTCGGTAATCGTCCAGGAGACTCCGTTGCCCATATTAATCCAGCAACGTTTGCGATATTACTATCCGATTCACAGATTTCCCATGCGGTTAATTGTGCCAAAGAGCTCGTAGCAAGAATATCGGCTTTGCAGATTAAAGTTCTATCCGAAGATTTGCCAATCCAAGTCACCATGAGTATTGGCGTGGCCTCATTATATCCTGAGGGCAATACGACGATGATGACCCTTCATGACAATGCGAATACAGCGTTAATAGAAGCAAAGCTCAATGGTGGTAATAATTGGTGTATGTATAGTGTTAGCCATATTCTGACTACATAGATTTTTGTCGCTTAGTCACTTAGTTAGGCATCAACATGTGGCCGGTTTTGACCCATATAACCGTTTCCTCTTCTACAAAGGGATGATGTGCACTCATGTGTGGACTTCGCAGCCAACTGCCTTGTGGATACGCACCGTGTTCATCCATAAACGTCCCTGAGATCACATATATCTCTTCTCCGCCAAAATGCCGATGGGGTTGAAAACGCTCACCCGCAGGCCATTTAACTAACGCGCAACCCTCGTTACCATATTCACTATGATGTTGATGTAAGGGCATGACTTGTAAGCCTCCTTGCCCTGGTAGCCATGCGGTAGTATTGGTATCAACCCTTACCGTCGCCATATCGTCCGCAGCAAACTGACATAATTTAACGAATAACTCGCAGCCATCTTGGCTAAATGGGGCGTGCGATGACCCTGGTGGATTACGCAAATACGTACCTGCAGGATAATCGCCATGTTCATCACTGAAAATACCTGCCAAAACCAATATTTCTTCACCTTTTGGGTGAAAATGCGTGTTGAAATGTGAGTTGGGGGCATATCGGACAATACTAGTGGCATGTCCTGATTCGGTATCTTCACGGGCTAAGGGTTTACGATCAACGCCAGCCATTGGACTCGGTTGCCATGGTTGGGTTTGGGTATTGATGAAAAGTTGTTGTGCAAAATCCATGTTGAGCATGGGCATTCCTATTCGGCAAAAGTAGTCTTATTACATATAGTTCAAATTTTAGTGAGCGTGATCTTGCTAGCTTAACCACCTCGCCTCAGCACCTGATTCTTCACTATCAAAGGTAACATGCTGCTTGGCATTTTTGAGTAATATCCCCGCTGTAAACAAGGATTGTTGAATGTCTTTAATTAAGCGCTGATCCAAGCCTTGAGCTTGTGCGGCAATAAGTTGTGCATCCGAAGCAAATACACAGATAACGCGTAACGATCCTGGAAAGCGCGAATAATCGGCCGTGTGCGTCAGCCAGACAAAGCCATCTATATCCTCTTTTGCACTGTCGCAAACTAAGGTTAAGGCTTTGATGACGTTATTATCGAGCTTTTTGGTGGTCTTATTCATACGCGTAGTCATAGGTGAAATAATAAGTAAATCATTCTACTATGATAATTGTCTCATCCCAAATCCGATGTGGG
>DBBN01000117.1 GCA_002292215.1 Glaciecola sp. UBA983 | reverse complement strand
GCGCCAAAATGGAATTTTTACAAATACTTAGTCGACCGTAAAGGCAACTTAGTTGATTCCTATTCTTCGTTTACTAAACCTCAAGACGAAGATTTGATTGCAGATATTGAGCAAGCCATCCAGCCATAACGCTTGGCTTTAAATTCCTATTGAACAAAAGCTATCTTAGGATAGCTTTTTTATTGGCAAGTTTTCATTCCACTTTCCACTGCCATACATTTATAAAATTTACCTTCCATTAACATATTATGATCTATTTCTCATAGCACATGTGTATTAATTTTGACCATTTAATAAAAGGATAGACTAATGTTTAAAATGAAAAACGTGTTAGCGATAAGCGCAGTATTATTACTCACTGCGTGTAGTTCAGACAATGATTCACCCGGTTTTGAATCAACCGACCCTCGAGTCCCTGAAACCTCAATGTTACGTGTCGTACATGCCTCTCCAGATGCCCCAAAAGTAGATATTTTAGCAGGTGGTGCCATTTTAAATGGCTTAGAAAATGTGGATTATCAGGTAGCTTCGGGTGTGTTTACTGTTAATGCGACCGTTTACCCTGTTACGGTTAATGCTAAAACTCCCTCTGGTGTTGTGGAAGTGTTAAGTGCCAGCCTTACTGCCAATGCTGATGCACTAACAAGTGTCATTGCAGTGGGTTCTGTCGCAGATAACACATTAGAAATACTGGCCTTAGCTACAATGCCAGATATGTCGGTTAGCGGCACTACGCAACTGCAAGTTGTGCATGCTGCACCATTAGCACCAACAGTCGATATTCACGTAACGGCGCCCGATGTCACCACGTTATCATCAGCGACAGTGCTTGCGACAGCTGCTTACAAAGACGCTACCGGATTAGTCTCGGTGGCTTCTGGTGATTATCGAATTAGAATCACGCCAGCTGGGTCTGATACCGTCGTCTTTGACTCAGGTACCGTGGCCTTAGCCTCTGAAGAAATGTTATTAATAGCAGCGACTCAAAATGTCGGCCCTGGGGATTCGCCCGTCAGCTTAGTGGTTGCAGGTAAAACTGGTGCAGTAACCATTTTAGATGTAAATACGCCAGCGGATCTTCGTGTTATACACGCCGTTGCGGATGCGCCTGCTGTCGATGTCATTGCTAATAACGCATTAACGTTGTTTGATGGTGCACCATTTCTAGGTGTAACCGATTATGCAAGTGTTATTGCCGATACCTACTTAGTTGATGTCGTTGCTGATGCAGACAACTCAGTGGTTGTCATTGATGATGCATCGGTAACCTTAGAAGCTGGCAAAACCTACACCGCTATTGCACACAATACGTTAGCTGACATAGGTTTAGATTTAGTAATGGATATGCCTCGTCGCGTTGCCACTGAAGCACAAGTACGTATTTTTCATGCATCTCCTGCTGCTGGCTCCGTCGATATTTATGTTACCGCTGATGGCGTCATCACAGATGCTACACCAGCTTTTAGTGGCGTTCCATTTTCTTCTGGTATGTTAGCTGAAACAGGCTATGTTGCATTAACTGCAGGCGATTATCATGTTACCGTTACGCCAACTGGCACTAAAGATATCGCTTTAGAAACGGGTATGCTAACACTCTCTGCAAATATGATATACACCGCTCTGGCTGTTGACGCAGTTGATGGTGGTGGTCCAGTGCAGTTAATTTTAGCCGACGATTTTTAACCATAAGCAATAACGAAAAAACCGCTTCGCCCTCAATCAGGCTTAGCGGTTTTTTTATACATTGAGACATAATTTCGGTGGATACTTATCCTAGTGCTTGGTCAAAATCAGCAACCAAATCATTAATATCTTCAATACCAATAGATAATCGTACAATTTGATTAGAGATCCCCATGCGGTCACGTTCATTTTGAGTCGCCTCAAAATAAATCGTCTGGGCAACGGGCAATGCCAACGTGCGCGTATCGCCAAGGTGAGTAGCACAAATAACCACATTTAGGCGGTTGATAAATTCGATAATATTGACACCTTCTGGCAATTCAATACTCATGATCGCACCATAATGGGAAAATAAATCACGAGCCATAAAATGCTGTGGATGGTCAGCAAGACCCGGATAAAAGACATTGACCACGCCTGCATGATTAGCAAAATGCAGCGCTAATTTACGCGCGTTTTCACATGCTTGATGATAGCGCAATTGTAATGTCTCCATACCCACTAATATGGTCGAGGCTACATCAGCAGAAAGTGTTGCACCTAAATCACGCAGACCTTTTTTACGGATCTGAGTTAAGCCCCATTGAGTCTTATTAGCCACTTGGTAAAGAGATTGAATGTTTGGATATTGAGTCCAGTCGAACAAACCAGTATCGACAACACTGCCGCCTAATGCTTGTCCGTGACCGGATACATATTTAGTTAATGATGAAACCACTAAACTAGCATGACACGCCTTAGCTGAAAAAATCACACAAGGAGACATCGTATTATCAATCACATAGAGTAATCGTTGTTCTTGGCAATATTGTCCAATAGCACTCATATCTGCTACTTGCGTCATCGGATTAGACAAGCTTTCAGTAAACACCATTAGGGTATTATCTTGTTTAGCTGCGACTACGTTTTGTACGTTAGTAACATCAACAAATGACACTTCGATACCAAACAACTGTAAATGTTTAAAAAAGCTTCGCGTGTTACCGAACAAATACTCACTGACAATAATATGATCGCCTTGTTTGAGTAAACTCAACAAACACGTACTTATTGCGGCCATTCCTGTTGCAAAGGTTACAGCCCCCACACCCTGTTCAAAATGGTTTAATACATTTTGCAGTGCATTGGTAGTCGAAGAAGATGAACGTGCATAAACATGTGCAGCTAATCTGCCTTGAAATGCATCAACAATGCCTTGGGCATCGGAAAATTCAAATAACACAGACTTATTCGCGGGTGAATGGACCGCACCATCGCTTTGAGGATTTAACTGTTTATCTGCATGGACTAATTGAGTGGTAATACCTAGATCTTTCAAGAAATATGTTCCGCATGACGTTGATAAAACAAATGTTACCACAAATAGGACTATTTGCATGTGCACTTAATGGCTCATATAGCGTATCATTGAGACAATTTTGTTATTAATTATTTCTTTTTCCCGCTGAATGTCGCGCGTTAAAGGAGCGAATACTCGTCGGATTGTATATGTGTATTTTGTTTATTGCCGTGAATCAACATCCTGATTACCCTCTCATTATTGCAGCTAATCGTGATGAGTTTCATGCACGTTTGACCCAAGTATCGCAATTTTGGCCTGAATATCCGGATATGGTTGCAGGTAAAGATTGTCAAGCTGGAGGCACTTGGTTAGGCGTGCATCGCAATGGTAATTTTGCTGCACTGACTAATATCCGCGCACCTTCTTTGGACCGCTTTGATGCTCTTACACGCGGCGAACTAGTCGTCAAAGCATTGCACAATAAAGCCGACTGGGCACGACACACCGCACACTTAACTGCGACCGCCCATTTATATAATGGATTTAATTTGGTATATGGTCATTGGCAAGACTTGCATGTTTTTAATAGTCATACTGCCCAGCATCATGCCTTAACTGATGGCGTATATGGCTTATCTAATGCGCAACTCAATACACCTTGGCCGAAAACACAACAAGGCGTTGCCGCATTAAATCATTTATGTCAGCAGGCTGCTCCATTATCTGTTGATGCTTTATTTGCAATCCTAACCGATTCGACCCAAGCACATGATGAACACTTACCTGATACCGGTATCGCTAAACCTTGGGAAAAATTACTCTCATCCGTATTTATCCAAAGTCCTGATTACGGCACACGTTGCTCCACAGTCATTACCGTTGATCATAATCAACATTTAACATGGCAGGAGCGTAGTTACGCATCCTCTGGTCAAATCACCAGTACCCAGCATTTTGACTTCACGATTAGGTCAACATAAGCAACTGGTCTAAAATGTTGATCTTAGGCGTGCAATTGGTATAAAAAATGGCATAATGCGATTTCATTCGTTTTTAAAGGTGTCATACTCGTGTTTGAAGTTCTTCCCGCTCTTGCTCCCGATCCTATTTTAGGTCTTTCAGCTGCATTTCGTGCCGACCCAAATCCAAACAAAATTGATTTAGGTGTAGGTGTTTATAAAGACGAACAAGGGAACACCCCTATCGTTGGTGCTGTTGCCCAAGCACAATTACGCTTATTAGAAACGGAAACGTCTAAAACCTATATCACTCCACAAGGCGTGCAAGGTTATATCGATGGCATGCTTGAATTATTATTAGGCAAAGGCAACCAAGCCGTATTAGGTAATCGCGTTGCTGCGGTTCAAGCACCAGGTGGCTGTGGCGCACTGCGTATTTTAGCTGAACTATTGAAGCGTTGTAACGACAATGGCAAAGTAT
>DBBN01000005.1:17107-20588 GCA_002292215.1 Glaciecola sp. UBA983 | reverse complement strand
AACACGAGCAACGGTGATCGCTAACCGCAAATAACCATCAATCCCTATTAGTTGCGCAGTGTTGCAATTATTGGCATACATCTTGTGTGTAGATAGTTATGAATTATCGACAAGATGTATGCAATCACTATGTATGACGCCTTTTTAGCGGAGCACCAGCTCTCACCCTCGTATATTGAATCTGCACAACAATGGTTCAACCCGATAATTAACGATTTGATTAAGCACACAAATAGTGCGACGCCGTTATTTGTTAGTATAAATGGGTCACAAGGTTCAGGTAAAACAACGCTCGCTAGTTATTTACAATACACGTTAATTCATAAGCACAATAAGCGTGTTGTTGTGATGTCTATTGATGACTTTTATTATGACCAACAAACGCGTTTGCAACTTTCCAACTCAGTACATCCATTATTAAAGACACGAGGCGTACCAGGAACACATAATCTCAAGTTATGGCAGTCAATTATGAATGCACTCACTCTCGGCCAACATTGTCGTATTCCAAAGTTTAATAAAGCGGCCGATAACCCATATCCTCAAGAACAATGGCAAGCAATAACAGGTAAAGTAGATATTGTAATCATCGAAGGTTGGTGCATGCAGATCCCGCCACAGTTAGATGAAATGCTTACTCCTGCGGTTAATCAACTTGAACAACTACAGGATCCTGATTTAGTATGGCGTCGTTTTGTAAATCACGCATTAGGTGAGTATCAAACATTATTTCAACGTTTCCATTATCAAATTATGCTCAAAGCTCCCTCATTTTCAGTTGTGCATGCATGGCGATTAGAACAAGAACAAAAATTAGCACAGCGCTCTATTGATATAGCGGACCACGCTTTAGGTATTATGAATGAGAAACAAATAGCTGATTTTATTGCACATTACCAGCGTTTAACTGAGCATGCACTTCAGGTATTACCCCCGTTATGTGACATTGTTTTTGCCCTGGACATGCAACGTCAAATCAAATCAGTACAACGCAATCAAGTCAGTTTTATTACTCAGCAAGCACTGCCCCTGATTTTTACCGATTTAGACGGGACTTTAATGGATCATTATAATTATTCAAGTACAGCAGCATATCAGGCATTAAACTATTGCCATGAACTTGAGATCCCCATCATTCCTACCACCAGTAAAACATTTGCTGAGCTACTGGTTATTCGTCAACAACTGAATCTTGATGGTCCATTTATTGTAGAAAATGGGGCTGCGGTATACATCCCTAAACACATTACGTTATCACTTAAAGGTCGGTGTGAAGATAAAGGTAATTATTGGTGTTATTCCCTCGCCCCCAAAAGAGCGAAATGGCTAGCGATTGTAGATCAGTTAAATACCGAATTTCATGGCGAATTTACACACTTCGAAGCGATGACAACATTGGCATTAACCGCAGCGACAGGCTTAACATTTCCTGCGGCAAAGCTCGCAAAACAACGAGAATATGGCGAACCTATTTTGTGGCTAGGCTCTTCAGAGCGTCGCGAGGTATTCATTACCCGTGCTACTGAATTGGGTGCTAGTCCGATTTCTGGAGGGCGATTTATTCACATCACAGGAGAAAGTGATAAAGCCACGGCAATGAAGTGGCTACTTGCTCAATATCAGCGACATTTTGTTGGAAAAGAATTTTTATCTATCGCTCTAGGGGATGGACCCAACGATATATCGATGTTGGAGCAAGCTGATTTTGCCTGCCAAGTGCGTTCACCTACACATCCATTCCCACCTTTGCAACGTGCTCTCAATGCACCGACTTACCAGACTAAATTAGATGGTCCGGCAGGATGGAACGAGTACATCACAACCTATATTCTAAAAATAACAGAGGAAATTCAACATGGCTGATTTTTATCAAAATGGCGTTATCACAACATTACATAACTTAGACGAACGCCCGATTACCGCCATCGAAGCAGAATTAACGCGGTTCTCTAAACAACGTCCAATGGGCTTAATTTTACCCTCCTTATTTTCTGAACTTGAAGGTGAAGCATTACCTAATATTATTGATGAAATAGCCAAAGTCCCCTATTTATCACAAATTGTTATTGGACTGGATCGAGCTGACAAAGCACAATTTCAACATGCTGGTGAGTTTTTTAGTCGTTTACCGCAACACACACGGATCCTATGGAACGATGGCCCTCGCCTACAAGCACTAGATGCTAAATTACAAGCATTAGGCTTAGCGCCGAAAGAACTCGGTAAGGGTCGAAATGTATGGTATTGCATGGGCTATACGTTAGCAGCAAATAAAGTAGAATCGGTCGCCCTGCACGATTGTGATATCTTAACTTATGACCGCTCATTACTTGCACGTCTTATTTATCCTGTTGCCAACCCGCAATTTAACTACGAGTTCTGCAAAGGATTTTATGCACGTATCGCGGATGGAAAAATTAACGGTCGCGTATCTCGTTTATTGGTCACACCATTATTACGCGCCTTAAAACGTACCTTAGGTGATAACGAATATATTGAATTTATGGATTCATTTCGCTATCCATTAGCCGGAGAATTTTCGTTTCGTCGTGATGTACTCAACGATATCCGTATTCCAAGTGATTGGGGCTTGGAGATTGGTGTGTTATCTGAAATGCATCGTAATTATTCGCACAATCGTCTATGCCAAGCTGATATTGCTAAAGTTTATGACCATAAACACCAAGATTTATCTTATGATAATGAGCACGGTGGTCTGTCTAAAATGTCGATTGATATCACCAAAGCACTCTTTCGAAAATTGGCGACACAAGGCAATACCTTCAGTACTGAGATGTTTCGTTCGATCAAAGCCACTTACTATCGGATAGCATTAGACTTTGTCGAAACATACCGCAATGATGCCATCATGAACGGCCTAACATTAGATATACATGAAGAAGAAAAAGCCGTTGAACTTTTTGCACAAAACATCATGAAGGCAGGACAATCATTTCTTGATAACCCCATGGAGACCCCATTCATACCAAGCTGGAACCGAGTCATAAGTGCTATTCCTGATATTTTTGAACAGTTAGAAGCTGCTGTCGAGGCAGATCATCAAGATTTAGCGCAAGGAAAATAATATGAACAATATCGACCGTGGCACACAATTACGTGATGATATTTTGTATTACTTACATAATATTTATGATGATGTGACACACCCAGCACTGGCTCAGGATTTTAATGACGATCTGAGTCAAGTTGCAAATGCATTAATTAGGGCATTAGCGCTAGATGGTCTACAGCAACAATTTGAACCTAGGGCACACCAAAACCATTGGGACGAAACCCGCATAATGATGATTAGTTATGCCGATAGTATTTTTGATGAGACGCATCCACCTTTGCAAGTGTTGCATCATTTTTTAAATACACATTTAGCGGATGTGGTTACGGATGTGCATTTATTGCCATTTTATCCATACAGTTCTGATGATGGCTTCTCGGTGATCGATTATTCAACAGTGAATCCAGC
>DBBN01000005.1:0-17096 GCA_002292215.1 Glaciecola sp. UBA983 | reverse complement strand
CACGGTGATTGGCGAGACATCAATCAACTGAGCCGTGAATATAACCTGATGTTCGACTTAGTCATCAATCATTGCTCTGCCCGCAGTCAATGGTTTACTAATTTTATTGCTGGGTCCGGTAAAGGCCATGATTTTTTCATGACTGCTTCGCCTGAGGATGATACCAGTATGGTGACGCGTCCACGTGTTAGCCCATTACTCAAACCTACTGAGACATCACATGGCTTGCAACATGTATGGTGTACGTTTTCACATGACCAAGTAGATTTTGATTTTACTAACCCTAACGTGTTAATTGAGTTCGCACGGATCATAAACTTGTACCTTGAAAATGGTGCGTCGTTGTTTCGCCTCGATGCAGTCGCGTTTTTATGGAAAACTCTTGGCACATCCTGTATTAACTTGGTAAAAACGCATGAAATCATTAAATTATATCGGTTATTGATTGAACATAAATCCCCCAAAGCCATTATCATTACTGAGACGAATATCCCTAACCAAGAAAATTTAAGTTATTTTGGTAATGCTAATGAAGCGCATGCTATTTATAATTTTAGCCTGCCCCCATTACTCATTAACACGCTGGTATCACAAGATTCGTCAGCGTTAACACAATGGCTCATGAGTATGCCTCCTGCTCAAAACGGCACCGCTTACTTCAACTTTATTGCCTCTCATGATGGGATTGGTTTGCGTCCTGCTGAAGGGCTATTAGCGCCTGAAACAATCAATGAGTTGGTCACTACCATGCAAGATTTTAATGGCAAAATATCATGGCGAACGGCTGCTGACGGCTCGCAATCGCCCTATGAAATTAATATAGCATTGATTGATGCATGTAGAGGTACGCATGAAGGTGAGGATGAATGGCAAATCGCACGATTTATGTGTGCGCACACCATTATGCTAGGTTTGGAAGGGATCCCTGGTGTTTATATCCATAGCTTATTAGGCACCATGAATGACATTGAACGGGTGAGAAATACTGGACAGAATCGCTCTATCAATCGCCATCGTTGGGAATACAATAAACTGGATACGGTGTTAAATAATGAAAACTCATTGCATTATATCATTTTAGATAAAATGAAAACGCTGATCAATATTCGTCAACAACAGTCGGCATTTCATCCCAATGCGACACAGTTCACATTACAACTTGGTGAACATTGCTTTGGGTATTGGCGACAAAGTATGGACCGCGCTCAGAGTGTTTTTTGTATTACCAACATCAGTAAACAAGAACAATTCATCCGCATCAGTGATGTGAATCTGATTAGCACGCAAACCTGGTCTGACTTGCTTTCTAATATGGTTCTGGCGCAAGATCAACAAACATTAACCTTAGCGCCATATCAAACACTATGGCTTACTAACCGGTAAACGCGTTAATAAACTGGAGGTATCCCAACGGCCGCCTCCTGCTTGTTGCACATCAGCATAAAATTGGTCTACTAAGGCTGTCAAAGGCAAACTAGCCCCATTTTTTCGTGCCGCATCCAACGCAATACCTAAGTCTTTACGCATCCAATCCACTGCAAAACCGAACTCATATTCATTATTAATCATGGTTTTAGCACGATTTTCCATTTGCCATGACTGAGCAGCACCTTTTGAGATAACATCAATGACCGCTTGGCGATCTAAACCCGCTTTGTCACCAAAATGTAAGGCTTCTGATAATCCTTGTACTATGCCAGCGATACAAATTTGATTCATCATTTTAGCCAGTTGACCGGCACCCACATCCCCTAATAACTGATGATGACGACTATACACATCTAAAACAGGTTTAGCGCATTTATAATCCTCTGCGTTTGCGCCACACATAATCGTCAATTGACCGTTTTCAGCGCCCGCTTGACCACCTGAAACTGGCGCATCGATAAAACCAATATTACGAGCTCGACAAGCTTGTGCTAATTCGAGCGCTAATGTTTGGGAGCCGGTTGTATGATCAATCAATATGCCGCCAGCAGGCATATTAGCAAGCACCCCATCATCACCATAAACTACACTACGAACATCATCATCATTGCCTAAACACATACAGACGATTTGTGCATCCGCAACAGCTAAAGCCGGTGTGGAGGCGGTAGAAGTGTGTGCCGTTGATGGTTGCTGCTTTTGCCAATCATCAGCTTTTGAGGCTGTTCGGTTGTACACACAGGTACTAAAACCCGCTTTAGCCAAATAGCCAGCCATCGGGAAACCCATGACACCTAAACCTAAAAATGAGACATTTTTTAACATATTTACCCTTGTAAAAATCCACTTTATGCTTAAATACGTATTATATGATATAAGTTATTTCAGATGACAAAACAATCAAATAATCATTCCATACTAGCAAAAATAATAAAGGAAGAATAATGAACAATATTTATGACTTTTCAATGCCTCTGGCAAATGGTCAGGACCAAGCATTTTCTGAGTATAAAGGAAAAGTCCTGTTAATCGTTAATACAGCAAGTAAATGTGGTTTTACCCCACAATATGACGGCTTACAAAAATTACAAGATGAGTTTGCAGATAAAGGTTTTACTGTATTGGCATTTCCGTGTGACCAATTCGGGAAACAAGAGCCTGGCAGTGATGCTGAAATTGTCGATTTTTGTACTACTAAATTCAATGTGGATTTTCCATTATTCTCTAAAATAGAAGTTAATGGGGATAATGCAGCACCGATTTATAAGGTCATGAAATCCTCAGCCAAAGGGATCTTTGGCAGTGAAGGGATAAAATGGAATTTCACTAAATTTTTAGTTAATCAAGAAGGCGAAGTCATTAAACGCTACGCACCTACTTCCAAGCCTGAAGTCATTGCTAAAGATATCGCAAAACTCTTATAGTTTTTGCAATACAACATGAAAATACTTACCTAGCCATTTATATGGTGGCTGGGTTGAATATTCTTTTTCAGCTGTAACTAACGCCGTATAATGCAGGGTTTGATGTTCAATATTACGCATATAATCATGAATACAGCGGATCCCCGCTTCATGAGTTACCTTCACTTCTGATTTTTCCTTTAGATAGGCTAACACAGGTTGAACGCTTAACGGCTGCTGAGGATTTAAGCGTACTTTCTTTTTAACTTTCAGGCCTTTTTTGACATAATCAAAATTGCCATACAACAAGTTACCAAACGTGAGCGCATCTTTGTTAAAAAAGCTTAGGGATAGATAGCCATTTGGCTGTAACCGTTCGATTAATAAATCAATCGCAACAAAAGGTTCACTAAGCCATTCAAGTACAGCATGATTGATAATGATATCGTAATTTGTGCTGACATCTTGGAGCTGGCCAACACGATAATTAATCTCGATATTATCCTTTAAGGCTTGTTGCTGAGCATATTTAATTGATTCTCCGGATACATCAATTGCGTCCACATGAAATCCCGCTTTGGCAAACTCTGTCGACATTTGTCCTAGACCGCAACCAGCATCTAACACACGTAGTGTTTTCGCTGATGAATTTTCAGAGCAACGTTCTGGCAAAATACCTAGTTGCTGTAAGTGATAGCACAATAACGTATGGCGTAACGTGCCTTTCGTTGTGCCATATATATTTCGAGCAAATTTATCACTGATCCCATCAAAACCATGATCTGTTTTCGGCATCTGGTTTGATGTTACTGACTCGGTAGATTTTGAGAATGTCAGTTTATCGGTGCTGTTGGGTGATTGACTCACAATACAAATCTCTTAGTTCTTAAGTAAGATTAAACAGGATTAGACAGGTCAATAAATGACACATCTAAATCCCACTGAGCTTGGCAATATTCACCTAAGGCTTGTACACCATAACGTTCAGTTGCATGATGACCGGCACCAATGAATGTCACATCATATTCATGCGCAATATGTGTGGTTTGTTCTGACGCCTCACCAGTAATAAACGCATCCACCCCCGCTTGAGCGGCAGTTTCCAAATAACCTTGGCCACCACCGGTACACCATGCAACATGTTTGATTAGTCGCCCCTCGGTCACCTCTTGAGCAACAAGTGGAGCAGTAAAACCACTACCCAACACTATTGGCTTACGGTTTAACGCCTGTTCAACGCGAGCGACTAATTCTGTTGCCGATATGCCTTGTGGGAATTCACCGCGCATTAACACCCCTTCAGGTTTAGTGTCTAATGAACATACATTAATGATGCCTAAACGTGCAGCTAGTTGCGCATTGTTGCCTAATGTGGGGTGCACATCTAACGGTAAATGATAGGCATATAGATTAATATCATGAGCAAGTAAGGCTTTAATACGTTGTTGCTTCATATGACAAATAGTTTGGTTTTCACCTTTCCAAAAATAACCGTGATGCACAATGATCGTATCAGCATTGTGTGCAATCGCTTGTTCAATTAATCCAAGAGACGCAGTCACACCAGTGATTACTTTTTGTACATTTTGACGTCCTTGGACTTGCAAGCCATTGGGACAATAATCTGTAATAGAATCACTCCTTAATAGGGTGTTCAGAGATTTTTCAAGATCGAAGTGGTTCATACAGACTGGCCTTAATTTGCGTCAAATAGACTTTAATAAAAAAAAACGATATAAATAATGCTCTATATTAACACTAACTTAGGGTTTCATACACACTATGAGCAAACTAGATAAAGACCAAACCATCGAACAATTCACTCACGCCTACACTGCCGCAAACGGTAAAGCACCAGAAATTGAAGCTAAAGGTGGCTGGTATAGTGTTGATGGTGGAAAAAATATTCGTTTAGCGGCTATCGCCGAAATGACTGCGGAATTATCCGGTGGAACTGCGACGGCTTCTTCAGCACCAGCCACTAAAAAGGCGACTAAGAAACCAACTACGAAAACGGCAAAACCGTCAAAATCAGCAAGTGGCTTTTCTGTGAAAAGTTTTTGGCAAGAAACCGTATTAGCGCCGTTACATAATGCACGTCCACCACGCTAATCTTTTCTAATCATAAATAGACAACCATAAAAAAAGCGAGTTTCGTTGCAGGTAAATATCCGTGCCGAAACTCGCTTTTTTAGGAAAAACCGTTCCTAAGTATGCCGCAATTTAACTAATCGGTGTTTGGCTTTGGTTAAATATGCGATTGTATGCTCTAAACATAGTGTTTTCAGCTGCAAAACCTAACTTTTCCATCACATTTTTCTTTTCAGAATATTTCACGCTAAATATCTCATGTGTTTTATTCAGCTCAAGAATAATATCGTCAGAGGTCGCTAACTCATCTACCAAGCCGAGTTCTTTAGCTTGCAGACCGAACCAATACTCACCCGTTGCGACTTTTGCAATATCTAAACTTGGACGGTTGGTATTCACAAAATCTTTAAACATGACATGAACTTCTTCAAGCTCGGCTTTAAATTTCGCACGACCTTCGTCATTATTTTCACCGAATACCGTTAAAGTGCGTTTGTAGTCACCTGCAGTATGTTGCTCAAAATCGATATCATTTTTCTTTAATAATTTATTAAAGTTAGGCATTTGGGCTATCACACCAATCGAACCAATAATGGCAAAATTAGCACAAATTAAACGATCCGCGACACACGCCATCATGTAACCGCCACTAGCAGCAACCTTATCAACACAGATAGTCAATTTTAACCCTTTGGCTTTGATACGTTGCAATTGCGAAGCAGCGAGTCCATAACCATGTACAACCCCACCACCCGATTCTAAATTAACTAGAACTTCGTCATTATCTTCAGCGGCTAACAAAATAGCAGTAATTTCTTCACGTAAATTAGCTACTTCATGCGCATCTACCGAACCGTGGAAATTGATAACGAATAATCTCGCCTTGTCAGTGCTAATTTTTGCCGGTGAATCTGATAAATTCGGATCTGACCCTATTTTATTTTTGGCAGCTCGTTTTATGGCAGCTTTATCCGCTTTTGCCTTGGCCTTTTCTTCAGCTTTTTTATCTTTCATAAATTGTTTGAGCTGGGCATCACTTAACAGCATTTTTTCTGCATAATCAGTGACATCTTCTAACGCATCAGAAATCGAGCGGATCTCTAATTGACCTTTACCACTTGCTTGTCCTTTTTGTTTCATTGCAATTGCCACAAACGCAATTAACACAGCAACAATAGCCATTACGACCGTGATTGCTTTGGCAAAAAACAATCCATATTCAAATAAAAATTCCAACCACTTATCCTCTTAAAATAATGTTACAAGTTGAGCGCTAGATAATAGCAAAAAAAAGAGCCCTAAGGCTCTTTATTCACGATAAATGTATCATTAATTCATTGCATCAGTTGCCGTTGAAATAGTCATTTCCATTACTTTATTAGCTTCAATATCCACCTCAGTAAACCTAAACGGTCTAAATTGCGGCATTTGTGAATAGAGTAAGGTTTGATCTAGATTTGAGTCATCACCAATAGCATGTGACTGTGAATAACTTAACAACCCTCTGGCTTGTGGCCCATCAGCAGTGAAATTAACCACCATCATCCAGCTACTACCATAAGTGATATGATAGCCTTCGCCATCGGCACTCAAACGCGTATTCGGTAAGGTGCTATATTCATGACGTGGTAACAGTGTTCCATTATTACCAATATCGGTATCAAACACGTTAAAGCCACCTTCTACATTATGCGCCCCACCCCATGGATACTTAAGCCCTGACGCTAATCCATCTGCTGTACTGCGTTCCACAAACTGAACTTCGCCAAGGGTCGCATCTAAGGCGATACCAGCAGCTTGAACATTTAGTACTGCTTGAGCAAACTGTCGTAAGGTCACGGCATTCGCAACTAAGGTATTCGGTGTGTTGGCTGGATCTGTTACATCAAAAGCATTTTCCCATTGAATATTGCCACGACTAGCAAAGGCGAATTCACGGAACACATGTGCACCGGTACTGTCTAGGTTCATCTTTCCGTCAAACATGGCTAATGCTGCGCACCCTCCACTAATATCAACTGCTATGCCATTTACATCGACGGGGTTTGATTCTTGCGCCTGACAAGCGCTCAACAAATCCGTCAAAATCGTATTCGCCAGATAACTATCATTCCCTAAAAGAGCTTCTTCAACTTCAGTTGCTGAAAACAAACCGTCACTGCCACTCGCACCGGCCAGAAGTTGATGCGCCATACGCGAACGTAGTGATTGCTCATTGCCCACTTGACCAAATAATGGAGATACACCCGTAATTGGCTTCGCTAGGTTCGTTAGCCAAAAACTATCATTCGAGTTTTGTACATAATCTGTCCCTTCATATTTGGGTGCATCTTCATACGCGACAGGTCCAACAAAATCCATTTGTGAAATAAACCCTGGTAACACGGTAAAACCGGCAGCCTGTTTAGTACCTATTAACAGTGGATTAGTGGTTAACGCATTAATTGCCGTATCAGTTAAACCGGGTACGGTTGAATCATCAATATAAAAGACCTCCCCAGTCTTAGAAGCTGCCATTGTATTATTAAAAATCACACCGTCATAATCTTTGAAGGATTGTTTAAACTCATCCATATTCGTTGCTAAGTTCATCGCAAACCAGTGATCAACCACATCAAAATTAGGTAAGTTTGCGTCTTTTATCGCAAATGAATTTGTTGCATCCCATCCAAAGTTACCAGGCACCACAATCATGGGACCATAGTTAGTATAGTAAGATGTTTTTGCCAGACGCATCGACGTTGTAGGTCCTGTCGCCACGTCGATTTCTAATTCATTACTAAATATAGTCCGTTTGTTGCCATCTACCAGATGCGTCAAGCTCTGGGTATCACTGTCATCCATACTTAATTGGTAAACAACAAAATGTTCAGCGGTACTAAAGGTATGAGTCCATGCAACATGTTCATTAAAGCCGATATTAACGGCACCAGGTACCCCCATCAACGAGCCACCCATAACGTTTAAGAAACCAGGGATAGTGGTATGAAACTGCCAAAAACGTAAATTACCCGTATGTGGAAAGTGCGGGTTACCTAATACCATCCCCATCCCATTTTCGGTCATGTCAGAACCCAAACCCCAACCATTTGACCCCATTTCTTTAGGATTACGCTCAGGCATTGAAAACTGTGGATTTACAGCAAAAGGTAAAGCATTACTGGCTGTTCTTGTTTGAGCTCTAGCTTGAGCATTAGCTATGGTATTGGCTTTGCTTAGTGCAACTTTAGGTATGCCAACTGGACGCGGTAAAAAAGATTCACCGGGAGGTGCCGCAGCAAACATCGCAGGCAAAAAATTCGCGGCACCAGGCAATAATGAGACGCCCAATGAATAAGTAAAAATATCCAACGGCTCTAATGGCTGAACCCAAGGTTGATTTGCACAAGCCGGATCAATATTGGCAACACCGGTATCTGCTAAATATTGGTTATAACCTTGCGTGTACCCAGATGCCATTGCCCGAGTATTAGCGGACATACTTGCATAATTATCTTCTGCAATTTGTCGGATCCCAACCGTTAAAAATCCAAAATCATTGATTAAATGTTCTGAATCACCACTTCCAGGTACCATATCTGGGCCGTAATATTTGGCACGTTGAGAGTTATATTTGAGGATTTGATCCGCAAGTATACAGATATTATCTTTAGCAAACGCATAACCCACACCAAATGCCATGCTCTCTACATTATCAGCGATGATGTGTGGTACGCCATATTCTGTCCAACGAATATCGGCACTAAGTTCGCCATCTGGATCAAAAGCAGGTAAAACAGGTGCTGGTGTAACAACGGGTATGACTGGCGCCGATGGTGGTGTAACAACTTGTACAGGATCGGAACCGCACGCGCTTAGTGTTAGGATTGAAAAGGTAGAAAGAGCTAATGTGACATGTTTTGAAATTTGATTATTATGCAAAATGAATACTCCTTTATAAGAGTATTTAACTTACTCGACATTGTTCATATTTACAAATTTTTAACAAAAAAAGACCTGCTATAAACATAACAGGTCTTTACACATTTTTATTTTTTAAAAGCAGGTATTAGTCGTTTATTCAACAACCGTTGTATTGGTAATAGGTAATACTCTACCACCTGATGCAATAAATGCAGCAACCTGAGTTTGCATTTCTAATGTAACTGCAGCACTTGACTCTGGGCTCAATGATGAACCATGCGCACCTTCATTAAACAAGACATAACCAGACATAGGCTCAGTAGACTGTGCTGATGCTGAAACTTGCATCAAACCAGCTTGCTCAACGTAAGCGTCTTGACCTGCTAGAGGTACTGCTGTGCTAACCGGAATAACTTGGTCAGGTAGATTCGTACCGCCATCACCCACAACTGTCATCACATGTGTTGGTGTATTCATACCTAATGTATTCACAAAGCTGATTGGGTCTGCACCGTCTAACGAGGTTTGTGCAGCAAAGGCAAATTGATTAAATGTCGCGTTGACCGTCGCTAACTGTGAATCAGATAGTGCGTTTAAGAATGGTTCAACCAACGCTGAAGTTTGCGCTTCGGTTGCACCAGCAGGATAAGTACCTGCCACTAACGCAGCAAAGTCAGGACTTGCTTGCGATAACAGTAAGCTCTTTATAAGTGGACCAAAACTAGGTGATTCAAGTAAAAATTGTGCAGTACCTGCTCCTGGTGATTCTAGCGACGCTGCTGCAACGCTAAACATACCATCTAATGCACTTAAGTCGCCCCCCATAGATGTATTTGCTACAGCAGCAAAGTTACCGCCTGCAATACCACCTAAAGACACGCCCATCACTGATACGTTACTGGCATCAAGCATAGCGATGCTGCCTGTTGATGTATCAATAACTGCATTTAAGCCTAAACGCAAACCTAACAAATCAGAAACTGATTGAGTTAAATTGGCTTTCGCTGTTGGCAGAGTTTGCAAGTTCATATAATGCGTTGCAGATACAGTGGTCGCATTGATTTCATCAGTGCCGTCCCCATCTAAATCATAGCCACGAGAACCATGTAATGGATGATCAATAGCAACTGTCGCCACACCTGCAAAAGACAATGCAGCAGTGATGGCTAACATGTCTTCTTTTTGACGTGTAATTCCATGATAAAGGATCGCGACAGGCCATCCAGCATCAGGCATAGTCATAGCAGGTTGACCCAGTGCAGCAATAACCATTGGGTCAGGTACAGTAATTTGTACATCTAATGTCATATTACCCGCATTACCACCTTTAGCTTGTGGAATTGGGCTAAAACGAGTGACATTACGATCACGATCTAACGGTGCACCATTCGCATCTTGTAAATCACGTAAACCTACAGCAGCACACGTTGCATCATTGGGACCAGCTGAATAAGTCGCTTGAACAGTAGCTGGTAAACCAGCAAAACCAGCCAAGACAATACCACTATCACATGCAGCAGTCATAAATTCAGTGACGGGTGCAAGTGGATTATCTGCACGAGGTATTGCTAAGAAATGAGGTAAAGAAATAGTAGCGCGTACATGTTTCGCCGCACAAAATGGTCCTGCTGAAGCTAAAACACCACCAGCTACTTCCGCTGCGAAATCATTGACTTGTGGAATAGCATTGCCAAAACCACCCGCAGCTGCTGTAAGTAAGCCGCCACATGTCGTCATGCCACTAAAATCAGCAGCTTGAATTGCTGGTACTAATGCTGCAGCTTCGCTTGGTAATTGTGAAATACCAAACTGCACAGCTCCAGCAACCGCTTCAGCAGAAACTAAACCAAGTGCTTCCATAGCATTAGGTGCATCAGGCGCATCTACGACAGTCATCGCAGGCAATGCCATTCCTGCAGTAGGATCGCCAGCAGCGGCGCGAGCAGCAAATTCACCTACCATGACTTTTTTGATCGTTTCTAAAACAACCGTGGTTGATTGTGTAGTAAAAGACGCAGCGTAAGTGATATTTTCACGAGCTAAACCAACTTGGTTTAGTGACACAACAATACTGTTAATTAAAGTTTGTAAGCCTATTTGTGCTTCCGAACCTAATGGTGAAGTTGCAGGATCTTGATTTACTAAACCCCAAGTTGTTGAACCTTGTACCGAACGACCCGTTGAATCTTTTAAATCATCTGTTAATACTAAGATATAACCTTGGCTAGGCTTAAGCGGCTTTAATGGAACAAAAGCAATGGTATTGTTATCAGCTAATGACACAACATAATCAACACCAAACGTTAACTTGTCACCGACTTTACAACCCGCTGAAGGAACAGGAATAGCTGCACAATCAGGATCAGATTGATTTAGGCCCAATGTTGCTTCGTATAAAGATACGCCAGCAGAAATAGTAGAGGCATCGAGACTGACACCCGATGGGGTTTCAACGTTAATAACGAAAGGTTGTGATACAGACCACCCATCTAATACATTCAATGCATTCTGGGGATCCGTAAAATCAGTTGCATCAGCCACTGGGATATTAAGTGTGTAATCGAAAAAGCCATCGTCGCCTGGTAACATTAACAAATCGTTCGGGATGTTAAGGTTACCCGCACCTGGATCAAAAACAACTCGCGATAACGGTTGTTGCTGGGGGGTTTCGGCTTGAAGATCGCTCATAGTTTCGCCACCACAACCAACAAGGGCTAGTGCCGAAGCAACGCTGGTGCTGATTAACAATTTTTTCATTGTATCTCCCAAAGATTTATATTTGTTGTTATTTTTTATTGTAACGACGCGGTAATACCACATCGATGAAATTAGATTGTTGCGAATATATACGCTAACCAAGTGCTTAGACCAGTTAAACATATCACAAGTCTATTGCCTTTGATGTCAATTTGCAAAACTTTGTTAATGTTTTGTAACTTATTTCAGTAAAAAACCCATATTAACTAATAAAATTAAGCAGTTATGGTTCTTTCTCCATCTCTTCCATGCCATCTTTGCTTAACAATTATGCGATGGAGTTATTTTTAGGTACAATACCCTCTATTATTTTATGTTTATGTTTTCATCGTTATAAGGTTTTCATTGTGCAAGCACACTTATTTTCTCCATCCCAAACGGAACTCCAAAATAAAGTCATTTTAGTCACTGGCGCTGGCGACGGAATTGGTCGTCAAGCTGCATTGTCTTTTGCCAAACACGGTGCAGAAGTCATTTTGTTAGGTAAGACGGTTAAAAAACTAGAAGCAGTCTATGATGAAATCGTAGCAGCTGGATATATTGAACCAGGTATCATCCCACTCGATATGCAAGGCGCGACCGAAAAGCATTATGTCGATATGGGTGCGATGTTGATTGATCAATATGGCCGTCTTGATGGGATCTTACACAACGCCAGTATCTTAGGCCACTTGTGCCCTTTTAATCAGATAACTAGCACTGAATTTAATGAGGTCATGCAAGTCAATGTGATAGCTCAATTTTTAATGACCCAAGGGGTACTACCAGCATTACAAAAATCCGAACATGGCAGTATCCTTTTTACTACCTCATCAGTAGGTCGTGAAGGTCGTGCGTTCTGGGGAACGTATTCAATCTCAAAATTTGCAACCGAAGGGATGACGCAAGTCATGGCTAGCGAATACGACAATAGTCATATACGTGTTAATTGTATAAACCCTGGTGCGACTCGCACGACTATGCGTGGCAAAGCATTTCCAGCAGAAGATCCACAACAACTCAAAACCCCACTAGATATTATGCCTAGTTACATTTATCTAATGAGTGACCAAGCTGTAAAGGTGAATGGTCAGTCTATTGATTGTCAGCCTAAATAGCTAAGTATGTTCACTATACGAATGAATTAAAAAAGCCCTATCTTAAATAAGGCTTTTTGATTGTTCGTTCGGTCCTAACCTTTGTGCTTATTCAGACCAAGTATCACGTAATCCAACGGTGCGATTAAACGTCAAATTATGTGCTTCGCTATCTCTGCAAAAATAACCAGTGCGTTCAAACTGTACACCTTTGCCGACTTCAAGATTGGCTAAGTTAGGCTCAACAAACCCCTGCTTAATGATTAAGCTATTTGGGTTTAGTACTTGCAGATAATCTTCTTCGGCTGCAGGGTTTGGCACATTAAATAAACGGTCATACAAACGGATCTCAGCAGGTACACTGTGTGTTGCACTGACCCAATGAATAACGCCTTTAGCTTTACGTCCATCAGCAGGATCTTTACCTAAGGTATCAGGATCATAAGTACAATAAACGGTGGTGACATTGCCATCTGCATCTTGGTCAAAACGATTCGCTTTAATGAAATATGCGTTGCGTAAACGGACTTCTTTATCAATCACAAGACGCTTAAACTTCTTATTCGCCGCTTCACGGAAATCTTCAGCTTCAATATACAGTTCACGCGTAAACGGAACTTCACGTGTCCCCATGCTCTCATCATTCGGATGATTAGGCGCATTCAAGATTTCGACTTGCTCTTCAGGGTAGTTCTCAATAACGACTTTAATCGGATCTAATACCGCCATCGCACGCGGTGCATTGACGTTTAAATCGTCACGAATAGCTGATTCAAGCATACTCATTTCGACCAAGTTATCCATTTTAGTGACACCAATGCGGGTACAAAATTCACGAATTGAACCTGCGGTATAACCACGACGACGAAGACCGGCTATCGTTGGCATGCGTGGATCATTCCAACCACTAACATGATTGCCAGTGACTAAATCAATTAACTTACGTTTAGACAACACTGTATATTCAAGGTTTAAACGAGAAAACTCATATTGATGCGGCGTAACCTCAATCGTAATGTTGGCTAACACCCAATCGTATAAACGACGGTTGTCTTGAAATTCTAAGGTGCACAAAGAATGTGTGATGTTTTCAATTGCATCCGATATACAATGTGTAAAGTCATACATTGGGTAGATACACCAAGCATCACCCGTTTGGTGATGATGTGCAAAACGCACACGGTATAAAACCGGATCACGCATACACATAAAACTTGACGTCATATCAATTTTGGCGCGTAAACAACATTCGCCTTCTTTGTAATCCCCTGCTCGCATTTTTGCAAACAACGCTAAGTTTTCTGCCACAGACGTATCACGATATGGGCTATTAGTACCAGGCTGAGTTAACGTTCCACGTAAACTGCGCATGGTTTCTTGATCTGAAAAATCGACATACGCTAATCCTTTTTCGATTAACTCAACGGCGAAGCCATGTAATTGTTCAAAATAATTAGACGAATACCGGACCTCACCATCCCAATTAAAACCTAACCAAGAGACGTCATCCATGATCGCATTGACATAATCAATATCTTCTTTTTCAGGATTAGTATCATCAAAACGTAAATTACAGGTACCGTTGTAATCTTGAGCTATACCAAAATTCAAGCAAATCGATTTCGCGTGACCAATATGTAAGTATCCATTTGGCTCTGGTGGAAAACGAGTTTGAATGGTTTGATGCGCACCCTGCTGCAAATCTTTATCGATGATTTGTCTAATAAAATTACTTGGGCGTGCAGCTAATTCTTCACTCATACAACCGTTCCTCTAAAAATTGATATAGATATAAATAGGTAAACATCAAAAACAGCCGCAGTATACCATTGTCATAGCGTTGCAATACAATTTTATCCATCCTTTGCATAAAAATTTCATTTTATGCAATTCAATGATATAACTGAGTACATAATAAGAACCAGAATAACACCTATTGAGGATGCGTTATGAAAACAAAGTCCACTTCTTTTGATATTGCTCATTTGGCTGGAGTATCCCAATCCACGGTATCTAGAGCATTATCTAACTCAACTTTAGTCAATGAAGAAACGCGTCTTCGGGTGCAACAAATAGCCAAAGAATTAAATTATAAAGTTGATAAAAATGCGAGTAATTTGCGTAAACAACGCTCATCTACCATTGCCTTATTATTGTTCGAAGATCCGTCATCTGACGATTCTCAAATCAATCCTTTTTTCATCTCAATGTTAGGTAGTATCACCAAAGCCTGTTCTGCTGCTGACTATGATTTATTAGTCTCGTTTCAAAATTTACAAGATGATTGGCATGCTGAATTTGAAGACAGTCACAAAGCCGATGGTTTGATTTTACTTGGTTACGGCGACTACCTAGATTACAAACAAAAAATTGAACAACTAGAGCAACAAGAAACTCACTTTGTGCGTTGGGGAGCCCATGATCCTAACCATCCGGGTATTTCTATTGGCAGTAATAACTACCAAGGTGGTTTTATGGTCACAGAGCATTTAATTGAACAAGGGCGCAAACGTTTTGCTTTTGTCGGTCAAGCAGGTTCCGAAGCACCCGAATTTATGGCGCGATTTAATGGTCATATGGATGCCTTATCAAAACATCATTTATCTGACCAATTTATGGGTCAGTTTGATGCTATATTTACTGAAGAAGCCGGTCATGATGCAGCAAGTATGTTGTTTGATGAGCAAATTATGCCTGATGCAATTGTGTGTGCAAGTGACTTAATCGCTACCGGTGTGCTGCGTGCTATGCGTGACAAGCAATTACATTGTCCTAAAGACATCGCGGTAGTTGGCTATGACGATATTCCTGTTAGTGCGTTTACTACTCCGGCGTTAACGACAGTTAAACAAAACACCAAATTAGCTGGTGAATTGTTAGTGGCAAACTTACTGAAACTAATCAATGGCGAACATGTTTCTGACCAACTAATGTCAGCTGAATTAGTGGTCAGAAAAAGCTCTTAACGTTGCATACTTCTGCCGAATAATAACCGTTATTTGTACGCCATTGCATGTTGTGCAGCTTGTAATAAATCAGGCTGCGTCACATTCTCATTCAATACCCACACTTGCACACCATGTGGCTCTACTTGAGTTCTTATCTCATCGCTAACAGTTAATGTTGCGCCTGACAATTGCTCTTCCCACGTACCGGCTTGTACCATCTGATTAATCACAAAGGGTTGATTTATATTGCTTTTATTTAGTAATACAAGTGCAATTTGTTGGGTATCAGCCGTTTGCAGTACGCGATAAAAACTTGCTTTATCTCCTTTAAGCTCATGTGGAATTTGTAATCCTTGTTGTAAAGCGGGTAATTGTTTACGTATGTTAGCAATCTCAATTAAGCCCTCACGAATAGGATGATTAGCCTGTTGGGTTAACGTCTCTTGACCAATAAAATTACGATTTCCGGCATGTTCCGCTGTACCACGCATAAACCCAAACTCTGAACCTTGATAAATAACCGGGATCCCACGAGTGGTAAATAACCAATTATGTGCATCGATAAAGCCTTCATCGGACGCATTCATGCGGCGCATATCATGGTTATCATAAAAAGTCGTTAGGTCATACACGTTATGATATGGACCATGGGTTAAATGTAAATAATCATTGAGTTGTGCAAAATCACTTTCAGGAGCTTCAAATACTTGAGTAATCGCTTGTTGCCCAGGAAAGTCTAACACACTGATCTGACCATTTTTAGGTAACGTATGCTGCGCAATAAAATTTGCGTTGTAATCATAGCTTTCTGCAAACATAAAAAAGTCAGGATGTTGCTCTCTAATGCGATCAGCCATGATTTTCCAAAAACGGTGTGGAACATGTTTAATTGTGTCAATTCTAAACGCACTGGCTCCTTGCTCAATCCAATACAAATAACTGTTAATGAGATAATCTTGTACAGCGATGTTAGTATCATCTAGATTTGATAACTGCATAATATCGGGATATTGATGAAAAAAATCATGTAATGGGTTATCACTCGATAACGCCTCGGTTGGCAGGTTTTGATGATCAGCAACTAATTGCCCATCTGCGTCATATAACTCGCCAAAACCCGGCTGGTCAATGGGCATAGTAAACGATGGCGAACCGTGGTTTGCCACAATATCCAGCACCGCTTTAACATCATGTTGCGCCAATGCTTGCGTGAAGTCACGGTAAGTTAATCCAGGTGAAATCAAATGTTCATCTTCTTTGTAAAAATTGGTCGCCCAATAGCCATGATAACCAGTTTTACCGCCATCTTTAAACGACCCACCATAGGTAATTTCTTCGCCACCAGCGAACGCTTGATCCGGGTTATCCAATACAGGCGTAAGCCAAATAGCACTAAAGCCCATATCGGTAATGTACTGTACATTATCCAATACCCCTTTAAAATCTCCGCCCATATAACCGACATTGGCTGTAGCCCCATTGTCGCCAAC
>DBBN01000124.1 GCA_002292215.1 Glaciecola sp. UBA983 | reverse complement strand
ATGTATCCATCATGGGGTAGGGCATCAGCAAGGATCAGCGTTGTCTTAATGACCATCTCGATATCTTTGTTTTCTTTGTATCGAGTTAACGCAGTCTGCATCATATCCAGCCAACTCACTTGTTTAAGATGAGCAGCTTTACCTAATGCGGTTTCCCAATTATGTGGGGTGGGTAAATTTATCGGTTGTGGAGAATCCGTAAATGGATAATCAGCCATTAACGTTAATACATCAGCAAATCCTTTGTATTCCTCACTCGGTAATATTGGCCGACGTTGCCAAGCTGTGTTTGCATCGACATAGTATTGCCGTTGATTTTTGTCGGCTAATAGTTCGAGCTGCCATAAACGTTCATAAAATGCATTAGCAATCACAAAATAGCCACTGACGTTAGGGTGTAAATGCTCCAGCATGACATTTCGGCCAATCAGATTCTGTTGACTGCGTTGGCGTAATGCCGCTTGCGCATCAACCAGTGACACATGTGAAAACTCCCGGGCAAGCTCACGTATGACTTCATTGATAGCCGCTGGTGCGCGAAACCGTAATAGATCATGTTCGGTCGCTAACGCAAATTGGGTCTGTGCACATGCATTGAGTCGGCGAACCACACAGTACTGGCCTAACTTAAAATGCAACTCAGCACTAGGTTGGGCTAACGCACCGGCCGCATTTATTAGCGAGGCTAAATCTGTGGTGACTTGATTGGGCTTTGCTAACGTAGGTAATTGTTGTAATTGGCGCAGTAAATCGACTGGGATCGGATGACTTGCAAACGGTGGATGGTCTTGTTCATTACTGGCGATAGTCGCAATTAATACGGGAATGCTAGCCTGACCATAACGCTGGAGTAAGGTGTGCATGTTGTCACGAAACTGGTTTATTCCAGCATTAAAAATTGCAGAATCAGTGCCAATGTTTTTGTGTTTAGCTACTTGTGACATTAAGGTGCGTGCAGAATTTGATTTGTCTTCAGTGCCAGGAATAGCAGGCACTGCGGCGGCTGATCCTGCCATACCCTCATTAGACAATTGTGCGAGTGTATTTTGCATCAACTGAAACACGCGCCAATGTTTTAAGCGCAAGAACCAGCGTGTCGAGAAGCCAGAGTCTGATACGACAAAATTAGATCCAACTCCCAAAATACCCAAAAACTCATTATGTCCGGCATAAACTAAGATAGCATCGGGTTGTTGTGCAATAATTTCATCGGCAAAATCCAGTAAGGTATAAGAGTTCACGGCCGACATGGCAGTATTAACGACTTCGACATAGTGTCCAGGTTTGGACGCACGCACACGACTATCAAGCATGCCGGCTAAAGAAGCACCTAAGCCATAAGGGTATCCCGCAGCAGTAGAGCCACCTTGGACGAATAGTCGAAATCCATTATCAGGTTTGGTGTTAAGTAAAAAGTTGGCTTCCATACTAACGGTTGGCTGCGCTGCTTGTTGGTCTTGGGCAAAGTAGCGTTTGATAATGTCAGGGCGCGGCAATTGATATTCAGGATGTGACGGATTGTCAATAAACAGTGGATATTCTTGACCATAATCGACAACGCGTAAGATTAATTCAAATAATAAAAAGAAGATCACTGGAATAGCCAGTGCGATGCCGTACATTGCCCAAGTATGTGCGGTTTTTTTCATGAGGATGGGCTCGCATATTGTTTAATTTGTTGTAAATATTGTTGCGCTTGAGGATGCTCTGGCTGCAGCGTCAAGACCCATTTAAGCGTCACCAACGCTTGCTCAAATAAGCGTTTATTAAATTGAATTTGGGCTAAGCTCAATTGCATATTTATATCGTTGGGGGTTAGCCTAACGGCTTGTAACGCATAAAAATGAGCATAATCAAAACTGCCAGCTTGACGATATAAATTTGCGGCTCCGTGGGCATACTGAGCATTAAAAGGTAGGCCATCCGCTAATGTACTTGCAGCATTAGCAGCGAGTAACCATTGTTGGGTTTGTTGGTAATGATTCACCAAATGGGTTTGTTGTGCGAGGTAATCATTGTTCTGTATACGGGCCAAGCCGATTTTCTCAGGGGGATTATTGGGAACTAATTTAGGAACCGGTTGCGGTGTTTGCGTAAATGGATAGTCCGAGGTCAAGTTATTGATTTTATGTTGCGCAAAGATAATGTCTGCAGCACTGACTTGAGTATGTTGTTGCGCTATATTTTGCGTATCTTGATAGGGCGCAGGCGGCAACAAGCCTTGTTCAACCATTGCAGCTAATGCACTGTGCGCTAATAAAGTATACCCCTGAGCATTGGGATGTAAATGCTCCAGCATGAGATCATTACCTATGATGCCATCGACACTAGCTGCGTTTAACATCGCTTTGCCATTAACCAAATGCACATGTGAGTTTGCCTGAGCGAGTTCAGTGATAATGGCATTAAAGTGCTCAGGGGCCCGAAAACGTAAACCATCCAAATTACGTGCATTCGTGAAGTGTTTGTTGCTCAAGGTAAGATTGTTGTCAGTGGATTTATTCTGAAGGTTTACACGTTGTTGATTTAACAAAGCCTGTGCATAACGATAATTGACTAGGGCGTGATAACTATGCTGCTGGTAAATACGTTGAATGTCGGACAGTGAGAGTTGTGCAGCGTTAATTTCTGATAACACTGATTCGGGTAATGGATAGGTACTATTAAACGGCGCTTGATCGCGGTCGTTACTGGCTATAGTTGATAAAAATACGGGTAATTTAGCGATACCAAATTGCGTAATAATATGTTGGAGGTTATCGTTAAATTGGCTGATCCCCGAAAGATAAGCAGGTGAGTCAAAAGCAATCGATTGGTTTTTGGCAATACTAGCCATAACGGTACGCGATGCATGATTATTCGAACCAGATCCCGTGTCGGCATGACTGATATCACTACTGGAGCTTATATTTAGTAAAATAGACTGCAACAACTGCACCAAACGCCACTCTTTGAGAGTTAAGTACAACAGGTTCAGCCCATGACTGCCCAAGCCCTGATAACTAGAGCCGACCCCCATAACGCCTAAATACTCATTATGTCCAGCGTAGATATATATAGCATCAGGCTCTATAGCCAGTACTTCATCGACAAAATCACGCAGCATATAGGTATTGATGGAAGACATCGCCACATTAATCACTTCGATATGACGCTGTGGATATAACCCCTTTAACCGATGTTGCAAAATTCCAGCGGGTGCACCGAACCGACCATAGGGAAACCCTGCAGCAGTAGAACCACCCATAGCCACAATCCGGAGTGAGTCCTTGGGTTTATGAGCTAAAAAAAACTGCGTATCAATGGCAACATTCGGCGCCGCATCAGGGGAGGGGAAATAACGTTGGATCACTTGCGGATTAGGTTGCATATAAGCAGGTTGATTAGGCACTGGTATAAATAACTGGTGGCTATTGCCATAACCAATAATACGTAATATCCCTTCCAATCCCAATAAAACTAGAATCGGGATGGAGAGTGAAATAACGTAAAACAATGTGTGGGATTTTTTCATTATTATTATCCACAGGTATGCAAGGTGACTATGTTTTCGAGTATATATTGTTTGAACTTGGGTTCACAACTTTCTAGGTATTTAATTAACAAAATATTAACTTCCCCGCAGGTTTTATGGCACAATTAGTCATATAAAAGATTGCCACAATAATTATAATGACTAAGCAATACATTTTAGGTATCTCTGCCTTATACCACGACAGCGCAGCTGCACTCATTTTGGATGGGGCGATCATCGCCGCTGTTCAAGAAGAACGATTTACGCGTCGTAAACACGATCCTAGTTTTCCTCATCATGCGATTGAATATTGCTTAAATACTGCTCAAATAGAACTGAGTGACATCCATGCGATTGTTTTCTATGACAAACCGCTATTAAAATTTGAACGTTTATTAGAAACTTATCTAGCAAATGCTCCTCGTGGTTTCCGTTCTTTTGCTCGGGCGATGCCAATTTGGCTAAAAGAAAAACTCTACTTTAAGCAATTACTCAGACGTGAATGTCGAGCGTTAATTCATCGCCGTCGCGCAGAAGCCAAAAACACGTCTATTGAAGCACAAATAGCACTCGATAAAACACCGGCACTACCAGTATTAGGCTTTAGTGAACATCATTTATCTCACGCAGCCTCTGCGTTTTATCCTGCACCTTTTGAACGAGCTGCGGTATTGTGTTTGGATGGCGTTGGTGAGTGGGCCACTAGTAGTGCCTGGATTGGTCAAAAATCCAATTCTCAAAACTCATCTTCCCACAAACATAATCTTACGCCTTTATGGGAGCTGCATTTTCCCCATTCGTTGGGACTGTTGTATTCAGCGTTCACCTATTACTGTGGGTTTAAAGTGAATGCCGGTGAATATAAGCTAATGGGACTGGCCCCTTATGGTAAACCCGTTTATGTTGAATTCATTTACAGGCACTTAATTGATGTGAAGGAAGACGGTTCATTTTCACTGAATATGCGGTATTTCGCTTATCCAGCGGGAGACACAATGGTAACCGACGATTTTTGTGAATTGTTTGAAGGAGCGGCATTAGCGCATGATGCTCCGGTGACACAAAAACAAAAAGATCTTGCTGCGTCGATCCAAATCGTTATTGAAGAAGTGGTATTGAAAATCGCTCAGCATTTGTATACCACCACTGGGTGTGAGTATCTATGTTTAGCTGGTGGGGTGGCACTTAATTGTGTCGCTAATGGACGTTTATTAAGAGATGGACCGTTTACGGATATTTGGATCCAACCTGCTGCTGGTGATGCCGGTGGAGCTTTAGGTGCTGCATTAGAATATGGTTATCAGTTGGGTGACGTCACCGGTACAAACTTACCAGATATGCAGCATGCGTATCTAGGTCCAGAGTATACCAATACACAAATTATCTCTGCTTGCGAGCAATGGCGAGTCGAGTATACCCCTATAGATAATGACTTAATCTACAGCCATACAGCCCAATTAGCTGCCGATGGCTATGTTATCGGATGGTTTCAGGGGCGTATGGAGTTTGGGCCACGTTCTTTAGGACATCGTTCTATTATCGGCGATCCACGCTCCGAGACCATGCAATCGGTTATGAATTTAAAAATTAAGCAACGTGAATCTTTTCGCCCATTTGCACCTGCTGTATTGCAAGAGCATGCGAGTGATTGGTTTGCGCTAACCACACCTAGTCCCTATATGTTGTTAGTTGCTGATGTGATAGGAAAAGTGCCGATACCAGCTGTCACACATGTGGATAACTCTGCACGGGTGCAAACTGTCACCCCAGAACAAATACACTTTTATCCCTTGATCCAAGCGTTTTATGAGATTACGGGAGTCCCCATTTTGATTAATACCAGTTTTAATGTCCGGGGGGAGCCACCCGTTTGTTCACCAGCGGATGCTATTCGCTGTTTTTTAGCTACTGATATGGATTATTTAGTTGTGGGTAATATGCTGTTAGATAAAGCCGCTATGCCTGCCGCCGCCATAGCCCAAGCCAAAGAGGTGACCTTTGCCAAAGATTAACGTTATTAATATTGTGAAGCGTGCATGGCTACAGATTCAGCTGCCGATGTTGCAATTCACTCAGATCAAAGGTTTGCGTGATTTTGCGTGGCAGTTTAGTGTCTTGATCAGCATCGTTTTCATGGGGTTATTACCTTGGCTATTTAGTGCAAGTATTCCATTTTGGCCATTATTTATTGCCGCGTATCTGTTGGTCAGTGCGGTTATTTATCCCAAAGCCATTTATCCTATTTATGTCATATGGATGGTGATCGCCTCTGTATTAGGATTTATTAACACTCAGATCTTATTGGCACTTGTATTTTATTTGGTATTTGCACCAATAGGCTGTATTTTACGCCTAACTAAAGGCTTACAGTATCAACATCACAGGTCGCAAAAACTGAACAGTTATTACATAAAGCGAAATGAGCCATTAGACAAAGACCATTTAACTAAACCTTTTTAGTCTCACTTTCTGTCAGATGATGACTAATCCATTAAAAAGAAGTAAAGCATGAGCGAATTTTTATCTGATTTGTGGGAATTTTTAAAAGTCCGCAAAAAAATCTGGTTATTACCCATTATCGTTGTTCTAGCCTTATTAGGCGGAATTGTGGTGGCGACTCAACAATCCTCATTAGCGAGCTTTATTTATACGTTGTTTTAATCATTCTTAATTAATCTTCGTTATGAAAACGTATGCAAGGGATCTATCCATCCTTTTTGGGTATTCTCTATACCAAGCATATTTAGCGTATTAATCTTGATGCGTAATTAGACGCGTTTTTATATGGAATCAATTATATGATGGTCACCAACAAATCTGCACACTTACTTAATATCATAGCACTGAGTGTCATGGGTGCACTTACCGCTTGTAGTCAAGCTCCACAAAATCAAATGCAGCAGAATCAATCTCCTGTTAAGTCGGCAACGCATAGTACAAGCGTTGCGCTTTCTCAAGCTGTGCAACTCAGTTTACCAGAACAACAAGGATGGCAAATGCAGCAGGGCAGAGGTGCCGGGAAGCCGGTGGTATATCAAGTCTTCACCCGATTATTTGGTAACACAAATACCAATAACATTCCGTGGGGTACGATCGAACAAAATGGGATCGGTAAATTCGCAGATTTCACAGATACCGCCTTACAGGGCATTGCTGAGTTAGGTGTATCTCATGTCTGGTATACCGGTGTGCCACATCATGCACTCGTCAATGATTACACCGCTTATGGGATCAGTAATGATGATCCAGATGTAATTAAAGGAAGGGCTGGTTCGCCATACGCAATCAAAGACTACTATAATGTCAATCCTGATTTAGCGGTTGATCCAGCACAGCGTTTAGCCGAATTCGAAGCACTAATAGCCCGTACCCATGCAAACGGAATGAAAGTCATTATTGATATTGTACCCAATCATGTCGCGCGTCAATATGAAGCCATCTCTCGACCTGAAGGGATCACTAATCTGGGTGAAAAAGATGATACGACGGTAACTTATGCGCCAAACAATAATTTTTATTACGTGCAAGGCGAATCTTTTCGTGTGCCAGAGTCGCGCAACGGCTATCAAGTGTTAGGGGGCAAACCGGCACTGTTAAAAGATGGTCAATTCAGCGAAGATCCGGCTAAGTGGACGGGGAATGGTTCACGTGCAGCTCAACCGGATCTCAATGATTGGTATGAGACAGTTAAAGTCAATTACGGTGTTAGTCCTGATGGAGCGTATGATTTTCCTAGACTCCCACAAGGTTATGATCAAAAAGGGGTCGCTGAGCATCACGCATTTTGGCAAGACAAAACCTTACCTGATTCATGGTATCAGTTTTATCATATCGCCCATTATTGGTTAGAAAAAGGTGTCGACGGCTTTCGCTATGATATGGCTGAAATGGTACCGAGTGAGTTTTGGTCATTTTTAAACTCATCGATTAAAGTGCAATATCCCGATGCATTTTTACTTGCTGAAGTCTATAACCCAGACCAGTTTAGGGAGTATTTACATATTGGTAAAATGGATTATCTGTATGACAAAGTCGATTTTTATGACTCCCTAAAAGCGGTGATGCAAGGTCATGGTGATGCGGCTAATTTGGCACATATTCAAGCGCAAATTGCTGACATCGAGCCACACATGTTACATTTTTTAGAAAATCACGATGAACAACGCATCGCTAGTCCAGATTTTGCAGGTGATATGCACAAAGGCAAACCGGCATTAGTTGTATCGGCATTGATTTCTCGTTCCCCGACGATGATTTATTTTGGTCAAGAAGTGGGTGAAGATGGCAGTGAAGAGACAGGCTTTGGTGATCCGACCCGTACCACCATTTTTGATTATGCCGGTGTGCCAGCTCATCAACGTTGGATGAATGATGGTCAGTTTGATGGCGGTCAGTTAAGTGCCCTCGAAAAAGCCCTTAGGGAGTATCATGTTAATGTCTTGAATATCTCAGCTAATCATCCAGCAATGAAAGGTAATTCTATCCCTTTGCATCACACTAATCTTGAAGAATCTAGATATGGGAAATTGCATTTTTCATTTGCTAGGTATGCCGATTTAGGTGTGAATGAGCAGGGCGAACAACAGCATGTCGCATTGTTAGTCGTGAACAATTTTGATGCACAACAGAGCCTGCAAACGAGGTTGTCAGTGCCTCATGATGTGTTACACAAGTGGGACTTGCCTGTAGGGGACTATATCATGAAGGATCTTTTAAATAGTGGGTTAACGACGTTACGCGTAACTAATGAGGGTGGTGTTGAAGTGGTTGATAATACAATCCATGCCAGATTTTCTGTTAATTTGGCGCCACTTGATTCAGCGGTATTTGAAATCACTTGGTCAACACCTACCGCGCAGTAATAAGTGCTAATTAGGAATTACATTATGTCATTTTCAACTTTTAATATCACTCGCTGTGTGCGACATACCACCTATGCAATTGCGATACTCTCGTTTACATTTGCCGGTGGTGCACAGGCTAAATCTGTTGCGCAAAACACAGTCGATGCAGTCAGTGAACTCAATCATCAACCAGGTATCTTAACTTATCAATTGCCTCAAGCAACGGTCCGAATCACAGCGTTAACAGAACATAGTTTTGAGGTGTTTTATGAACCTGATAATAGTCGTCAACTACCTTCATTTGCATTAGCCAAACGATCGTCTTTAGCCACAACAAGTGTCAATACGACACCGAGCCATATCGAGCTGTTCACTACAAAAAGCTACGCAAAAATTAATCCTAATACAGGTCAAATTGCATTTGGTTTAACGGGACAGCCGGTGGTTGTGGAAGAAGAAGTAGGGTTGTTTTTTACCCAAACATTACGTGGTTTTCGCTTTTCCTTGGATGCTGATGAGCAGCTCATGGGCGGTGGCCAGCGTGTGTTAGGAATGGATCGCAGAGGCCATCGCATGCCACTATATAACCGCGCACATTATGGCTATACCACGCAATCTAATCAGATGTATTATTCTTTACCTGCCGTAGTTTCCGATCAAAACTACGCACTCTTGTTTGATAACTCCGCGAATGGGTTTTTGGATATCGGACATACTGATAAAGATGTATTGCAGTTTGAAGCGGTTGCTGGGCGCACAAGTTATATTGTTGTGTTAGGTGAAGATATCACTCAGGTATCTCAACAAATAGCACAAGTTACTGGTAAACAGCCATTACCTCCACGTTGGGCGTTAGGAAATTTTGCCTCACGTTTTGGTTATCGTACCCAACAAGAAACACAAGACACGGTAAAAGCCTTTATTGATGCTGATATCCCGTTAGATGCTGTTGTGCTCGATCTGTATTGGTTTGGCCCAGACATAAAAGGCCACATGGGGAATCTTGATTGGGATCGCGTCGCGTTCCCTGAGCCAGAACAAATGATTCAAGGCTTTACCGAGCAAGGTGTCAATACCATCGTCATTACTGAACCGTTTATCTTATCGAGTTCAGCGCAATGGGAATCAGCAGTGGCCAATCAAGCGTTAGCCAAGAATTACACAGGTCAACCACGCCGTTTTGATTTTTATTTTGGTAATACAGGCTTGGTTGATGTATTTGATACAGATGCGCAACGCTGGTTCAACCAATTTTACACCAAACTATATCAACAAGGTGTGACCGGTTGGTGGGGCGATTTGGGGGAGCCAGAAGTACACCCTGCGGATAGTTTACATCAATTTGGCGAGTTAACTGTCACCGGTGATGAGATCCATAATGTGTATGGGCATCAATGGGCCAAAATGGTCTATGAGCATCAACAACAGTTAGATCCTTCTATACGTCCATTTGTGATGATGCGAGCTGGGTTTTTGGGCTCGCAACGCTACGGGTTGATCCCCTGGACTGGTGATGTATCAAGAGAGTGGGGCGGACTCGTACCCCAAGTTGAACTGGCACTGCAAATGTCGGTATTAGGCCTAGGATATATTCATTCGGATGTGGGGGGCTTCGCTGGTGGGGAGACGTTTGATCCTGAACTATATATGCGTTGGACTCAATTGGGCGCGTTTTCTCCAGTATTCAGACCACATGCCCAAGAGCATATTCCTTCTGAACCGGTGTTTCATGCACAACCCGTCAAAGACCATTCACGTGATTATATTAAGTTACGCTATGCGCTGACACCTTATAACTATACGTTAGCAATGGAAAATAGCCTCTCCGGCATGCCACTAATGCGACCAGTGAGCTTTATTGACAGCGAACAGTTCACCCAGTCGGCTAGTTATTTATGGGGCGATAGTTTTTTAGTTCATCCTGTCACAGCGCCAAATGTTACAGCGGTTAATATCGATTTGCCCGATGGAGTCTGGTTTGATTATTTTGACGGTGAGCGGTATGAGGGGAACCAAATCGTCGAGGTGAGTGCGCCTTTAAACAAGCTGCCGCTATTAGTTAAAGCCGGTGCGTTTATCCCTATGGTCGACGCTCAACAGCACTTAAAACAGTATTCGACGCAAGCTATGACGATGCATTACTACCATGATAAAAGTGTTGGTTCGAGTCATTATCGATTGCTCGAAGATGATGGTGTCGCGCCGGATTCAATTGCAAATAATGCTTATCAAAGTATTCATTTTAGTAGTGCCTCGACTGATTCTATCATTGCCATCGATGCGCAAGTGCAAGGGGACTACCATAACGCCCCAACGACACGTGCGCTTACCTACGTGGTCCATAATATTGAATCTTTGCCGCGAGTGATAAAGGTTAATGGCCAAGCGGTAACCGCACAACAACGTCAACAAATGTGGGATAAGTACACTCAACAGTTGAATGTGCCGGTATCGTTAGCCCAAGGAATAGGGGTGTTAATCACGCTATAAGAGTAAAGTACTAGCGGCATAGGGTGGGGCTGACGATACCCTTATGCCGTGACAAAGATACGTAATTGTTCTTTGTGATTACGTTCGTATTGCTTTAATTTGACAATTGTCGCTTCTGTGAAAATATGACCTTCAGCTAACATTAATACGTATTTTTCATTGTAGATATCTTTACTTAACTCCATACCCACTTTGACTTCCGCTAGTACTTTGGAACCATCATCAGGCAAGGTTTCATGTAATACATCAAGTTTTGCTAATACATCTAATATGTCAGGATCATATTTCGTGCCTCTGTGGCGATTAAGTTCTGCTTTAGCCTCAATCGCATCGAATTTTTTAGACGATATTTTACCAATACGATAGCGCCAAAAATCACGAGCAACAAATAAAATACGCGCCCCGACAGGAATATCTTTGCCAACACACATGTCGGGGTAGCCCTGACCATTAAAGTATTCAAACTGACTTTGGATAATGTCAATGACAGGTTGAAGATGCGGTAGAGGGGACAACATCATTATCGCGACATCAACTTGACGCACATACGCTTTTTGTTGTTCGTAATTTAAATCATTAAAAGCAGTATTAAATAAATGCACTTCTTTGCCCAACAAACCAATTTGACACAATAATGCAGCTTGTTGAATATGCTGTATATCTGTCGTTGGTAGCTTCATTACCTTGGCGAGTTCGGTTGCAAGTTTACTGACGGATTGAGCAAACAAGCCATCTAATTCTGGGTGAACCGATATACAGTTAAATAGCACTTTCTCAGACGCGCTTTGTTCGTGTTTGATCTTCTTTAAAGCTAGTTGGATTTGTTTAGTTTTGAGTTCAACTTTTTATCTAATGACTGCGCTAACTCTTTTAAAGCACGATTTTGCTTGAACAGTTTTTGTTGTAACGTGTGATTTTCACGTTTGAGTTTGGTGAATTGTAAACCATCTTTTATGGTGAGCAATAAATCCTGATTATCCCACGGTTTTTGAATGTAACGATGGATCCCACCGTGATTAACTGCTTGCATGATAGAGTCTAGATCGGCAAACCCCGTTAAAATCACGCGATAAGTTTCTGGATACAGTTGAGCAACTTTTTCTAGTAATTCAGAGCCTGACATATTGGGCATTTTCATATCAGACACGATCATTGTAATGTCGTGTGTAGCAAATAACTCTAACGCTTCTTGGCCACTCGTCGCTGTTAACATGTTAATGTTTGTTTTATGAATAATACGTTTAATCGAACGCAAAATACTCGGTTCGTCATCGACAAACAACACCGTAAAGTGAGGTGAGGTTACTTGCGTCTTTTCTGCAGTCATGTCTGTCAATGTTGTGATTCCAATAAGCGCATCATATTTATGCTAGCGAAACATTTGTGGTATTGTCGGATAATAAACAGACTAAATTTTCAGGTAATCGTAGTGTAAAACAAGTACCCACTCCAATTTCGCTGTTGACTAGAATTTCACCACCATGCTCTCTAATTATACTAAACGAGATCGATAGCCCTAAACCTGTACCATCGCCTTCGGGTTTAGTCGTAAAAAAAGGGTTAAACAATTGAGCAATATTTTCTTTGCTGATGCCTGAGCCATTATCTGTAATTGCAATTTCTACAAAACCATTGTTCATAGAACTCTTAACCGCAATTTTACCGTTTTCTTCAATCGCTTGCCCAGCGTTAACCAGTATATTGGTTAACACTTGAATGATTTTTCCTACATTTATTTTAATGTTTGGGATGTTTGCATCTAATTGTGTACTGATTTCACAATGATATTTGAGCTGAATAGATACCATTTTAAGGGTGGTTTCAATACAATTATTGATATTAAACCATTGTTTATTATCATTATCCGCTCTTGAAAATGCTTTCATGCCAGATACAATATCACTGACGCGTTCTAATCCATATTTAGATTCTTTAATTAACTCAATACTATCTTCTAAAATAAAATTAATATCATGCTCAGTTAACAGAGACTGTATTTTTTGATTAAGTTTACGCCGTTCAAAGACATCATCACTGGCGATAAACTGTTGTAAACAATGTAGGATTTCAGCAAACGAATCATTGTAACCCTGTAAACTATCGACGTTACTTTTGACAAAGCCAATTGGATTATTAATTTCATGCGCAACACCAGCTGCAAGTTGTCCTACCGATGCCATTTTCTCTGCTTGGCTTAATTGTGCTTGGGTTTCTTTTAAGCTTTTGTTTATTTCTTGTAACTTACGATTACTCTTTTTTAGCATGGATGTACGATTAACTATTTGCTCTTCTAATGATTCGTTAAGTTCAAATAGTTCACGTTGAAATTTTTTAGTGCGTCGAGTTTGTTTATTTAATGCGTCGATCAGCTCATTAAATGCTTCTCCGACAACGGATATCTCCTTATCGTTATCAAGGGTGTTGATTTTATCTGTGATTTTTTCGCCGGTAGTCAGTTTGGCCGTGATGTTTTCTGCACTGACTCTCAGTTGAGTTAATTGTTTAATGAGATAGCCACCAAAGATGAACGAGATAATGCTGACAAAGATGATTTCTGCAAATGCTACGCCTGCGACGACAGATTGAATTTCGTAAATTGAGGCCGCAATTGAGTTGGTTTGCATCCCTAGTTCAACTCGACCAAATAATTGCCCATCAACAATAATTTCAGCATAGGTATCAAAAATATCATCATTTACCTTGTTAATTGACGTGTTAAAATTACGAGTTTTGGCCAAGATGGCAGCTGAACCGGCTTGTGCCAAGACCTTATTATTAGGTCCCAGCACCCGTGCATAGGCGATATCGGGTTGTTGTAAGATGACATTTACAAATGAATCAAGGGAGGCGACATCATAAGTCACAATTGCATCAGTGGTCATTGACGCAAAAAGTTGTGAGCTTATTTGGGCTTTAGTTGTCAAGCTATCATGCAGAATGTCTTTGACTAAACTGGTGACCATGACTGCTAAAAATAGCAAAAATGCCGCCTCAATAAAGGTGACACCAATAGCTATTTTACTACGCAGTGTGTTAATCATTTTACTTTAACATGCCCTTTAGATATATTTAAATTTCTAACATCATCCCAATCTGTGTCATGTGCTATGACAAACGCTTCCATGCCGAGATATTTTAAAATTTCTCTACCTTTGTCGGTTGTATGCAGATTTTCTAAAGCAGTTTGTATGGCAACCTTATCCTCCATTGACAAAGATTGTGATACCGCAATCGCATGAGGGGTATATGGCTGAGTGGTCCATAATATTTTCAGTTGAGCGCGAATGTCATCAGGCATGTTGTTAAATGTGCGCATCACACCGCCACCGGCAATAAAAAAACCTTTGCTGACATTTAAGTAGACAGAGTCATGTGATGACACGTAGCGAGGGACAAAATCAACCTTATTCAACGTTAATTCTGCTCGAGGTAAAATAGAAGCGGCAAATGCTGCTGGAGCAGGGAATGCCAACGTTTTATCTTGCAAGTCGAGGATTGATTTAATGTTGCTATCGATACGTGTGACTAAAATACCTGTTATCTGTTTATTGGCTTGTTTTGCAATCGCATGATATTCATTAAATTCAGCAAAATAAACGTAATGAAAAGGATTCATGTACGCAATGTCATACGCATTTTCACTTAATCTCTGCTCAAAATTAGGAATGTTTTTGGCCGTAGCAAATTTGATGGTTAAGCCTGTTTGGGCAGATAAGTATTGAGTTAATGGCACCCATGCATTAGCCAATACATTGCTAGCTTGTTGTGGCACGATACCAAACGTGAGGGTTTTGTTTGAGGGAGACTTTGGTGCTAACTTTTGCGCGAGCACATTGGCTGACAATGTCAGCGATAACGTTAAAAACATAAAAATAAGCATGCGCATGGTCATTCTCCTTGGGCAAGTTGTTGAACGGTCGATATAAGCGTCTGGTTGGAATAGGGCTTTTGAATGATCGCATCAGCACCATCAATCAGCACCTGTTGCATATTCCCGATGGCGGTGCCAGAGATAATAATAATTTTTATATTCACAAATTCAGGGTTTTCACGGGTAAATCGTAATACATCTAAGCCATTAATACCGGGCATGTGTAAATCTAACGTCATGATCTGTGGCTTATGTTCATACAGCAATGCTCCTGCCTGAAAGCTATCTTGGGCAATAATCGTGTCGATGTATTGGCGTTTTAAGACCCTTGAAATACTTTTACAAACGTTGATATCGTCGTCAATGATTAGCACCTTAGGTCGTTTTACGGCTTCTTCAATGACAGCAGTTTCATTGGTTAATGGCAATGCATTGGCTTTACAAAACGCAATGAAATCTTTCTTTGCTACTCGGTTATTCCCTCTGCCGGGTAGCTTGTAACTTTTTAATACTCCTTTTTTAATATAACGAATCACCGTTCTAGGTGTGATACCGAGTTGTTTTGCTATGTTACCGGTAGTGAGATATTCCATTTTCACCTCTTATTTCTTGTCGCTAGTTAAGTCCTTGTATTAAGCGTAGTGTAAAAAAGGCAAAGCGACATAAAAGAAATTTGCGACAATTGCGACACAAGATTACACTAGGAAAAACCACAATTACTATTTTCAAGGAATGAAAATGAAATCATGTTTGTACTTATTACTCCTAAGCTCATTATATTTATCGACCAATGTGTCAGCATTTGAAGCAAAAACGAATAAAAAAGCTGAGGAACAAAGGCACTTTTCCATTGGGATAAATGGCAATGCCATGCTACGTTTTGAAAATGAAACTTTTGCCGTTAGAAATCCACGGCAACGTTTACGTTTTATTGGCCGAGTAGGTCTTACTGCGAAATATGCTGAGTTTACATTTGTTTCGCGTCTATCAACGGGGCTGAAAAATCGACAAAATGTTCCAGCTATTACTGTCATTAAGTTTAATTCTCAACCTCAGCCGGATTCTGATATTTTTGTTGAACGTTTGTTTATGCAATATCGCACCAAACCAATAACGATTACGGTGGGCAAACAGCCTTGGGCGTTTGCTAATCAAACCGATACGTTTTGGGATCGCCAGTTAAACCCCCAAGGTGTCCATGCTAATTATCAATTTGGGTCTGGTGATCAAGCACGAGTTGCATGGCTTAAGCCGCTTGATGGGGCAACTGATACCGTCGGAAAACTGGTAATTGTACAATATGAAACCAGTATTCCCTTAGCCCAAGGTAAACTAGTATTAGCGCCCTGGTGGGTCGATTATCAGGGAGGGAGTGCGCAATTTGCCAAGCGTGATACACAGTATGATCACCAATCTCTTCGTTTTTCAGGTGTTTTTGAGACTGGGCTATGGCGTTATGGGGTTGATGCGGGATATACCTTGGATGCACCTGAATTAATCTCTGGTAATAAACAAAACCAATCACTCGCTATTCAGGTTAATTATGGTAAATTAAAAAAACAAGGAGATTACCAAGCTCATTTACGATTTTTTAGAATTGAACGCTTCGGAGTCATCAGTGAATTTGCACAAAATGCAACAGCAGGATTTGCGACCGCAAATATTAAAGGATTTGATACTCGTGTCCGATATAGAATCAGTCGTTCTGTATGGGTTGGAGTTCGTTATAGCCAACTAGATACCATAACCGGCACTGTAGAGAGTAGTCATCGTTTTAGGATAGAAACTGCGGCAACATTTTAATTGATAACCAAGAGAACTCCAATGAGTCAATCTAAGCAGACTGTACTGATCGTCGATGATGAAATTAATATTTTAAAGTCTATGAGACGCATGTTTAAACAAGCAGGGTACGAAGTCTTTACTGCTGAGTCTGGTTTAGAAGGATTAGCCTTGTTAGCGGATGAATCTATTCAAGTTATCTTATCTGATTTTCGCATGCCCGTAATGAACGGTGGTGAATTTTTAGCGCAAGTTAAAATTAATCGCCCTGATGTTGTCTCTTTAATTTTGAGTGGCTATGCTGATTTTGATTCTGTGTTAGCAGTCATGAATCAAGGCAGTGCCTTTAAGTTTTTGACTAAGCCTTGGGACAACAAAGTGTTGCTGCAAGAAATTGCAAATGCGTTTGTGCACTATGAAACTAAGCTGCGCCAAGACACCTCCTTAGAACAATCCAAATATTTTGATAATATCAACGAATTCAATGGTGCAGTTGAGAGTTTTGTGTATGAAAATATTCCATTTAGTATCGGTTATTTTGAACTAACGAATGCCAATGATTTAAAGCGTCATGACGTTGCGCTAGAGCCATTGCTTAGTAAATTACAACAGTACATTTCGAATCATTGGGGTAAACAATTTTCGCTTTATAGCATTAGTGATGTCGCAGTGATTATACTCACTCATGGTTGCCATGAACAAAATGTACAGATTGATTTTTCGCGCTTAGTATCGGGTATCGAACAGGATAGTTGGCATCAGATTGAAGATAACAAAGTTGATGTGAGCGTCAGTTTCATTTCCTCTGAAGACTTGGATAAAACGACTAGTTTTATCGTTGAAACCCTGCAAGAAGCCGCTGTATTGATTAATGCGAGCTCTGAATTCATGGCGTTAAACAACCAATACTTATTAAAAAAACAACGCCAACTCACTATCAAGTCCGACGTGACTCGAGCATTAAAGATGAATCAATTTTCTTTGGTATATCAACCTAAAATCACAATGCAGACCGGATTAATTGAAAGTGCCGAGGTATTATTACGCTGGCGGCATGATTCTTTAGGTTGGGTATCGCCTGGTGAGTTTATTGATATAGTTGAAGCGGATGGCCAGATTCATGACATTGGTGACTGGGTTATAGACAATGGCTTAGCTGAACTGTCCCGATTATCGCGGATTTCACACGAACTCCAATCCTTCTCAATTAATGTATCAGCTAGCCAACTATTAAATATAAAATTAGTTCAGACAATCCAAGATGCGTTGCACAAATACAATATCGATCCACGAAAACTAGAAATTGAAGTGACTGAAACCAGTTTAATCAAAAATTTAAATACCACATCAAAAACTCTCAATGCCTTAAAGAACCTAGGGGTTAAAATTGCGATTGATGATTTTGGCGTGGGCTATTCATCGTTTGCGTATCTGACTAAACTGCCAATAGATGTACTTAAGTTAGATCGAGCATTACTTGAAGATATTGAGTACAACCAAGATACGCAATTGTTAATCAACAATTTGGTAAAAACGTGTCATAACCTCAATATTAAAGTGGTTGCAGAAGGGGTTGAAACTAAAGCTGCACTAGAAAAAATCAACATCGCAAATTGTGATTACGTGCAAGGGTTTTATTACAGTGCCGCAGTATCGAAAAGTGAAATTGAAAAGCTAATAATCAAACAACCTTTCCGGATCCGCAACACCTAAACACTGATTTAGGGTAACGCCTTCCTGAGTTCTATACTAAGGGAGTGATTTCCCATTTAGAAGTAGCAAAAAACACCTTACTCGGACCAAACTGTTGTTTGGATTTCCACGTGTATTTATTGATAATTACATTAACCCCTGAATGTAAGGTATGCGTTGCTTTAATAGTTAAATGTTGCGCAAATTGTTGTTGTTGATGTTTATTTTCTACGATTTTTTCTTTAAGCCAGTTGAGTAGCTGCTTTTCTTTGATGATCGCAGTTTCTAACAGGTTAATTTTACTACTGAGTTCAGGTGGAAGCTTCTTGCCCTTAAACCCCAATAACGATTTTTGATGTTGAGTGTAAGTTGATCGCAATGACTCGTATTGCTTTTTGAGTGATGTAGCAGCTCGATGTACATTATTATACTCTTGGGTGAAATCAATCGAAATGCTACTCCCTGAGGTGGCACCAATGACACCTGCAGTGATTTCACCGCGCCCTGAAATTTGGCAGCCGATTAAAATGCCATCGGCTTTATCTTGCTTACCCACAAAAATATTACCTTTGCATACTATTCTTGAGAACGCGAGTTGTTTACGAACAATTAAATCGCCGCCACAGATAATATCTAAGCCCTGTGCATTTTCAATACAGACAGTACCACCTGCACGAATGACGCAATTGGGGACTGTATTATTATCGACCGTTTGCCCCGCAGCGCCTTGGGTAATGATAATATCGCCTTTGGTTTCCAAATAAGCGGATTCTACAAACCCATTGACCGTAATATCGCCTTTGGCGATGACTTTCATTTTATCTGCGACATCGCCATTGATGATTACGGCACCTCGATAATCGATATTACCCGAACCAACATTGACCCCATTACTGACAAAAACCTCATCCACTCGGACTTTAAAACCATCAAATTTAGGCATACCATCACGATCTGCGATGTCTTTATCATCAATTTTGGGTCGTAGAATTCGCTCTAATGCATTTTCTACCAAGTGCATACACTCACTGGGTTTACCTTCTTTTATAGGTAAGCCTTTGGCAATGACTTCGCTGATGGATTTTCCAGTACTTAATGTTGCAGCACGTTCAAGTAATTCTTCGATGCGCTTGCGGCTAATCCCTCTCGTCACCAATTTTTCATAACAAAATGTAATCGCTTCGGATGTCGAGGGGATCTTACCACCATAGGGGGCGGTCACTTCTAAGCGGGCACTCATTTTATCATCGGCCACAGTCAACACTAGTTGTGCGTCTTTAATGATCGCAAACGTCGTTTCATGTTTGACAGCGTTAGCTTGTTGCAAATCGGCATTGATATCGTCAATAAACTTGCCGATTTCATCAGTTAATGGAAAATATTGTTGGTGTGGAGTCCTTAAAAAAAGAGTGATTAATTGTGCGGTGTCTATAGGACCGGTTAGCTGACTGACGTCAACCAATACAATGACATGTTGCTCTTTTTCATTAAATTGAAACTTAACACCTTGCATTTACAGGCTCCATTGATACTTCAATCCATGTGTTAATAAATTTCTTATCTAATGTTATCTGCGCAATTGATATTTTACTTGAATTATTTTGCATAGAACGGATGCTTTCTGCCATATTCGAACAATGCATCTAAGACGACTTGTTGTGGCGAGTTTAACGCATACATCGTTTTGCATTGCTCAATTTCTGCAAAGTATTGATTGAATGATAGTTTATTAGCCATAGGCTGAGCGAGTTGTAAACAATGGTTGTGCCATGTTGTTTGTTGCTCGGAAGTAAGTTGACCAGAAGTCAGTTGTTCGGGATGGTTACGCCCGATAAAACGCAATAACAACTCCGCTAACCTTGGCGTAGGACTGCGTTTAATCAATGTTGGCAACTCTTCTGGCGTTGCATAATGTATGGAGGTACAAAAATCCTTTTCGGCTTTGCTTAAAAAGCCTCCACTATACAAGCTAGCCTCTACATCAACCGATTCATCTTCAAACTCACGTACAAAAACTTGGCGAATTCGTGCTAAGAGTTGCGGGGCATCAATCGACATGAGTGCGGTGTTTAACTGTACTAAGCGTGCTTCAATTAACGGTAAGTCAAGTTCAAGCTCTTGAGCTCGAGCAGGTGACAAAGTATTGGTTTTGGCGATGAAAGGGCATTGATTATGTTTGATTTCCAGCGCTGCAAATTCTGGGGTGTCGACATGTCTGTCTTCACGTTTAACGTAGCGGATTGCCTGAAGTTCACTGTCGTTGAGGGTCAAAAGTGGCGTAATATCCTTGGTTAGATCAACACAAATAGTGGCATTACTATTGGTGGGGTGATCACAAATAGGAACAATATAACTCACACATCCATGTTTAGCAGAACGAAAAGGATTAATATAAAGCAAAGATTTACCCTGATGTTGTTCCAGTAAATCGAGCACCGCATGCTTGGAGCGCAATTGATAAGCATAGGAAAATAACTTAGGTTGCGCTGTTTGAATTAGTTTAGCTATTGCGATGGTGGCATGAACATCACTTAACGCATCGTGTGCCTGCTCATGAGTGACGCCATTAGCTTGGGTCAATGATTCTAGTTTAAAACTCGGTAGCCCTTTGTCATTTTCTGGCCACACAATTCCCTCAGGGCGAAGGGCATAACATGCTCTGACCAAGTCAATAATATCCCAGCGACTATTACCATTTTGCCATTCGCGTTGATAAGGATCATAAAAATTACGAAACAAGCTAAAACGAGTGAATTCATCATCAAATTTGATGGAGTTATAACCGATACTACAGGTATTAGCTTCACTCATTTGTTGTTGAATTTGACGCATAAACGCGTATTCAGTTAATCCTATTTGTAACGTTGATTGTGGGGTGATACCCGTAACTAAGCAAGCTCTTGGGTGTGGTAAATAATCTGGGTGGATTTTAGCAACAATATTAATAGGTTCATCAATAGGGGTGAGGGACAAATCAGTTCGGATTGCCGCAAACTGGCACGGGTAGTCATGTTGTGGCGATATGCCCCAAGTCTCATAATCATGGAATAAAAAGCTTGGTGTTGATTGTTGTGGCATATCGGCATGCACCTATAATGAATGAGCATTTAATGTATGAATAAAATAGAAAATAGCACGTTATTAATGGGGATGAAAGGATAGCAATTTAGAATGTTTAAGTAAGGAAGCTGTTATGAAACAAATCAATTCTGTCTTTGCAGAACGCTTAGGTTATTTTGTTTAGGCTAGCTCACTTTTTATGCGACAATTCACTAGGAGAAGGTGAATCAGAATATTCATTTTGATCAGGATGGCGTTTTAAATTCATCAAGTACTGATTATATAATGCTGTATTTTCAGTACTCAATTCGCTCTCATTCTGCAGCTCTTTAATCTTATTAATAATGTCTTCTTGCTCCTCATTAATCGCTTCATGTACGGCTATTTTAACTAATACTTTTAACAATGATAACGCGATGGCAATGTTGTTAGGAGCTAATACAAATGCTTGACTTAGGTTCATAAAAGCAGGTTTAAAGCGGTTGTTTTTATAATTCACTTCGGCCATTTCTTTTAGTTCTTTTGGCGTAAAGTTGATCTCAGTTCGTTCGATGGATTCTTGTTCAAGATATTTGTCTATAACCTTTGACGACAGACTATCACCGGCAATTTGTTTTTTGACGATAGATAAAATACGGCTGGTTCTTTCTCTATTACCGACTTCGTGAAACGCCTTCATTTTATCTAAATTATCTTCCAACAAGTCATGTACTGAGTCATCATAAATTTGTGTCAGTAGATTATCCGCTAGGCTTTTATTTTGCACCAAGGACGCCATACGTGCTTTCACTACAATTAATTGATTGTTGATTTCATTATCGTAATTGGACTGTTCTAACTGTTTGAGCAGCAAATTGGCGTTTTTGAGTAAACTTGCTGATTCGGATTGATGTGACGCTGATGCTAAATCGATGGCAGAGCGAATGACATTTAATCGTAGATGAGGAGAGTCATGAATCGAGTTTTTAGCATATTTATAAATAGTGATTGTTGCTTTATATTGCCCTAAGCGGTCATGATTTAAACGGGCAAGATCCCACAGTTTCTTATTTCGGTTAATATTGCGAGGGGCTAATAATGTTGCGCGCTTGATATAATTATAGGCTTCCTTAAAGCGTTCATTATCAATGCAGTAGGATGTAATTAAGTCATAAGCAGCAAAGCGTGTGTCATCGCGCAAAAACAAATCACCCAACATGATCTCGGCTTCTTGTTCCCTTTTTAATTTGAGTAAACTACGACATAACTCAATATGTAGCCAGCTGTAATTATGTTGATCAAGTAATTTGCGATAATACCGTTCAGCCTCATCAAACTGGTGCAGTTTAAACAAACTGGTCCCAATAATACGTTTGATTTTAGGAAAATATTCTTCCAGTTCTGGCATTTTGAGATTGCGTTCAGCGGTATAAATTGCGGCGGCAAACTGTTGTTTATCAACAAAAGAAAATAACTTATTGAGACGTTTTCGCGAATTAATTAAAAATCCGACACGACTAATAATGGTGCGTGTATCGAGAGGTTTGGCCCAAAAGTCATCAGGCTCAAGTTCAACGATACTATTGACTAGATCTTGTGACGTATCCGCACTTAAAAATATGACTGTGGTTTGCGTATTTATATGCCCACAAAACTTGAGTTCTTCATAAAGGTGAAATCCGTCTTTATCACTGTTGACATTAAAGGATAAAAAGATGAAATCAAATGTAATGGTTTCACATAGACGTACGGCATAATGGGCATTCGTTGCCGAATGGATTTTGTGAAAACCTAAATTAGTTAGAGTCTTTTTCAATGAATCATGGACTAGCGATTGATCATCGATAATCAGAACACGGTAATCATTCATATTTGGGATTTTAACACCTTATACAATCTGCTTTCCTTTGCCGACATCCATTGTTATATTCTTATGATATTAACGGCTACACGATAAATATCTTAAGGGTATTAGGATGATAAATGCATTACAGGCTAAATCAATGAACACGCTTAGACAACGACACAATCCTCTAGTCACCGCTGTAATAACGACCATGCTGGTTACACCGTGGATGTTACATGCAAATTTAGTGCAAGATACACCATTATCAACGGTCTCAACAAACCCAATAGCCATCGCCCTACATGGTGGGGCTGGTACGATTACCAAAGCGAATTTATCGGAACAACAAGCACAACAATATCGAGCGAAACTAGAAGAAGCATTACTCGCTGGATATGCTCAGTTAAAAGCCGGTAAAGATGGCCAGTACGCTGTTATCAGTGCGATTCAGATATTGGAGCAATCGCCCTTATTTAACGCCGGCATTGGTGCGGTTTATACTTATGCAGGTGATCATGAGTTAGATGCGTCAATTATGCATGGTGCTGAGCGTCTTGCTGGTGCGGTATCCGGCGTTAAAACCATAGCCAGTCCGATTGCCGCAGCACAAGCAGTCATGAACCATTCTGTCCATGTTATGCTCAGTGGTAGCGGTGCTGAAGAGTTTGCTCAAGAACAAGGACTCGCCCAAGTAGACAATCATATTTTTGATACCGAACGACGATTGAAGTCGTTACAAAAAGCCAAACGCGCGATTGCCGACTCACAGACTGAGTTACTTGAATTTCAAGATTACAAATTTGGGACCGTCGGAGCGGTTGTATTAGACCAGCAAGGTAACGTCGTCGCTGGCACGTCAACGGGCGGAATGACAGCCAAGCGTTATGGTCGGATTGGCGATTCTCCGATTATCGGTGCGGGGACGTTTGCAGATAACGATAGTTGTGCCGTCTCTGCAACGGGACATGGTGAGTATTTTATTCGCTATCAAGTGGCGGCGGATATTTGTGCACGCATGGCATATCAAGGATTAACATTGCATGCGGCTGCTGATAAAGTGGTTAATGAGGTGTTAGTTGAGGCGGATGGTTCGGGTGGGGTTATCGCTATTGATACAGCGGGTAATATAGCTATGCCATTTAATACTGAAGGCATGTATCGCGCGAGTATCGATATTCATGGTAAAATGAGCGTTGCCATTTACCGATAATAATATTTTTTTATGACTGAACCTGTTGTTCCTGTTGGGCTTACTGCAAGTGACATAGCCCAACATGCATTATTTAATGACCAACTTGCCCTATGTATGGGCAAGGATCGTTTTCGTTTTACCCGTCGCTATCGCGAAATACAAGCATTAGATGGTGAAAAACTCGCCACTGGTTTAAGTAAATTAGTCGCTCAGATTAATTTATCGCAAACACGTGTAAAGGAACGTCGCCAGGCGTTACCCAAAATCACTTATCCAGATTTACCAGTTAGTGAACGCCAAGACGATATAAAGCAAGCCATCCTTGACCACCAAGTCGTGATTATTGCCGGTGAAACAGGTTCAGGTAAAACCACGCAAATTCCTAAAATGTGTTTGGAGCTAGGCCGAGGCGTTACTGGGACGATTGCTCACACACAACCACGTCGCTTGGCGGCTCGCAGTGTCGCTGCAAGGATTGCAGAGGAACTTGATACTGAAATAGGGCAGTCTGTCGGGTTTAAAATTCGTTTTAGTGATCATGGTAATCAAGACACGCATGTAAAATTAATGACGGATGGGATTTTGTTAGCAGAGATCCAGCATGATCGTTTTTTACATCAATACGACACCATAATCATTGATGAAGCCCACGAACGTAGTCTCAATATTGATTTTTTATTAGGGTACTTAAGACAGTTATTACCCAAACGTCCCGATTTAAAGCTGATTATTACCTCAGCGACCATTGATCCTGAACGATTTGCCAAACACTTTTTTGATGCCCCTATTATCAGCGTCAGTGGGCGAACTTATCCTGTCGAAATGCGCTATCGTGCTTTGGTTGATGACGATGATGATATCGATGTTGGGCAAGGTATTGTTAATGCGGTAACGGAGCTTCGGAAAGAAAAACCCGGTGATATTTTAATATTTTTGAGCGGTGAACGAGAGATCCGTGAAACCGAACAGCTATTAAAAAAACAACTATGGTCAAATCTTGAAGTGGTGCCGTTGTATGCGCGTTTATCCGCAGCCGAGCAAAATAAAATTTTTTCCTCGCATACCGGTCAACGTATTGTGCTTGCCACCAACGTCGCCGAAACCTCATTGACGGTACCTGGGATTAGATATGTTATTGATCCCGGATTTGCGCGGATATCGCGTTATTCGTACCGGTCTAAAGTTCAGCGCTTACCGATTGAAGCGATTTCACAAGCTTCAGCTAATCAACGCTCAGGACGCTGTGGACGAGTAGCTAATGGTATCTGTATACGCTTATATGCCGAGGATGATTATTTAGGACGCAGTGAGTTTACCGATCCGGAAATTTTACGCACGAATCTCGCGTCGGTTATCTTAAAAATGTTAGCACTTGGCTTAGGTGATATTGCTGATTTTCCATTTGTGCAACCGCCTGATCCTCGCTTTATTACTGATGGCTATCGTTTGTTGCAAGAGTTACAAGCGATTAACTTACATAAAAAACGTCCATCATTGACGCCATTAGGCAAGCAGATTGCACGTTTACCGATTGATCCGCGTTATGCTCGCATGGTCATTGCTGCGCAAGGACATCGTGCCTTGCATGAAGTCGTCATTATTACTGCAGGATTATCGATTCAAGATCCCAAAGAACGTCCTCGTGAAAAGCAACAAGCTGCTGATGAAGCGCATCAACAATTTGCAAATAAACAATCTGATTTTATTAGTATTTTAAATTTATATTCGGCTTTTTGTGAGCAGCAAGCGAACTTAACTCAAAACCAAGTGCGCAAATGGTGTAAAAGCAATTTTGTGCATTATATGCGGATGCGCGAGTGGCAAGATATCATCTCACAGATCAATCAATCATTAAAAGAGCTGCAGATCCAATCTGATCAACAAACACCTGATTATGATGATATTCATATTAGTTTAGCGACGGGGTTATTATCCCATTTGGGTTTGAAAGACAAAGGGCGAGAATATTTAGGGGCACGTAACAGCAAGTTGATGATTTTTCCTGGTTCTCCCATGGCAAAGCAAGCGCCTAAGTGGATGATGGCTGCTGAATTGGTTGAAACGTCACAATTATTTGCGCGAGTGGTGGCCAAAATCGAACCACATTGGATTGAACCTTTATGTGAGCACTTATCTAAGTCGAGTTTGAGTGAACCGTTTTGGTCAAAGAAACAAGGTGCGGCTCAAGCTTATGAAAAAGTCACTTTGTTTGGGTTGCCGCTGATCCCTCGCCGTGTTGTGCATATATCGGAACGGGATCCGCAAGTTGCCCAAGGCTTGTTTATTAGTGAAGGACTCGTCAATGGGTTAACTAAGCTCAACTATCAATTTTTAGGGGATAACCAAGCGTTATTAAGTTTAGGGCATGAGTTAGAAGCCAAATCTCGACGTCGTGATTGGTTGGTCGATGAGCAAGTCTTAGGTGATTTTTATGCTGAAAAACTACCCGAACATGTGGTTAGTGAAGCGACCTTTAGAAAATGGTTTAAGCAGCACAAAGACAGTGATTTGACCTTTGATCCTGAGCTGGTATTTCGCAAAGATCCCGATGCAATAAACCCCAATGCCTTTCCTGATACATGGAAACAAGGCAACATTAGTTTACCTTTAGAATATGTGTTTGAACCTCATCAAGCTGATGACGGAGTCAGCATGTTTATCCCAATTGGTCTGTTGAACCAAGTTAAAAACTTAGGTTTTGATTGGTTGGTACCTGGCTTTAGACATGAATTGATCGTGTGTTTGCTCAAGGCATTACCCAAACGCTTACGTCGAAATTTTGTGCCTGTACCTGATTATGCAGAAGCGTGTTTACAAAAGCTTTCGGCAGTTGACAAACAAGGCGCGCCTATCGCATTGATTGATGCATTGGCACATGCGTTGTTTACGATGACAGGAGTTAAAGTTACGGTCGACGATTGGCTTGAGCAAGACGCCTTAGCATCATTACCACTTCATTTGAAAATGCGGTTTGTGGTGATGGATGAACAGCATAATGTGATTGCTACAGGACGTGATTTACCACAACTGCAAGCGCAATTACAAAATAAAATCAAAGACACATTAGAACAAGTTGCCAGTCCTGAACTGGAGCGAGATAATATTACGCAATGGGATTTTGGCGAGTTACCATCAACTTTCACTCATAAAACTGCCGGTTTTGCGATTAAAGGCTACCCTGCACTGGTTGCGAAGCGACACAACGTCGCTATTGAATTATTTGATTTAGAACATGAAGCGCATGCTGCGCATCAGTTAGGTCTGTACAAGTTAATTCAATTAGCTATTCCATCACCATTAAAGTATGTACAAGAAAAACTGCCGAATAAAGCTAAGTTGGGCTTATATTTTAATCCCTTTGGCAATGTAAAAGATTTAATTGACGATTGCATCTTAGCGGGTATTGCGCACCTAGTAAGGCAATTTCAGACTGATAAACAAAGCGATATTCGACATGAACAAGAATTTGCGCAAGTGTGTGATTTTGTGCGAGAACATATTAATGAAGAAGTATTAGCGATCACCGCAAAAATTGAAACAGGTTTAACCTGTGCCAATCGTATTCAAAAATCGACTAAAGGCAGTATTCCGTTAACGATGCTTGAGGCGGTGGGGCATATCAAGTCACATTTGGATTCATTAGTCTTTAAACAGTTTGTATTTATGACCAGCACTGCGAAGTTAGATGATTGGAATCGGTATTTACAAGCGCTTGAAAAACGAGTCGAAAAATTAAAAATTGATCCGACTAAAGACCGCTTACATCAAGTGCAAATCGATAAAGTAACCGGTCATTACGAAAAAAAATGTAAAAGTATTCAACATGGGGAAGTGATGCCCGATAACCTAATAGAAGTTAGATGGATGATTGAAGAATTGAGGGTGTCATTTTTTGCACAACAACTAGGTACGGCTTACCCAATTTCGGTAAAACGTATTGAACAGGCACTAAATGCGGTCTAAATGTTGACAAAGTGTTCTCCAACATCTAAAGGTTAACTATATTATTTTGTCTTAAAAGGAATTCAAAGATGCTAGCTTATGAAGAAAACCGTAATTTTTATCGTATGTTAATTAATTCACAGTGCAAAATAGTACTTGATGGTGAGGTATTATTTGGTACATGTAAAGACTTAAGCGCGACAGGTATGGCGTTTCAAGTCAGTTCCAAAGCGATTCCATTGGGAACGATATTAGATATAGAAATTGATTCGCAAAATCGTGAGATCCCATCATTATCTGCTAATGCTGAAGTTGCTAGAGAGCCGATTGCGCAAGAAGGTGGTTATTTGATTGGCGTTAAGTTTCATAAAATGAACTAACTTAACGATCAGCCCCCTCAATGATAGAGGGGGGAGCAATTAATTGGTATGTTTAAAATACTTGGCACAACAGTCCTTTCAAGTAATAACCTTCAGGAAAGTTAGTTGCTACTGGATGATCACTGGCTTGTGAATAGCGCTTGATGATCCGGACTTCACGACCTGCATCCAATGCTGCATCTGCTACAATTTTTTGAAATAATTCGGCACTCATCAATCCAGAACAGCTAAACGTACTTAAATAACCGCCAGATTTAATCGATTTCATTGCATACAAATTGATATCTTTATAACCTCTTGCAGCCCGATTTAGTGTGGATTTAGAATCAACGAACTTTGGTGGATCGAGCACGATATGATCGAACATCGACTCGCTATTGGCGTAATCACGTAGTAACTCAAACACGTCTTTTTTAACGAAACTCGCTTGCTCAACATCCAAACCGTTAATGATTAAATGCTGTTTAGCCATATCTAGTGCTGGTTGCGACACATCGACATTAGTCACATGCGCTGCGCCATATTTTAAGGCATAGCTGGCAAAGGTACCGGTGTAGCAAAAGCAATTTAATACCTGCGCGTCCTGCATGTATTGTGCTGAAATATAGCGATTGTCACGCTGATCTAAATAAAAGCCGGTTTTATGGCCGTTTTCAATATCGACGATAATCTTTACATCATTTTCATGGATTTCAATCGGCGCATCCACAACCCCTTGGACGGGACCTTTGATTGGCTCTAAACCTTCTTTTTTGCGAACTTCTACATCACTACGATCATATATACGATGTTCAGGAAAGCATTTGTTCAATGACCATATGATTTTATCGCGGTGCTTTTCAGCACCTGCACTAAGGAGTTGTAGCACAAGCACATCGGCATATTTATCGACGGTTACCCCTGGTAAACCATCAGATTCAGCGGCAATAACTCTATATGCATTCGTGTTGGCTTCTTTGATGACGTGTTGACGTACAGCGATAGCCGTCTGGATACGTTGGCTAAAAAACACATTATCAATAGATTGGTTTGGCTCAAATGTCCAAATCCGCACTCTAATTTGTGAATCAGGAGAAAAAGCCCCACGACCTAACCAGACATTTTCTGAGCTATAAACGTCAACGGTATCCCCGCGTTGACAACGTCCTTCAGTGCGCTCTACAGCTTTACTGAACACCCATGGGTGTCTGCGTAATAAGGATTTTTCTCGGGTAGGGTGAAGATAAACTTTAGACATAAGGACAATTACACTTGTAGTATTTTAACCAATAATTATACGCGGAATTACATTAGATCAATAGATTTAATATTGCGTCAATGCGTTTAGGGGCATTAACTCGGTTGGTAACCGCTATCAATTTGACTATTACCTTTTGCAGCAAGCTCAGCGGCTTCGCGTGCTAAATCATCACATCGTTCATTTTCAGGATGACCTGAGTGACCTTTGACCCAGCGCCAGTCGATGATATGAGGTTGCACAGCAGCATCAAGTGCTTGCCATAAATCGGCGTTTTTAACGGGTTTTTTGTTACTGGTTTTCCAGCCATTTTTACGCCAGTTATGGATCCACTGATTAATGCCATTTTTTACATACTGGCTA
>DBBN01000039.1:17201-19316 GCA_002292215.1 Glaciecola sp. UBA983 | reverse complement strand
CAAATATTAGGTTTTATTCATTAACTGTAATCCGTCCATCGATATTTCATAATGTAACTGCGCATGCGCTATGGTTTCTTGGCGGTGAGCAATATGAATTTTAGTGATGCTAAGATCTGCTAATGATTGAACAATTAGCGCTTCATTAGGTTGATCCAATGCACTTGTCGCCTCATCTAAAAACAATATTTGTGGCTGTTGATATAACGCCCGTGCTAATAAAATGCGCTGAATTTGCCCACCAGATAATTGTGCGCCTAATTCGCCGACTAAACTCTGTAACCCCATAGCTAATTGGGCGATTACTGTTTGTAACTGACACTGCTTGATCACGTTTTGTACACGTTCAGTATCGATATTTTCTGCAAAAAAAGTGATATTATCCAATACTGTTCCCGCTAACAGTACATCATCTTGCATGACTGTCGAAATTTGCTTACGGTAAGTATTAAGACCTATGTCCGTAATATCCACGCCGTTATATTTAATTTTCCCGGATGTAGGCGTTAATAATCCAAGCATGATTTTTAATAATGTGGTTTTTCCGCCACCAGAAGGTCCGGATAGTACAAGGCTATCACCAGCATTAATTTGTAAATTCACGTTTTCTAAAATATTTAGGCTTGAGCCAGGATAGTGAAATGTGACATTTTCAAGTGTTAATGCTCCCCCAGTCCCTGTTTGTTGTGTCATAACCAAGGCACGTTTAGCCTCCAAATGTGGCTGAATAGGCGTATGGGTAATATCGCTTAAACGCTGCATGTGCATACCCAACATTTTAAATAGAATTAAATGTTCAATTAAACTCGCGATGCGCCCGGTGAACATATTTTTATAGGCAATAAAAGCAATCAGCATGCCCAAAGTAATGGTTTGTGCCATTACCATATGAGTCGCAAGCACAATGACAATGATATTTTCAATACCAAATAACAGTTTATTGACTGCATCAAAACTGATATTCCACCGGCTCAACACGATCCCTGTATTTAATGAATCAACATATTTGTGCTGCCATTGTTGGTGCCTTGCATCCGTTTGGTTAAATAATGTTAAGGTTTGATTAGTGCGTACGCTTTCCAAAAATACACTATCTGCTTTTGCCTTAGTCTCTAATTGTGCATGTGTTGCGGTTTGTAATGGTTGATAAAAAAGCCAACGCAATATGCCATATACACACATAAATCCTAATACCGTGAACGTTAATTCCCAGCCGTAAAAACACATCACGATCAAAATGCTTAATGCCATAACCCCATCAATAGCAGTCTCAGTAATACCGGAACTGATGCGTTCATTTATCGCGTGTACCGAATCAAACCGAGACGCGATATCTCCCAAATGTCGTTGGACAAAAAAGTCATGAGGGAGGCGTAACAAATGACGCAGCACACCACTGCCTAAACTCAATGCCAAAAAGTTTGTACACCGAACGACCAACCAACTGCGTAACATGCCGATTAAGGTAGAAAACAATAGCACGCCACTAAAGCCTATCGCCAACACCAGTAATAGCTGTACATCATAGGTGAGTAACACCTCATCCATGATCCATTGCATGTAATAGGGGGTGGTTAAGGCTAACAGTTGCAGTACTAAACTTAATGCGCCTAGTTGCCACAATGTGCCCATCAAGCCAGGTGCTCGTTGCCATAGATCCCGGATCCTGACGGGTTGTGTCACGTTATCTCTCACAAAATCAATGCTCGGTATCAATGTTAGTGCGATCCCCGTAAAATGCTTTGAAAGCTGTATAGGGGTTAGCTGACTAGTACCTCCAGCAGGATCATTAATCTGGAATACCACATTTTTACCTCGTCCTGACAATTTGGTTAACACCACAAAGTGCTGCATGTCCCAATGTAACACACAGGGTAACGGGAGTTGCGCTAGCTCCTCGACTTCGCACTGTACCGCTCTCGGTGTCAACTTATTCAGTGCAGCCAATTGATTCAGCTGCAGCAAATTCATCCCTTGTAAGCTTAAATTATGCAACAAACATTGCTGCCTAATACTCACCATGTCGAGTTGTAAACCATGATATGAACACACCATCGCGATGCATGCAGGTCCACACTCTGTATTTTGTTGTTGGAGGATCAGTGGTGTCTTTTT
>DBBN01000039.1:0-17101 GCA_002292215.1 Glaciecola sp. UBA983 | reverse complement strand
GTCATACCGCTGCGAAATTCAATATTCGGTTGTGCCGGTTGCTGATCCCACCGTTTAGGTAAAGTGACTTGGGTACTTAACGTATTTTGTTGGTATGTGTTTTCATTCGAAGATAAGATACTTGCAGTATCAATATGCATTATGTTGGTTTCTACCATGCCATAGAGTTTGTAAGGGTAGGCATTCATTTGCAGTTGCACGGTTTGCCCTAAGTAAATTTTACCAGATGCATAATTCGGTATATGCAACGTGCCCACTAATTGTCCAGATTCAGGCACCAACATTGCAATCTGTTCTTGAGCTGCCAGTGTTTGCCCTGTTTGTAATGTAAACCTTGTAATAATTCCAGCATTGGGTGCATAAATAGTGGATGAACGCTGATGTGCTAGCGCTTGCAACTGTGCGCTATTTTGTGTGATTTGCGCTTGTAGTGAATCTTGCTGCGCAGCATATTTTAAACGTATCAACGCGAGTTGCTGAGTGTATAAAGCGAGTTGTGATTGCTGCTGTATTTTTTCTTGATCAAATCGCAGCATATTGGCTTTTGCGGCGCTCAACTGACTACCTGCTTGGATCCACTGTGGATTCGTCACTACCTTTTGCTTCATCAGGTGAGTCATTTTCTCAAACTGCGTTTGTAAGGATGCCAACTCTGGTGTGAAAATTTGCGCTTGTTCACTCAGATTATCAATTAATTGCTGTGTATTGCTACGACTGGTATGGACAAAATGTGCTTCTGCAGCAAAAGCGTTTTGTAACTCTTTTTGTTTATTTTCAAGTTGATGATGCAGCGCTTGATATTGTAATACCTGCGCATCCAAATCGGCCTTCGAGAACCGTGCACTCGCTATATGGCTTAAACTAAACAAGGCTTGTCCTTGTTTCACGACCTCATTAGGTTGCACATAAATGTCGGTGACTTCACCTAAGTGTTGATTGACAATCGCATACTCACCTTGGGTATATTGTGTTATCCCCCTGACAGCATGCGTTTGTTGATATTGTCTAGTTAACGTCCATGCACTAACCATGACAAAACATAGTAATGCACCAGCGACAGTTCGCCCTATCCATTGACTAGGTGGAATAATTAACTCTCCAATGACACTGGGTCGCTGTGTATTAATCGCTTGTTGTCGAAATAATCCCATATTGCACTCGTTAATTTAAAATGAATACAGTAGGTGTATTAGCAATCGAAAGTTTACGCTAATTTTTCTAGACTAAGGCACAGGTAAAACTGTCTTTATCCTCGATCCATTTACCAGTATTTGTTGCACAAACGGGTGTCTCGAACTATACATTAATTTATCAGTCATAATTAGTGAAGCTGCTAGAGGGCTATTTGACAGGGAAATTACATGCAAATAAATACAGAACATTCAACCACGCTTACAGGCAAGATGTCAGAGCAAGAACTCACGTTACTCAATGCTTATTGGCGCGCGTGTAATTATCTAGCAGCAGGGATGATTTATTTACAAGATAATCCTTTATTAAACACGCCACTTGCAGATCACCATATTAAAAATCGTCTACTAGGGCATTGGGGAGCAAGCCCTGGCTTATCATTTATGTATATACATATGAATCGACTGATCAATAAATATGACTTGAACGCAATATTTTTGGCCGGTCCTGGGCATGGCGCTCCTGGTGTTATAGCCCCTGTATACCTAGAAGGCACTTATACGGAAATATATCCGGATGTCGCTCAAGATCTACAAGGCATGCAACGCTTGTTCAAACAGTTTTCTTTTCCAGGAGGAATAGGCAGTCATTGTACGCCAGAACTACCCGGTTCAATTCATGAAGGAGGAGAGTTAGGCTATAGCGTATCACATGCATTTGGTGCTGCCTTTGACAATCCGGATCTAATTGTGACAGTTGCAGTTGGCGATGGTGAGGCTGAAACAGGGCCTTTAGCTACGTCTTGGCATTCCAGTAAGTTTTTAAATCCAATTCGTGACGGAGCTGTATTACCTATATTGCATCTCAATGGTTACAAGATAAATAATCCAACAATATTGTCGCGCATTCCACATAGTGAGTTGGAGGCATTGTTTGTAGGGTATGGCTGGCATCCCTATTTTGTAGAAGGGGATAATCCCGAAATAATGCATGCAACAATGGCTGAGGTAATGGAGGCGTGTGTGCAAAAAATCCGCACCATCCAGCACACTGCTCGTCAGTCTGGTAAGGCTGAACGAGCAAGGTGGCCAATGATTATATTACGCTCGCCAAAAGGTTGGACTTGCCCACAAGAATTCGCTGGTAAAAAGCTTGAAGGGTCTTGGCGTGCCCATCAAGTCCCATTGAAAGATATCCAAAATAATCCTGAAAAATTAAGCGTCTTAGAAGCATGGTTACATAGTTATCACCCCCATGAGTTATTCGATGACCAAGGTAGGCTAATGCCCGAGTTACAACAATTAGCTCCCAAGGGGATTCGTCGTATGAGTGCCAATCCGCATGCCAATGGAGGACTGCTAAAAAGAAATTTACGCATGCCTGATTTTAGGCAGTATGCCTATATAATGAAACAACCCGCGACTTCATTTGCCATGAATACCCAACCACTTGGCGCAATGCTCCGTGATATCATGCATATTAATAAAGATAACTTTCGCGTATTTGGTCCAGATGAAAATTCATCCAATAAACTCGATGCTATATATGAAGTCAGTAAAAAGTTATGGCTGTGTGATTATTTACCAGAAGATGATAACGGTGGTGAACTTAGTCGTGATGGACGAGTACTCGAAATGTTATCAGAGCATACGCTTGAAGGCTGGTTTGAAGGGTATGTTTTAACCGGCCGTCACGGATTATTTGCTACTTACGAAGCCTTTGTCCATGTTATTGATTCAATGTTTAATCAACATGCTAAATGGTTAGCAATTGCAGAAGGGCTGTCATGGCGTGCACCAATAGCCTCGATAAACTTGTTAATTACCTCTACGGTTTGGCGTCAAGATCATAATGGTTTTACTCATCAAGATCCTGGTTTTCTTAATTTGGTGGTTAACAAAAACCCCAAAGTAACCAGGATTTACTTACCACCGGATGTTAATTGTCTGCTCTCCACTGCGGATCATTGTTTGCGTAGTCAAAATGATATTAATGTTATCGTGTGCGACAAACAAGCACACATGCAATACCTTGATATGGAGAGCGCGGTTACCCATTGCACTAAAGGTCTAGGCATTTGGTCCTGGGCAAGCAACGACAAGGGTGTTGAGCCTGATGTAGTTATGGTTGGATGCGGAGATATCCCAACCAAAGAAGCATTGGCTGCAACCGCATTATTAAGAGAGTACTTTCCTGAATTAAAAGTTCGTTTTATCAATGTCATCGATTTATTTCGAATGACACCTGATTCAGAGCATCCTCATGGTCTATCTGATATTGATTTTGATAGCTTATTTACCCTAGACAAACCCATTATTTTTAATTTTCACGGTTATCCATTATTAATCCATCGGTTAGCCTATAGAAGAACCAACCATAAGAACCTTCATGTTCGAGGTTATATTGAGCGAGGCAACATCAATACCCCGATGGAATTGGCTATTGAAAACCGAATAGACAGATTTAGTCTAGCGATTGATGTCATAAACCGTGTACCCCAATTAAAAGTAGCAGGCGCACATGCCAAACAATTATTCAAAGATAAACAAATTGAATGTCAGCATTACGCCCATGAACATGGCATTGATAGCCCAGAAATAAATGATTGGGTGTGGCCGTACGAATGCTAAAATTGCTATCCAGTATGGTTGGATGCCAATATTTTATAAGTTTGGGCAAAGCCATCTAACGAAACAGGATAAGTAATTTGTTGGTTTTTTATAAAAAAAGCAAATTGCAACAACCTACCTTGCTGCATTTGTTCAAGTAGGCTCTTTGGAATAAACGAGCGCACTTCACAGATTTGTTGATCACAATCGGAGATAGGAATACTAACGTGTGCTTGCTGGTCGATTTTAACCGCTGCTCCTTTATGAGTATTAGCCCCTGGACTAACCCGAAAAATAATATGTGGTAAAGCATGTTGTGCTTCGTACCCAACCGTGACACCAATCACGACATGTTGCGCATCATTACCTTTTGTGACCAGTTGAGTAGCAACACAAACAGGCGCTGTGTTGCTAGTTGCTGATTGACAATTTACCGTCCAAGCACCATATATTGATGGCTCTTCGGTCGCTGCAGTAGCAGCGCTTACCGATACCAATAACATCAATGAAGCTAACATGAATACCCCGTTGTAATGTGATTGCAACTGACTACGTATAAACATACTTACCTCAAGGTTTTTTATTCATGTTTGGCTTCGACATACTGATGGCACTTATCTCTTATATCTGCATTTAACTGTAACTTAGCTGTAACTTAGTGCATCACTAGGTTCCGACGACGACGAATATACATCAAGCTTAAGAAACCAATTCCGACTAACGAAACGATGTTTGGCGCAGACACATTATTTACCACACTATCCGTATCAAACGTCACTGGAATTTGGCTCATCGCAATCGCACCTGCAGACACAAAAGTTAATCCAGTAACAAACGCTGTATTATCAAGCGGATCTAGCATAGCCGCAGTTTCGATACCTAAGACCCTAAATTGATCGACACCAAGGCTTCCAAAATCAAATGCAATACCCGCAAATGCATCACCTAGGAAAGTGGTAAAGTCAGCTCCATCCCAACCAAAAATATCATATTCTCCATCACCAATATTAGGCAATATTACACTAGCAATATTCGGTCCACTAGACACAATATAGTCATATCCAATCGCTATAATTGGATCGATAAAAATAGGTGTCGCAGGTTCAGTGACTATAAATGAAAAATCAAACGATCCAGGAGTGTCATCTTCCTCTGGTAATAATGGATTTTCAGGAGAACCAAGTTCATTACAAGATGGATTACATTCCCCAGCTCCATCATCAATAAATAAAGTAGCATTGAGAATCTGATCACCAGAGTTAGTTACGGCAAAGCCTAATGTGTACTCGCCTGTTTGGGTTAATTGTTCGGCAAAGGTAAAAACCCCAGAAATACCATCAGAACCCGTCACCAAACCAGGCCCAGTAGTACTTGCCAACACATCCACCATAGCGGTGCCATCGGGTGCAATTAAAATTGAAAAAGCCGGGTCAGTGAAGGGAATATAATCGCGGGCTGCATAATTCCAAGACATACTGACAGTATCTCCCGCTAAGCCCATGAAGCTTTGTGAAATTGCCGAACCATTCGTTAAGTTAATATCGACCATTTCAGGAATATCATCTATCTCTTCCTCAACATCAATGGCTGCCATAGCCATAGGTTCGCCGTCCCCCCCCTCGCCACCGTCACCACCGCCTTCGACACCTGATTCAGAAAATACAGGGCCCACAGCGGTAACAAATGTGCCGCTAGACAGACCAAAAAAAGACTCTATATCACTGATACTCGCCCCTAACGAATCCAAAAATGCCATCGTCGTGTCGTTAGGAGATATTAAATAGTTGGTACCATTATTAGTGGTTACATTGGTTTGTCCTGCCGCAACAACAGTGCCGACGGTAGACCAACCAGTTAAGTCACCCGTTTCAAAGCCTTGATTGACCAGAGTGATGGGGGCTGCAGTTGCAACACTTATGCAAGTTGCAAGTGCGCTAAAAGTAAGAGAGTATTTGAATAAATTCCCTGTTTTATGAAATTGTTTCATAAGAGCGTTCCTCGTGTAGATACTATAATTAGTCACCTCGAGATACTGCTTGATTCCCAATTCGTAAGGCATTCAGATGGATAAAGCATATTTCACGCCATTAAATTGACAGGTGAAGAATGTCCATACTAAACAAGTGGTTAATACTTTATTTGAGTAAATAGCTAGAAAAGAGAACAGGATGTGTAAAATATTTGGACATACTTCATTGGTCAAATAAATCAATATAACATGAGGGTTCTAAGTTTATACACAGGCATTATAAACAATAAAATCAGTAAGTTAATTAGTTGAATCAAAAAAGACAAGCTTTCAAAGAATAATAAAAATCCGATATTTTTGAAATAAACTGTTAAATTAATGGACACAAAGAAAAGAAGACGTAAGGAGAGAATGCGGTCCCTGAAGGATTCGAACCTTCGACCCACGCCTTAGAAGGGCGTTGCTCTATCCAGCTGAGCTAAGGAACCTTAGGAATCTCTGGGAATTAATGGTCGGTGAGATAGGATTCGAACCTACGACCCCTTGGACCCAAACCAAGTGCGCTACCAAGCTGCGCCACTCACCGACTAAGGACGCGCATATTACCGATTAGACTCATTAAGGTCAATTTATTTTTTGGCAATTTATGCTACTTGTGAAACAATATACCTACTAAATGCTCAATTCACTCAAGGTTTTTCATGCAAGCTCACCTAATTGATGGCAAACTCATCGCAAAAAATGTCCGTAAAGATGTCGCTGAATACGTTACTGGCGCAGTCGCAGCCAAAAAGCGCGCACCAGGTTTAGCCGTTGTTTTAGTTGGAAGCGACCCTGCATCTCAGGTCTATGTAAATAATAAACGTAAAGCTTGTGATGAAGTAGGATTTGTATCAAAAAGCTACGATTTACCTGCAACAACGGGTCAAGAAGCACTTCTTGAATTAATTGATACCTTAAATGTAGATGACACCATTGATGGTATTTTGGTGCAATTACCCTTACCCGCTGGATTAAATTCTGAGTTGATCTTAGAACGCATAAACCCACATAAAGATGTAGATGGTTTTCATCCATACAATATTGGTCGGTTAGCACAGCGTATCCCGGCTATTCGTCCTTGTACCCCTAAAGGTATAATGACCATGATTGAATCCACTAAGCGTAATGTCAAAGGCTTAGACGCGGTTATCGTCGGCGCATCTAATATTGTCGGTCGTCCAATGGGCTTGGAGCTATTACTTGCCGGTTGTACGGTAACAACTTGTCATAAATTTACCCAAGACTTAAAAAGCCACGTCGAACGTGCTGATTTGTTAGTGGTTGCAGTGGGTAAACCTAACTTTATTCCTGGTGAGTGGATCAAGCAAAATGCAATTGTCATCGATGTGGGTATTAACCGTTTAGCTGACGGCTCGTTAGTGGGTGATGTTGAATTTGATAAAGCTGCCGAAAAAGCCGGTTGGATCACGCCGGTTCCAGGTGGTGTAGGTCCGATGACTGTTGCTAGTCTCATTGAAAATACACTAGAAGCATATGTTAAGGCGCACTCTTAAATTATGTCTGATGCGATAATAAAAGCCACACAGCATTGGTTAACGGAAATGGTGATTGGGCAAAACTTTTGCCCTTTCGCACAAAAGCCCTTTACTCAAGGTGCGATTCGGTATCATGTTAATGCCTCGCAGGATTGGGCGAATATTCAGCAAGATTTTACGCAACAGCTACATTTTTTAAATACTCACAATAATGTGGATACGACCCTATTCATTGTGGATTGGGCTAATTTAGATTTTTATGATTATTTAGATGGCTTGATGTTATTGGAGCAATCTCTTGAAAATTCAGGGTTTGAAGGTGTATTTCAAATCGCGAGTTTTCATCCTGATTATCAATTTGAAGGTGAAGCGGCTTCATCACCGAGTCATTATACCAATCGTTCGCCGTTGCCTATTTATCATATATTACGTGAAGATAGCTTAAGCCAAGTACTTGATAACATGCCCTATGCACACACTATCCCTGAAGATAATGTGGCGCGAGCACAGCGCTTAGGCAAAGCGTTTTTTGAACAAATTTTAACCCAAGCACGCGCACAGCTGCCAGATGAGCGTTGAGTTAACGCCGATTGGCTCACTCCACTCCCCTTTTTCACAAAAATTTGGGATCCCGCGTCAATCTGCAGGTCTGACTGATATTCCAGGGTACATTACTCTAACACCTCCATATGATGATCTTAATGGGTTTCGCGGAATCGATGCCTTTTCCCATTTGTGGATCGTATTTCAGTTTCATCAAAGTATTGAGCAAACACAATCATATAGTCCATTGATCCGACCGCCTCGTCTAGGTGGCAATGACAAAATGGGCGTATTTGCTTCTCGCAGTAGTTTTCGACCGAATAACATTGGTTTGTCTCTGGTGAAATTTGTCAAAATAGAGCGTGTATCAGGTCAAACACGCTTGCATATCAGCGGTGTGGATTGCCTATCTGGCACACCAGTACTCGATATCAAACCGTATGTGCCTTATGCCGATAGTCACCCTAATGCTGTCAGCGGCTATGCCAAGGAACAACCTCAAGCAACACTTTCAGTGACATTCTCTCCAGACCTTCCTGCACAAACTGAGGAAATGTTAGCCCTGATGACACAGGTGATCAGCCTCGATCCTCGTCCCGCATACCATCAACGTCCAGAATATCAAGCACTGCATCCTGATAAAATTTATCAGTTACGCTTATACGATTTTGAGATCGGATTTATCGTTGAGGGTAATGGACAAGCTAAGGTCATGACAATTAATCGTTAATTGCATTGCTTAGGGCTTCTGTCCTGAAGATCTTATGGTAGAATACGCGCAACATTTTTAAGGAATTAGCCGCTATGCGCACCAGCCAATATTTATTATCGACGCAAAAAGAAACGCCAGCCGAAGCTGAAGTCGCTTCACACCAACTTATGCTCCGTTCGGGTATGATCCGTAAAGTCGCAGCAGGGATGTATAACTACCTGCCAACGGGTTTACGTGTGCTCAATAAAGTGGCCAACATCGTACGCGAAGAAATGAATAAAGCCGGTGCCATCGAAATTCAAATGCCGGTTGTCCAACCTGCCGACTTATGGGAAGAATCGGGTCGTTGGGAAGAGTATGGTCCAGAACTGTTACGTATAAAAGACCGTCACAATCGTGATTTTGTATTAGGTCCAACGCATGAAGAAGTTGTCACTGCGCTAGTGCGTAATGAAGTATCAAGCTACAAACAACTGCCACTTAACTTATATCAAATTCAAACTAAGTTTCGAGATGAAGTGCGCCCTCGTTTTGGGATCATGCGTGGCCGTGAATTCTTAATGAAAGATGCCTATTCGTTTCACTTAGATCAAGATTGTTTGCAAAGCACCTATGACAAAATGTTCCAAGCCTATTGCAATGTGTTTGAACGCATTGGTTTAGAATACCGCCCGGTGATTGCTGATAACGGATCCATTGGTGGCAGTGGCTCACATGAATTTCACGTTTTAGCTGATTCTGGCGAAGATGACATTGCCTTTTCAAATGGTTCTGACTATGCCGCCAACGTTGAAATGGCCGAAGCGATTGCACCTGAATCACAAGGTACAGGAAGCCAAGCATTAACTAAAGTTGATACACCTAATGCAAAAACCATCACTCAAGTCAGTGAGTTTTTAAACCTCCCTGAAAACACGTCTGTTAAAACCTTAATTGTATTAGGTACTGTCGCGGAAGATGGCTCACAAGGTTTAGTCGCCGTGGTTTTACGTGGTGATCATGAACTTAATGAACTAAAAGCAGAAAAGCACCCATTAATTGCTATGCCATTTGCTATGGCGACCGAAGAGCAAGTCGAAGCAGCCGTAGGTTGTGGTGTTGGTTCCATTGGTCCAGTTGGTTTAAGCTTACCTATCATTGTAGATAGAAGTGCAGCTGCAATGGCTGATTTTGTCTGTGGTGCAAATACCGATGATGTACACTACACCGGTACTAACTGGGAACGAGATGTCTCTAAATATAATGTGTTCGATTTACGCAATGTCCAAGCTGGCGATCCATCACCCTGTGGTCAAGGTACATTAGAAATAAAACGCGGCATCGAAGTGGGTCACATTTTCCAACTCGGCAACAAGTATTCTAAAGCCATGAACTGTGGTGTGTTAACTGAAACCGGTAAGCATCAAACCTTAACCATGGGTTGTTATGGTATCGGAGTTTCCCGGATTATGGCGGCAGCGATTGAACAAAACCATGATAAATATGGGATCAAATGGCCTGACGCCATCGCGCCATTTAGCATTGCGATCATTCCAATGAACATGCATAAATCTCACCGCATCAAAGAAGTCGCAGAAAAACTATACGACGAATGCTTAGCATTAGGTGTTGAAGTGTTATTTGATGACCGTAAGGAACGCCCTGGCGTTATGTTTGCTGATATGGAGTTGATAGGTATGCCACATAGCATTGTTATTGGTGAGCGTAATTTAGATAACCAGCAAGTTGAATATAAAAACCGTCGTACAGGTGAAAAACGCCTAGTCGACATTGCTGATTTAAGTGAATTTATTGGGAGTTTATAACAATCCGCTATCACATCAGCATTAATTATCCAAGGAAGGTAAATTATGCCGCATCTATCTGAAAGAACGTTAAAGGCTATACTGAGCGGTATTATACTGCTTGGTATAAGCTTTTTTAATTTGGCTCAGGACAATGATATTCAGGACACGGTCCCTACGACTCCTGAAATAGACTCGCCTCAGGAAACAGACTCTCCTTCTTTAACCATCGAACAGCGGATTGCACAAGCTAAGTTACAGCTTACCGAGCTTACGGCTGAACTAAAAGCCAACAAAAAAAACAAACAAGCTGTTTCTATTTTAGATAAACGCAGCCTAGCCGATCAACAAATCAACCTTAATCCTTTTAGTCTTGCCCAACACAATACCAATTATTTGTTGCCTATTTCCTATGTATCTAATCCTAATCCGACTTCTCAACAAGATTTGACTAGTGAGAACATTGATAAGGTCGAAGCGGTTTTTCAAATCAGTACTAAAATCCCTATTTATTTAGAAATAGATGAAGAACAAGAGGCGCTATCTGGCGTCTACTTTGGCTTTACAGCGCGTTCTTTTTGGCAAGTGTATAATGATGAAGTGTCCAAACCTTTCCGAGAAACCAATTACGAACCAGAAGTGTTTTATCAATGGCAAGCAGATCTTAGTTTATTAAAGTATCGTTTTAATGCCTTGCAAATTGGGGTTAACCATCAGTCGAATGGGCAAAGTGGGTTACGCTCACGTAGTTGGAATCGTGTTATCTTTACTGCGTTATTTAGTGATGCCGACTCGGCTTATTATGTTCGCTCTTGGTGGCGCTTCCCCGAAGATACCAAAACCTCAAGAGATGATCCTACAGGCGATGATAATCCTGATATTAATGATTACATTGGTCGTGTCGAATTAGGCTACGCATTTCAAGTTAACAATATAGAAATCTTTACGCGTATTCGCAATAACCTCAGTGGCTCACAAAACAGGGGCAGTGTACAAGTGAACCTCACCTACCCACTGTCCCAACGCTATGATTTGTTATTACAATACTTTAACGGTTACGGTGATTCACTAATTGAATATAACAGTCACCAATCACGATTTAGTCTAGGGGTGCAATTACGATTTTTATAATGTTTGTATTGCCCCATCAAGCCAAGTCATACGATTGGTAAACCAAGTTTTAAGATAATTGACTTCTTCTTGATGTGTGTCGAAAAACACAGGATTAGGCCACACATATTCACCGAACGTCTGCCATTTATCATCATTTTCAGCTTGGGCATATTGTAAGTAGGCGGCATAATCGTCAATTTGATTGAGCATATGTGTTTGCTTGGACTTGAAGTATGCGAAGCGTGTTTTGACTCGCTGAACAAACGCAGGATCATCTAACAAACGTTCTATCCATTCATTGTCTCTAACCCACCAGCCTTGCGCATATTGGCTATCAGCATAATCGACATTACCAAAAGATAAATCAAAATCCCACAAAGGACCCATGTTGATCTTTTCTCCAGGGATGACATGAAAGAAGATACTCGACCACCACTGTGCATCCACATTTTTGACAATTTCGTTAATCAAGAACCAATCAACAAAACTATCTATATTGATATAGGCTGCGTAGCCGGTAGTTGGGTTAGCAAAGTTAGCGCTAAACAATGCATCTTCAAACTCATTAATGTAACGAGAAATATACTGATACTGAGCATCATCTAAAACTAACTCAGGCTCTTTAATGTTGACTAAATATCTATCCGTATTAAATGACACATCATCTTGGTCTAAGCGTTCAAGTTGATCAATTTCCAATAAAAAACCACTATCACCTAAATCAACTCTATCACCATCCTCTTCTACTTTTTGCGAAATATGATAGGTACCGTTATATAAGCCATTTAGATACACTTCAGCAAACTCACTATCTGGTGTCCACGCTAACGAACTTAAATAGCCGAGCTCAAATGCCATACGGTTTCGTAACATGGTTTTGTCTGAATATTCAGCTAAAAATAACCATTTTTTATCTTCAGCCATACCCAAAAATTCTTGTTTGCTATCGAGTTTCATTTGATAGGGTTTTTTGGGGTGTTCCCACGTTGAGTTGCCTCGACCACGGATCTCCATGTCCATCAGTTCTAGAGATGGAAAATTACGTCCACCGACAACGCGAATATTGCCATTGATGTATTCATCCTTAGACGCAATTTCACTGTTATTTTCAGTGTTGAGATAGATGATAGGTAAGCCAGTAAACTGCATCAAATCAACCGTGAAGTTTAATTCTGAACTATCACTACCCATCACTTTGTAGGCTACCGGGGCGGTAAAATCATTGACCGTTACACCAGACTCTTGTAACGTTTCTCCGACATAAACTTGTGCATTCGTCACCGTAAACGTAGCCACTAATTCCTTCACGCTAGCATTATTTGTTGAACGGCCAGTAATACGCTCGCCAATAATTTGCAAATTAACATCATTAGCAAGTTGAGAGTTTTGGGTGGTTAAAAAAGCAAAGGTTGTTAGACTTGGCGATGCCGCTGGGGTAGTTGTTTGTGTTGTCGATGGCGTGTTATTTACTGGGACAGAAGAAGAAACAGGTGCACTATTGCCACCACAACCTAATACTGAGAAGAAGGTGATGGCAATAACTAGGTGTTTAGCGGTATGTTTATAAGACATAATGTTACTTTTTTAATAATTATTTAACAATATTATAAAGTAATTATTAACACTATGAAAGCGCTTACAAATAGATGGCTATTCCCACTCAATAGTTGCAGGTGGTTTGCCCGAAATATCATAAACAACACGGCTGATACCGTCGACTTCATTAATGATTCGATTGGACACTTTACCTAAGAAATCATACGGTAAATGCGCCCAATGTGCAGTCATAAAATCAATCGTTTCAACAGCACGTAATGATACTACCCAATCATATTTACGCGCATCACCCATCACGCCGACAGAGCGCACAGGTAAAAATACCGTAAAGGCTTGGCTCACTTTATGGTACAAATCCGCAGCATGTAACTCTTCAATGAAAATCGCGTCAGCACGGCGTAATAAATCACAATATTCTTTTTTGATTTCACCTAATACGCGTACACCTAGACCTGGACCAGGAAAAGGATGGCGATATAACATATCGTAAGGTAAACCTAGTTCTAAACCAATCTTGCGTACTTCATCTTTAAATAATTCGCGCAACGGCTCAACCAAACCCATTTCCATATCTTCTGGCAAGCCGCCAACATTATGGTGAGATTTAATGACATGCGCTTTACCGGTGGCAGAACCGGCTGATTCAATCACGTCTGGGTAAATAGTGCCTTGTGCTAACCATTTTGCATTATCAAGCAACTTCGACTGTTCATCAAATACATGGACAAACTCATGACCAATGATCTTACGCTTAGCTTCTGGATCCGACTCGCCACCCAATGCATTTAAAAATCGCGCTTCGGCATCAACTTTAATGATATTTAAGCCAAAATGATCACCAAACATATCCATGACTTGTTGGCCTTCATTGAGACGTAACAAACCATTATCAACAAATACACAGGTTAGTTTTGGACCAATTGCACGATGGATTAGCATGGCTACAACAGATGAATCTACGCCACCTGATAAGCCAAGAATAACTTCATCATCACCGACTTTTTCTTTAATGCGTGTAATCGCATCTTCAATGATGGCATCAGGTGTCCATAGCTTTTGTAAACCACAGATATTTAGTGCAAAGTTTGATAGTAATCTCTCACCTTGACGAGTGTGCGTGACTTCTGGGTGAAATTGCACACCGTAAAATTGCTTCGCTTCATTAACCATACCTGCAAACGGACAGCTATCCGTTTGAGCGACTTTAACAAACCCATCAGGAATAGCAGATACCTTGTCACCATGACTCATCCACACATCTAGTAAAGCGTTGCCGTTAGTACCTATGTGATCTTCAATTTTATCGAATAGTGCATTAGGGGTGATAGACTCAACTTGCGCATAACCAAACTCACGCATAGTAGAGCCTTGTACTGCTCCACCAAGTTGTTGTGCCATTGTTTGCATGCCATAACAGATACCTAATACGGGTACACCGGCATTAAATACATATTGTGGTGCACGTGGCGAACCAGCTTCAGTGACCGATTCAGGACCACCTGACAAGATAATGCCGTCTGGGCAGAAATCACGAATTTGTTGTTCAGTCACATCCCATGCCCATAATTCACAGTAGACACCAATTTCACGAATACGACGAGCGATTAGCTGAGTGTATTGTGAACCGAAATCAAGAATTAGGATCTTTTGAGAATGAATATTTGCAGTCATGGATAGGTCTCTATGAATTAGGTGTATGGATAAACAAAACAGGCTAGCATCTAGCTAGCCTGAATAAATCACGCAGATAATTACCCTAAACGGTAATTTGGCGCTTCTTTAGTAATACTCACATCGTGTACGTGCGACTCGCCCATCCCTGCTGCCGTTATTTTTACGAATTCTGGTTTTGTATTTAATTCTACAATTGTCTCGCAACCTGTTAGTCCCATTGCTGAACGTAATCCACCCATTTGTTGGTGAATGATATTCGTGATTGGACCTTTATAAGCAACGCGACCTTCAATTCCTTCTGGTACTAATTTTTCTGCACTTTTGCTATCTTGGAAATATCGATCTGACGAACCATTACTTTGATCCATCGCACCTAATGAACCCATGCCGCGATAAGATTTGTAATAACGACCTTGATATAATTCAACATCGCCAGGTGCTTCTTCAGTACCAGCAAGCATTGAACCAACCATGACACAGCTTGCGCCAGCCACTAATGCTTTAACAATATCACCAGAAAAACGGATACCGCCATCAGCAATGACTGGAATATCAGTGCCAACTAGTGCATCCACGGCATCAGAGATAGCTGTAATTTGTGGCACACCACAACCTGTCACTATACGAGTCGTACAAATTGAACCGGGGCCAATACCCACTTTCACCGCATCAACACCGGCATCGGCCAGTGCTTTAGCACCTGCACCGGTTGCCACGTTACCTGCAATTAATTGTAAATCTGGATAATCTGCGCGCACTTTAGCAACGCGGTCTATAACCCCTTGAGAATGACCATGCGAAGTGTCAATCAATAATACATCTACGCCAGCTTCAACTAATGCAGCGATTCGCTCATCAGTACCTGCTCCGACGCTTACAGCTGCACCTACACGTAAACGACCTAAATCATCTTTACATGCATTGGGTTTATTTTCTGCTTTTTGGAAATCTTTGACTGTAATCAAACCATGTAGTTTAAAGGCATCATCCACGACTAAGATTTTTTCAATACGGTGTTCGTGCATTAATTCGAGAACGATCTCTGAAGGTGCACCTGATTTAACCGTCACTAGACGCTCTTTTGGAGTCATCACAGTTTCAATTGACGCATCGAGGTGAGTTTCAAAACGTAAATCACGCCCCGTAACAATACCAATTAGATTATTTTCATCATCGGTCACCGGAAAACCAGAATAACCTAAGCGCTGGCTTAACTCGTTCACTTGTCCTATAGTAGCGGAAGAACGAACAGTCACAGGGTCTGAAACAACACCTGATTCGTATTTTTTAACTTGGCGAACATGTTCTGCTTGTTGCTCTGCAGACATATTTTTGTGAATAAAACCAATGCCGCCTTCTTGCGCCAGCGCAATAGCCAGACGTGCTTCTGATACCGTATCCATAGCGGCAGAAATAAGTGGGATGTTAAGATTCACTTTACGAGTTAAACGCGTGTTTAACTGTGCGGTGTGAGGGAGCACTTGAGAGTGTCCAGGAACGATTAAAACATCGTCAAATGTGAGTGCTTCTTGAGCAATTCGTAACATGCAAGTAACCTTCTGTATCAGTTTGGTATCAGGTATTAATTGCGGTGTGATTGTAGTGGTTTTTGGGTTTAAGGTAAACTAAATTTTAGTAAAGTGGGAAATTCTTTTTTAATGTATTCAACTTCTTCGACACGAGCTTCGGCATCAGCAGCAACCCAACGCAATATTTTAAGTGTGGGTAAACTAAATCAAATGGTTGGCAGCTTGCTCAAAACGCAAATTGGCCAAGTATGGATCAGTGCTGAAATATCTAATTTTGTGGCAGCATCATCAGGACATTGGTATTTCACCTTAAAAGACCGCAATGCTCAAGTCAAAGCAGCCATGTTTAAAGGTGCCAATGGTCGCGTAAAACAACGTCCTAAAGAAGGCGATAGTGTGTTGGTTCGCGCAAACGTGGGTTTATATGAACCGCGTGGCGATTATCAAATCATTGTTGAACATTTAGAATTTGATGGTGAAGGTGCATTAAAGCAACAATACGAATTACTCAAAAACCGTTTACAGCAAGAAGGTTTGTTTGCGACTCAAACTAAACAAGCAATCCCAAGCCACATCAACACTGTCGGTATCGTTACTTCTGCTACGGGTGCGGCCTTACACGACATATTAACGGTATTAAAACGTCGTAACCCGATGATTAATGTCATTGTGTATCCAAGTCAGGTACAAGGCGGCGGTGCAGCGGAACAAATCGTCAATGCGATATTTATCGCTAACCGGCGTCGCGAAGTCGATGTATTGATCGTTGGCCGTGGTGGTGGTTCATTAGAAGACTTATGGTGTTTTAATGAAGAAATCGTCGCCCGTGCTATCTTTAGTTCGCAACTACCGATTGTTAGCGCTGTGGGTCATGAAGTGGATGTCACTATTGCCGATTTTGTCGCTGATATACGTGCAGCAACGCCTTCACAAGCGGCTGAA
>DBBN01000108.1 GCA_002292215.1 Glaciecola sp. UBA983 | reverse complement strand
CCTCATCACCTGATGCTTGTTTGGCTAAAATATCTTGAACCATTGCATTAAATACCTGACTATATTTGTTAATGCTTTGGAGAATTTCTTCTTGTTCATTCTGTCCCATGGTCGATCCTTGCCTATGAAGTTATATGTACAATATTTGTCCATAATAAGAATAAGCGCAGCTAATTGTCTATATCATTAAGACTAGAGTGTTATAATAAGTGTGTTAACTATATATTAAGAAGTTATTAAAAACTTAACTTCACGGTTTATAAAAAGGGATCTGACCCCATTTTATATGGGTTCTCGCCAATATTTTCAAAATGATTCGTCGCTATACTTTTAGGAAAAAAACTTGCTAAAAAAAGTTGCCTCTTGGATGAAATCCCATTTTTTACCTTTTGTAATTGCGTTTTTGACGTTAATTGCAGCCTATGTTGTGTATTTGGATGCGCAAATTAAGCCTCATTTTTCCGGAAATAAGTGGCAAGTACCGGCACAAGTTTATGCCCGACCGCTAACTTTTGCAGTAAAAGAAGAAATATCTCAAAAAGAAATTATCGACGAACTCAAATTACTCGGCTATCGACGCCAACGCACGGTAGAGAGTGTCGGAGAATATGCGGTAGGACAAACCTCAGTGGTTGTTTATCGCCGCGCGTTTGATTTTGCAGATGGTTATGCTTCAGAGCAACATGTTCGAATTCGCTGGGAAGATACACGGATTGCCTCGATTACTGATTTAGCGACGAACCAATCTTTACTGCAATTGCGCTTTGAGCCTTGGCTAGTGACGCGTTTAGTGTCAGGCAATCGTGAAGATCGGATGCTAATTACGCTAGATGATATCCCTCCATTATTAGTTGAAGCACTGGTCATGGTCGAAGACAAGGACTTTTATACTCATTGGGGCGTTAATCCGCTGGCCATCGCACGCGCGCTATTAGCAAATATTAGTGCTGGGCGGAAAGTACAAGGTGGGTCGACATTAACCCAGCAGCTAGTTAAAAACTTATATTTGTCGCGTGAGCAATCGTATACCCGTAAAATTAAAGAAGCATTGATGGCGTTAATTATTGATGCTCGATACAGCAAAGATGCGATTATTCAGGCGTATTTGAATGAAGTGTTTGTTGGGCAAAATGGGGGGAAAGCGGTACATGGGTTTGGCCTAGGCGCGCATTTTTATTTTGACCGTCCCATTAATGAATTAAATTTACCCGAAATGGCTACTCTTGTTGGCATGTTGAAAGGACCCTCTTATTACAACCCTAAACGCGCCCCTGAACGCACTCAAGAACGCCGTGATTTAGTGTTACGGATATTGTTTGAAGCGGACAAAATAGATAAGGCAACTTATCTTGATGCGATTAATCAACCCTTAAAAGTCGCAGCCGGTGATAGTCTCGCTAGCGGTCAACATCCTGCTTTTATGGATCAGGTATCGCGCGAGTTATCTCAAGTCTTAGCCGATCCTGATATTCGTCAATCTGGCTTAAAAGTATTTACTACTTTAGATATTAATGCGCAACGGCGTGCAGAAAAAGCCTTATCGCAGCGGGTAAAGAATCTCGCTAAGGCTCGAAATATTTCGGCTCTGCAAGGTGCGATGGTGCTAAGTGATATTCGCAGTGGGGGGATCCGCGCTATTATCGGGGATGCCGTACCTGACACGAAAGGGTTTAATCGAGCATTAGATGCCCGACGCTCCATAGGCTCGTTAGTTAAACCCGCGATTTATTATAATGCACTGCGTGATGCCTCCCATTATCAGTTGGCGAGTATTATTCCTGATGCTCCAATCGTAATGGAAGATGAACGAGGTAAACGCTGGGCACCACAAAACGCGGATAAACAATTTCGCGGCGAAGTGCGTTTATTAGATGCGCTAACTTCATCTTATAATCTACCAGCGGTAAAGGTTGCGCTAGATACTGGGATTGATAATTTAGTGGCTACACTGGCTGAGCTCGGCATTGATGAGCCCGTGCCAAGCTTACCTGCAATTGCATTGGGGGCGATTAATTTATCTGCGCTACAAGTTAATCAAATGTATCAAACCCTTGCCAATGAAGGGGTCTATCGACCGTTGCACACTGTTAGTGCCATCTTATCACCACGTAATCAATTATTATGGGCGCACAGTGATTATAGTGAACAGCGGATTGATCGCCAGGTCGCTTATCTATTGAATTATGCGTTACATAAAGTCACTAAAGAGGGCACGGCTCGACAGGTAGGAAAGCGCTTTAAAGGCATTAATCTGGCTGGTAAAACAGGCACAACCAATGATTATCGAGATAGCTGGTTTGCAGGATTTGACCGTAATTTGCTAGCGAGTATTTGGGTCGGTGATGACAATAATGCGCAAACAGGATTAAGTGGCAGTAGCGGCGCAATGCAAGTATACATGGACTTTCAAGCTCAAATGGAACCTAAATCATTGTCACGACGCTTTCCTAAAGGACTGGAAATTGCCCATTTTAGCGCGCAAACTGGTGCGCAAATGCAAGCAGGTTGTCCGGGTAGTGTCTCGTTACCTGCGATTTCGTCAGAGCTAAGTCAACAAGTATTAAGTTGTTCAGGAAATGTTGTCGCCAAACCTAAACCCATAAAACCAAAGAAAAAAGCATGGTGGGAGCGGATATTTGGTTAGTTTTGCTGCTTTCGCTGGAGTCCTTGTAAGCGTTCTCGGCTGTCTTTTCCAGCCAAACGCTGCTGAATAAACACATCAATATTGCCCTTATCTTGGCAAACTACGGCATGCAACGTAAATTGACTGATGGTGGCAAGCACCTTATTCACACCACTGGAACAATCCACATCAATTTTAGCATCATAGATCTCTTTAGCATATTGTTGTGCAGGGGTTAACGCCGGTGCACCCGCAAATAGCTCTGGACTTATTTGCGCTGTAGCAAAGTTACTTGCCTCTTGCTGCGCATCCTCTTGTGTTTCAGCGCTGTTAAACGTATTAAAAAATGCCTGCACTTCGGCACGCGTCGTCGTATTGGAGAGTAATTGTGATTGCGATGGAGTGAGTATTGCTGGTTTGGATTTGGTAAACGAAAAACTGTGCTGCGGTAGCGCTATGTTTTTTTCTGGAACTTTCATGGTTTCTGCAGGTAAAGATTTCGCACGACGAGGCTCAATGTTCGGGCTCTCTGTTGGTTTAATTGGCTGCAGGTTGGTTGGCATTACTGGTGGCGTGACTGGTGTAGTAACCATCGTGTTAACTACTGGAGTTTTTATTGTAGGCGGAACACGTGTGTATGCCATTAGTTCTGCGGCAATAATGGGACGCTGCTTTGATGCTGTATTGAGGGATTTAGATACCTCAGGTGAGGTGGCAAATTGGACTAACAGTAACACCATCAAAATATGCCCACAAATCGAAACTATGATCCAACCCCACGGGATAAGTCGTGGTGGTTGGAGAGGGCGAATAGGTGGAGTTAACTCAATAAACGAGTCATGATAAATTAAAAATTGCATACTCCTATGATAACACCGTTTTAGGGAAGTTCATTAATACGGCCTGCACACAATTAGTGCAACGCGAGCATTTAATGAGATATAAGAGTGCATGTGAAACGTGCTAAAATAGCAATGATTATATCTAAGTTCATGATATTGTTGAATAAATATATTGTGGCACAATCATTGTAATAGCATTCTTGAATAATAATTTTTACATTCAGGAGCAATACATGAAACTCATCACAGCAATCATAAAGCCGTTTAAATTGGATGATGTGCGTGAAGCCATCTCTGATATCGGTGTGGACGGATTGACCGTAACCGAAGTTAAAGGGTTTGGACGTCAAAAAGGACATACTGAACTTTATCGCGGTGCAGAATATCAAGTCGACTTTTTACCGAAAGTAAAATTGGAAATTGCCGTCAATGACGACCAGGTTGATCGTCTTGTCGAGGTAATTACAGAAAATGCCAGAACAGGCAAAATTGGTGACGGAAAAGTATTCGTCTATAACCTAGAGCAAGCTGTACGTATCCGTACTGGTGAAGCCGATAGTGAAGCGTTGTAAGGAGAATCACAATGGAAACGACATTTGAACTAAGTTACGCACTCGATACCTTTTATTTTTTGATTTGTGGTGCATTTGTAATGTGGATGGCAGCCGGTTTTGCCATGTTAGAAGCGGGTTTAGTCCGTTCTAAAAACACAACTGAAATTTTAACTAAAAACGTCGCTCTTTATGCGATCGCTTGTACCATGTATATGATTTGTGGTTATAGCATCATGTATGGTGGTGGTGACTTTACATTATTCCTAAGTGGCATCCTTTCTGATGGCGCAACAGGTGTAACTGAAGATGCGGCAACGTATGCACCTTCAGCTGATTTCTTCTTCCAAGTTGTATTCGTGGCGACTGCAATGTCAATCGTATCTGGTGCGGTTGCTGAGCGTATGAAGTTATGGGCATTCCTTGCATTCGCGGTGGTAATGACTGCGTTTATCTATCCTATGTCGGGTGCATGGACTTGGGGCGGTGAGGCAGTATTTGGTCTTTATACATTAGGCGACCTTGGTTTCTCTGATTTCGCAGGTTCTGGTATCGTTCACATGGCTGGTGCATCTGCCGCTATAGCGGGTGTGTTAATCTTAGGTGCTCGTAAAGGTAAATATACTAAAGACGGTAAAGCCAACGCAATCCCTGGTTCTAACTTACCATTGGCCACATTAGGTACGTTTATCTTATGGATGGGTTGGTTTGGTTTCAATGGTGGTTCTGTATTAGCAACTGCAACCGTAGAAAGCGCAAACTCAGTGGCTGTTGTATTCATGAATACTAACGCCGCGGCTGCAGGTGGTTTGATCGGTGCATTATTACTGGCTCGTATTTTGTTCGGTAAAGCGGATTTAACCATGGCATTAAATGGTGCGCTAGCTGGTTTAGTCGCGATTACTGCTGAACCTTCTACGCCGACGCCATTACAAGCAACCTTATTTGGTGCGATAGGCGGTGTGTTAGTAGTATTAAGTATCTTAGCGCTTGATAAGATTAAGATTGATGATCCAGTAGGTGCAATCTCTGTACACGGTACTGTTGGTTTATTAGGTCTATTATTAGTACCTATCACAAACGATGGTGCTAGCTTCTCTGGTCAGTTAATCGGTGCTGCGACGATATTTGTCTGGGTATTTGGCGCAAGCACAGTAGTGTGGTTAGCTCTGAAAGCGACGATGGGTATTCGAGTTACTGAAGAAGAAGAGTACCAAGGTGTCGATATCAGTGAGTGTGGCTTAGAAGCTTATCCTGATTTTACGACTGCTAAGTAATCTCTAAACTAAATACTTTTATTTGAAGTGTGTGTTGCCCCTCCTTGGAGGGGCTTTTTGCATTTATAGCTCAATGGTTTTAATGACGACGGCAGGATTACCTGCTATCACTACGTTGTCACCAAAACTTTTTGTCACGACTGCACCTGAACCGACCACGACATTGTCACCTAGAATCACCCCAGGATTAATCACCGCATTGCCTCCTACCCAACAGTTATCACCAATGGTAATGGGCTTGGCAAATTCTAATCCACTGTTACGTAAAGTTGGATCCAACGGATGCGCTGCGGTATATATCCCAACATTGGGCGCCAACATACAATCATGACCTATAGTAACTGGGGCACAATCTAAAATAACACAACCAAAATTGGCGTAAAAATTTTCACCCACATGAATATTGTAGCCATAATCACATTTAAATGTGGATTCGATGTAAAGGCGTTTTCCTGCAGAACCGAATAAAGATTTGAGTACGTTGGCACGTTGTTTGACTTGATCTTGAGGAATGCTATTTAGCTTATCAAGTTGTTTACGAGCAGCAAAACGATCCGCGACTAAGGTTTTGTCGCTAGGAAAATAATCTAAGCCAGCCACCATTTTTTGTTTTTCAGTAAGGGTATTCATGTTCGGTCTCGTTATGTTTTTGTTGAAGAACAAGGTATGATGAGCAGACTACGCAGTTTCGCTGCGCTTGTAAAATCAAGCATTAAATTACGCACTAGGTATCGTATGCACATGACTCAAGAAAATAACCCGTTACACGGATTAACGTTACAAACTATTGTGACTAAATTAGTTGAACATTATGGCTGGGAAGATTTAGCGATAATGATTAATATCAATTGCTTTAAAAAAGACCCATCGATTAAATCGTCATTGAAGTTTTTACGTAAAACCGAGTGGGCACGCACCAAAGTGGAACAACTCTACCTTGATACGTTTTAGGTCACAAGACCAAAACATTTCTTTGCGACGATTGCTACTTATCTTACAGACAGTTATGCTCAGGGTTACAACGATTACCTAAAGGAAAACGCGCGTGATAACAACAATAACAAAGACCTACAAACGAATCTTTAGGTTAATTACACTTACTAGTATGTTAGTACTAGCTAACTTTTCAGTAGCTAACGCCTATGACCGTGTAACTGGAAAAATCTTTGCAAGCCGCTCTGAAGTGATAGCGCAGCATGGTATGGCAGCGACCAGCCAGCCCTTAGCAACACAGGTAGCTTTAGACATTCTTAAATCGGGTGGTAATGCTATCGATGCAGCGATTGCAGCCAATGCCATGTTAGGATTGGTAGAGCCAACAGGCAGTGGTATTGGCGGCGATTTGTATGCCATTATTTGGGATGCAAAAAATCAAAAACTACATGGATTAAACGCTTCAGGTCGTTCACCGCAAACACTGACTCTAGAGTATTTTAAAGAGCAAGGTTTGACAGAAATCCCCAAATTTGGTGCATTACCTGTTTCTGTGCCAGGGGCTGTGGATGGTTGGTTTGAGATGCATGCCAAATTTGGCTCAAAACCGATGACGCAAATCCTAGCGCCGGCAATCAAATATGCCCGTGAAGGATTTCCAGTTTCAGAGTTGATTAGCTATTATTTACATCTCTCAGTGGCACGTATTGGTCAGTATGACGGATTTAAAGAAACCTATATGCCTAAGGGTAAAATGCCAAACACCGGTGACATATTTAAAAATGCTGGGTTGGCATCTACCTATGAAAAAATCGCAACAGGTGGGCGCGATGCATTTTATAAAGGTGATATCGCTCGCATCATTGACACCTATATTAAAGCGCAAGGCGGCTTTTTATCCTATGATGATTTTGCGAGTCACAGCTCAACGTGGGTAGAGCCAGTATCGGCCAACTATCGCGGCTATGATGTGTGGGAACTACCGCCTAATGGCCAGGGGATTGCGGCACTACAAATCTTAAATATCATGGAACGCTACGATGTTGAAGGCATGGGCTTTGGCTCACCTGAATATGTACATACATTTGTTGAGGCTAAAAAATTAGCTTTTGCTGATCGAGCTAAGTTCTACTCAGATATGGATTTTAATGACGTGCCGGTGGCAACATTAATTTCAAAGCAATATGCCGCGCAGCGCCAAGCATTGATTAATCCAAATAAAGCCGCAAAGCGGGTCGATGCCGGTCTCAATGAAGGTGATACTATCTATCTTACCGTCGCTGATAAAGACGGCAATATGGTGTCGTTGATTCAAAGTAATTTCCGCGGGATGGGATCCGGTATGACACCAACGGGTTTAGGTTTTGTACTGCAAAATCGTGGCGAGTTATTTGCCTTAGATCCAAACCATTTTAATGCTTATGCCCCTAATAAACGTCCTTTTCAAACGATTATTCCTGCGTTTATCACAAAAAATAATCAACCTTATTTGAGTTTTGGTGTGATGGGTGGTGGTGCACAACCACAAATGCATGCACAGGTGGTCATGAATATGATTGATTTTGGCATGAATACCCAAGAAGCCGGAGATGCACCTCGAATTTTACATAGTGGATCAGCTCAACCTACGGGTACAGATATGACCGATGGTGGCTACGTTTCACTGGAATCTGGGTTTAGTGCTGAAACGCGTCGAGAGTTATTGAAAAAAGGTCATGTTTTGCGCGATGTCTCTGGTGCATTTGGTGGTTATCAAGCCATACGTTATGATGCAGATACTAAGGTTTATTTCGGTGCATCTGAAAGTCGTAAAGACGGGCATGCGGCGGGCTATTAATCCATGAATTCTATTTCACTGCGGGTATTGCGATGAGTCAACCACAAAAAGGTATTTGTGCAGAGCCAAACTTACATGCTCAATACTTACAATATAATGTTATTGATGAAGATGAGCAGGCAATCCGCTCTAAATTAGCTCGCGTAATTGAAATTTTTGACCATTTTGATGACGAACATTATGAAGCTATGGTCTCTGGCGTGGTCTGTATAGGTGCTGATTATTTCTCTGAATTGTACCCAGGTTTACGTCCACTTGAGCTTAGTCCATTTCCGGATATGCAATGCGACGACCGCATAGCACCATCACAAACCACCGATTTATTTATTCAAATTCGTGCAGACCGCCTGGATATTGTTCATGCAATTAGCGTTGAAGTGCACGAGTTATTGCGCATTCATGTCGAGTTAGTCGAAGACTTGCGTGGATTTAGATATCTCGATGGTCGTGATTTAACGGGTTTTATTGATGCAGACGATAATCCTCGTGGTTTAACTAAAAAAACCGTGGCTATTATTGGTGACAACGATCCAGATTTTGCCGGTGGTTGTTATGTTCACACGCAAAAATATATGCATGATATGGCACGCTGGAATTTGTTATCTCAACGCCGCCAAGAACAAGTTATGGGCTGTACTCGAGAGCATCACTTACCAAGCCCTGAAGCGAATGCTAATTCACACTATATACGCTCTCGTGTGACTGATTTGTCGGATGTACATGCGAAACAACAATTAGTTAGACAATCGATGCCTTATGCTAATATACGCGAGCAAGGTTTGTTTTTTGTGAGTCATTGTCAATCTGCGATCCCTTTTAAACATATGTTGCACAGTATGATTTTTGGGACGAATGTCGATGAGTATGATGCCTTTTTAGATTTTACTAGTGCGCAAACTGGTGGCGCATATTTTGCTCCTTCGCTTGATTTTATTAAGCAGCGCGCACAGTCCTAAACAGCATTTCACCCTGTTTATATTAGGGGGCTGTTAATCGCCCCTGATTTATTCTCATGGAATGGGTTTCTAGTCAAGAATTCGGCTTGAGCCAAAAACTGCGCAAACACCGGTTCAGTCGGGTAACGTGCAATACAAGATGAAGCGATATCTGCCATCTCTGCTAAACGTTTTTGTTTACGTAATGACAAACAGGTTAATATTTCTTTTTCTTGTGCTAACTTAATAATTTGTTGTTGCTTGGGTAAATGGGATAATACTTCGTAGATCTTTTGCCCTTGGCTGCGTCCTTTGACTATAACATTATCTAAGATCCGGAACGTCACTCTATGTCTAGGGGGCAAATTCAACACCACTTGTTCTGAGATAATGATGTCAGCGTGATAATTTCGACATAGTCCTTCCAAACGATAAGCAATGTTGACACTATCCCCTAACGCGGTGGTATCCATTCTATCTTCAGTCCCAACGGTGCCAATGATAACGGGACCATAATGTATCCCAATACCTATATTAATTTGCTGATAGCCACTGTTTTCAAGATGCTCGTTATAGAGGTTTAAGGCTAGGCGCAAGCCAATAGCTGCTTGTAATGCATCCATCACTTTATCGTGTTCGCTACCATCAGGATGATCAAATAACGCCATAATGGCATCACCATTAAACTTATCAATAAAGCCATTGTTAGCGTGGATCGGCGCGTTCATCCTTAAAAAAAACGAATTCAAAAAATTGAGTGTTTGTTGTGGGCTGAGAGTTTCTGCTAAATGGCTAAATTGACAAATATCGACAAATAAGATGGCAAGATCATCCTCATCAGCAAATCCAACTTTTAGGTCACTTTCATGTTTTGCGGCTAAATGCTGGATAAATTGCTTGGGAATGAAGCGTCTTATTGTGTTGTGTAAGTCACGTGCTTCTTGCGCTTTAGCGGCATATAAATCTTGCAGTTCAGGATCGAACGCTTGTTTAGGTTGCACTACACGTTGTGCATCGAGGTTTTGTTGATGAAGCATTTCAGCTAACTGTGCGTGTGTTATTTGCCATTTTATCGCAAAAAATAATGCGCAGACAGCAACCACAATCAACAAGGTACTTAAAATCTCTAAAGCTGAAAACATACCGTCCTTAATTAGTAAGTTATCAAGCTTTGGTAAGATAAGCTTGATTGAATGCGTGAACAATGCGTCCGCATTCAATCAAGAAGCGTCACGTTATTGTATATGGGCGACTTGTGCAAATACCTTATCAGCAGCAGCTAATGTAGCTTCGATAATCTCCATGGTGTGCGCTTTGGATACAAAGCCAGCTTCGTAAGAGGCTGGAGCAAAGTATACACCTTCAGCTAACATGCCGTGATAAAAGGCGTTAAACTGTTTGGTGTTACAATTAATGGCTTGTTGATAGTTAGTGACTTTTTCTACATCAGTAAAAAAGATCCCAAACATACTACCCGCAACGTTATACGTCATCGGAATGCCATGCTTGTGCGCAAGTGCAGTCAATCCTTCGGCAAGTGCTTGTGTGTTATTAAATATACTAGTATATAAATCAGGTTCTTCAAGTTGCTCGAGTGCCGCTAATCCCGCCGCCATAGCAATTGGATTACCAGATAACGTACCAGCTTGATAAATAGGACCGGTCGGCGCGATGTGAAGGATGATTTCTTTACTACCACCAAAACAGCCTACTGGCATGCCGCCACCAATGACTTTACCTAAACATGTTAAATCGGGTTTAACGCCATAACGCTCTTGTGCGCCGCCTCGTGATACACGAAATCCCGTCATGACTTCATCAAAAATTAATACCGCGCCATATTCATCACAGACATCGCGTAAGCCTTGTAAGAATCCTTCAACTGGAGGAATACAGTTCATATTACCGGCTACAGGCTCCACGATAATACAGGCTATATCTTCAGGGTACTCTGCAAATGCGGCTCGGACGCTATCCAGGTTATTAAATTCAACCGTAAGCGTGTGTTTCGCAAAACTTTCTGGCACACCAGGGGAAGACGGAACCCCCATAGTTAAGGCGCCTGAACCTGCTTTAACAAGTAATGCATCGGCGTGGCCATGATAACAGCCTTCAAATTTTAATATTTTGTCACGGGCCGTGTAGCCACGAGCTAAGCGAATGGCTGACATGGTTGCTTCGGTACCTGAATTCACCATGCGCACCATTTCCATTGATGGGACGAGTTTATTTACTTTTTCAGCCATGTGAATTTCAGCTTCCGTCGGCGCGCCAAAACTCAACCCGTTATAACTAGCAGCAATGACCGCCTCACGGATTTTTTCATTGTTGTGACCAAGCACCATCGGGCCCCATGACTGAATGTAATCAATATAGCGATTGCCATCAGCATCCCACATATACGGGCCGTCAGTCTTGGTAATAAAGCGGGGAGTGCCACCCACGGCTTTAAATGCGCGAACCGGTGAGTTAACGCCACCAGGAATAGTTAATTGGGCGCGGGCAAATAATTCTTCAGATTTAGTCATAGAGTACTCTTTGGCGTTTGCCATAAAACTGGCTTTTCATGTTGCTGCATAATAGTTTCCACCCCTAACGTTAAGGCAAATAATGCCATACGTACTAATACGCCATTATCAGTTTGTCTGAATATTGCGAGGTTAGGGTGCTGGTTTAAATCATTATCCAGTTCGTTTGCTTCTGCACGTGAATCACGTGGTAAAGGATGCATAATCACAGTCTTGGACTGAAAGTGCTTGGTATAAATAGCTTGGTCAAGACGAAATTTACCACGGAATTTATCGGCTTCATCCTGCGAGGTAAAACGTTCTTCTTGGATGCGAGTTTGGTAACAAATGTCGGCATCAACACTGCCAGATAATTGGTCGGTGATCGTCAGCTTATGCCCGCCATTAGTAATTGCAGTGAGAATGGACTCAGGCATAGCTAATTCAGTGGGTGATATAAGCGTAAAATGAATGTTGTTGTACAGACTCAATAATTTGCACAGAGAATGAACCGTACGACCGTATTTCAAGTCACCAATCATGGCGATGTGCAGACCATCAATTTTCGTTCCGTGGGATTGGCATTCTTTTTCAATTGTGTATAAGTCTAACAAAGCTTGAGTAGGGTGCTCATTGGCACCGTCACCGCCATTGATTACAGGAACACGTGAGCCTGCAGCAAACTCGGCAACCGAACCTGCTTGGGGGTGACGCATTGTAATAATGTCTGAATAGCCACTCAATACACGCGCGGTGTCATACAGTGATTCGCCTTTTGCTAGCGCGGAATTACTCATGCCTACCGTTTCGCGGACTTCACCACCGAGTAAGTTAAAGGCGGTACCAAAGCTGACTCGTGTACGAGTACTCGGTTCAAAAAATAGATTACCTAAAATAGCACCACGTAAGACTTCAGTCCGTTTTTGGCGTTGGGCATAGGGTCGCATTTGATTAGCGATGTGGAAAATGTACTCAATCGCATCGCGGTTAAATTGATTGACCGAGAGGATATGTTGCCCTGCAAAATTAAAGGTTTGTGCACTCATAGTAGTGTTCAAGAATAGAATTTGTCAGATTATATCAAATACCAAGCCGGTATGCCTAGGGTCAACCAACGGGTTAGCTTAAATAATTGTGTCAAGGGTAGTGTGCAAATACGATTGTTGGCACAAATGAGCATTAGATTATTTACGCTGAGCATGCAGGTGTTTAATAATCACACTGGACGGACTAGTATTTATACATTAGCATTAGGCTATAATTATCTCATTGTATTTTGTTAAGGAAAACCATGTCATCATCAAGTTCTCAACGGCCTAACCAACCGCTACTTTTAGGTTTAGTTGGGGGGTGTGTCGTATTATTAATGGTGTTGATGATGTTTTCTGGCAATGGCCGAGCGCAACAAGAAAACCCTGCTTTAGTTGAACAAACTGTGAATGTCCTTCCTGTGAAATATCAAAACACGTTTGCAAAACGCTATAGGGCAATGGGACGAGTGGAATCAACATCACAAGCAATGGTCGGATTTGAACGAGCAGGTCGCGTTGCAGATGTTTTAGTCGAAGATGGACAGCGGGTAAACCGCGGCGATCTTTTAGCTCGCCTAGATACCAAACGCATCGATGCGCAATTATTAGAAGCTCAAGCTGCATTGGAATTAGCCACTGCGGAGGCGCGTTTAGCTAGCATTTCAGAAAAGCGAGTGGTGTCATTAGTTCGTTCCAAGCTCGAATCCCCACAACGTTTAGATGAAGCTAAAGAAGCAAACAACATTGCCCAAGCGCGCTTAGCCCAAATTCAGGCTCAGCTAGATACACTTACTTTAGAATTAGAAAAATCCACAATCCTCGCCCCTTACACTGCAGATATCGTGGCTCGGGTCGTTGATGCGGGTGCGGTGGTGAATATCGGACAGCCGATATTTGAAATTGCTAATAATGCGACGTTGAGTGCGCGTATTGCCCTCCCTCCTGAAGTGGCAGGGACATTACAAATTGGTGATTTGTATGATTTACGCATTGGTGAAGCAGCGGTGCGCGGTCAGTTATTGACGATTGGATCGCAGCGTAATTTACGCACACGTACAGTTGATACTGTGTTTTCAGTTAATGCTAATGCCGTCACCTTAGTCGGTGATTTAATTGCGGTTGATTTGGCGATTGAATTGAATCAATTTGGTGTGTGGGTACCGATTTCAGCACTGGCTAATGGAGTTCGCGGGATGTGGAATGTCTATGTAGTGGGTAATGAAGGGGCGACTCAAGTTGCGACACGTGCTGTTGAGATTATTTATTCTGATGGTGAACGTGCCTTTATTACGGGGGCATTACAGGACGGAGATTTATTAGTGATCGGAGGAACGCATCGATTTGTCGCGCGCCAAAATGTCAATGCCCGCGTGAGTGATATTGCTCCTAATATTACTCAATAAGGAACCGTTGCGATGGCTGAAAAACAACACACCTACCCTTGGTATACTATGTTTGTGCGCAGTGGGCATCTACTTGCTTTAACAATCATTATCGTATTGGTGGCAGGGTTATCTGCGATTCAAACGTTGCCCCGTCTTGAAGACCCGCGTATTGATTTACGCAATGCATTGATCTTAACTGCTTTTCCCGGCGCCTCTGCTGAACGCGTTGAGGCGTTAGTGACTGATGTACTTGAGGACGAGCTTCGCGAATTGTTTGAAATAAAATTCATAGAATCGACTTCCAAAGCCGGTTTTTCAGCTTTGTTAATTGAGCTACAAGATTCGGTTGATAACTCAAACAATCAACAAATATTTTCTAAAATTCGTGACAGCATGAATGATGCTGCTGCCCGTTTCCCTCCAGGTGCAGGCACACCAATATTAGAAGACAAACGAGGCGCTACGTCGTTTACTGTATTGTTTGCCTTGAAAGCTAAGTACCCTGATACGACGTCATTAGCCATGGTGGGGCGTTTTGCTAGTGAGATATCGGATCAATTCCGTAATATTGGTGGAACCGAAATCGTTAATATTTTCGGACAACCGACAGAGCAAATCACAGTCAGTATCGACCCAGATAAACTCGCGAGCATAGGTATCACGGCTCAAGATGTTTCTGAAGCAATTTCCAATGCCGACCCTAAATTACCGGCGGGTGTCGTGTATGCTGACCAGATTAATATTCGAGTCCAAGTCGCACAAGAGCTGGCAAGTTTAGATGTAATTAATAACATTCCAGTGTTTTCAGAAAATGGTAATTATTTACGAGTATCTGATGTCGCACAAGTCACGAGAGATTGGCAAACACCCATGTTGCATAAAGCCATATTGAATGGTGATGAAGTGGTATTTGTGGCTGCTCGAATGCAAAATAATGTGCGGGTCGATCATTGGACAGAACAAATTAAACAACAAGCGGAGCATTTTACCCAAACTTATGGTGGTTCAGTTGACGTTGATTTAATTTTTGAACAAAACAGTTACACCCAAGAGCGTTTGACAGAGTTAACGGGTAATTTAATTATGGGCTCTGCGGTAGTCATGCTGGTGGTCTTGTTTTTCATGGGGATAAAGTCTTCGTGGATAGTAGGATTGTCGCTTCCAATGAGTGCATTTTTTGCGGTATTTTCGTTAGCATTTTTTGATGAGCAAATTCATCAAATGTCTATATTTGGCATCATTATAGCCATTGGGCTGTTGATTGATAATGCCATTGTTATGACCGACGAGATAAGACAAAATTTACTGAAACACAATGCCACTAGAGTTGGGGCATTTACGAAGAGTATTCAGCATTTATTTGCGCCATTGTTTGCTTCAACGTTAACGACGATTTTAGGCTTTATGCCAATATTTTTACTCAATGGTAATATTGGTGATTTCATTGGCTCCATTGCCGTGTCGGTGGTAATGGCACTAGTTGGGTCATTTTGGCTATCGATTACGGTTATCGCGGCTTTAGCTGCGCGCTTTTTACCTAAATCGCATGCAGTGGATGCGCCATGGTATGCCCAAGGTTTTCAGTTACCTCAAGTGTCTTCAGCGTTTGCAGAATTGTTGCGTAAGGCGTTACATAAACCTCTGCTTGTCCTACCTGCATGTATTGTGATTTGTTTGTTAGGGTTTGGTTTGGCGACGACGTTAGCGAACGTGTTTTTTCCTTCGGCAGATCGCGACCAGTTTGTCGTTGAAGCGTATTTACCCTCAGGCAGTTCGATTAATGCCACTTATCAGCTTGCTTTATCGATGGACAAAGTGATTAATGAGTACGAGGGTATCAAACAAGTCACGTGGTTGGTGGGTAGCTCCACACCCATGGTGTATTACAATCAGTTCATGAATAAAGATAATTCTCCTGAATATGCGAATGGCGTCATTACTGTCGACTCGATGGAGCGCGCTGCTAAAATGATTGATCGTCTGCAACTTGATTTACAATCGGAGTTTCCGCAAGCGAAAGTGATAGTTAAACCGTTTGGACAAGGACCCCCTATTCCTGCGCCGGTTGAGGTGGATGTGTATGGTCCGAATCTGGAGATTCTGGAACAAATTGGTCAAGATATTCGTTTAGTGATGGCTAATACTCCAGGCTTATCGCAATCGATTGCGTCAATTACAGTCTCTGAGCCTGAGCTTATAATTGATACCACACGAGACCGTGCGAGTAATTCAGGACTAAACTTGAATGAGCTATCAGGGCAACTACAACTTGCTTTAAATGGTCAGTTGGGTGGTTCTATTGTCGAACAAACAGAAGAGATCCCGATAAAAGTGCGGATCGGTAATGAGCAGCGCAGTGATTTGATTGGTTTGGCAGCATTGCCATTAGCCGCAAGAGGGCATAATGCGAGTAACCCTTGGTTGCCGGTTGCAGCGTTAGGCGACTTTAATTTACAACCTGCTATTTCGGGTATCACCCGCAAAGATGGAGAGCGTGTCAATCGTGTCCAAGGCTATTTAATGCAAGGTGTGCCTCCTGTGGACGCATCGAATCAAATTCGTGCAGCATTAGAAAACTATCCATTACCAGATGGATACCGGATCAAGATGGCCGGGGATGCCAATAAACAACAAGAAGCGATAGGGCAGTTAGCGACGTATGCGCCGGTCTTAGTGGTGATGATGATTACGGCATTGATCCTAACGTTTAAAAGTGTGCGCTTTGCAGCCGTGATTGGCTCAGTTATGATTTTATCAGTAGGCTTAGGCATGTTGAGTTTATGGTTGTCAGGTCACGCGATTGGTTTCAATCCTGTTTTAGGTTGCGCAGGATTAATAGGTGTTGCCATTAATGGGTCGATAGTGGTGATAGCGGCGATCAACGCCAACCCCAAAGCGTTAGCCGGCGATACAGAAGAGATTATTGCTGAAACGATGAGTTGTAGTCGGCATATTTTATCCACCACGTTTACCACTGTTGGTGGTTTGATACCGTTGTTACTGTTTACATCTGGCTCATTTTGGCCACCATTGGCGGTCGTACTAGCTGGTGGCGTCGGATTTTCAATCTTGCTATCATTGCTCTATACACCAGTCATTATAGCCACCTTATGCCGTATTAGAGCGCGTAAAAACGCCCGAATTGCGGCAAAATATGCAGCGAGAATGGCGCATGTGGAACAAAATTAAACAAATTTGGCATACTGACTGTGCGTATTGTATGCGTTGGCGCTATATCATTCTATATGGTGTCATATGTATGCTCTTATATCTATGGCTAATGACTTGAATAGTGAGAACAATACTGTGATTGAGACTGAACAGCATTCTGTTACAGAAGAACAAACGATTCGGATCCGAGCAGCTTCCAAAGGCAATGGATTAACTAGTTTGCTAGCGGGTGTCGTTGCAATAATACTTGGATTTGTGTTGCTAGGGATCGTGCCTGAGCAGTTTGTTCTAGTCGCGATTGCTTGTATTGCAATTGGCATTATTGCACTTGTTATTGGTTTCTTTAAACTAAAAGAACCGGAACATTCTTTAATTATTAATCCTGACGGCATCAAATACCATCATCGATATGGCACTTGGTTTATTACTTGGGAAAATATTCAACGGATTGATACACCACGAGTCACTCGGGGGTTAGAGCAAGTTGACTTGAGTATGGTGGGGTTTAGGATCAAATCGTATACGCCATTGTTTGGTCATATTTCGCAACGTCTGATGACCAATTTGCTGATGGAGCAACGGCCATTATTGATGCAAAATACCGATCCGAGCTGTAAAACGGGACAATGTCCTAGTAGCGATTTAATTGAAAATCATAAGCATAAACTTCCAGAAGGAGATATTTTGACTGGCGTGCAGGGAATGTTTGCTAATAGGATGCAAAAGCTCAGAGACCGCTTAGGATACGATATTTATGTCAATGAAGCTGAGTTAGATCGGACCGCCGACGAGTTTGTGGTATTGGTTCGCGCATGCCATGACGATGTCAAAACACGCCTCAATTATAGTTAGTCAATGCTCTGGTTTATGCACTCTTGAGCAGCTTTCACGATTAGATTTGCTTCCTCCGCCAGCGCATCTAAATTTAATTCCAGTCCATCTAAGCGGTCAGTTTTAAATTGTGTCTCAATCTCAAAACACAATCGCTGTAAACGCGGGACACCGGTATAGCAACATGCACCGTGGAGCTTGTGTACATTATCATGGACTGAATTGAATTTGGACATCTCTTGGTAGGCTTGAATCTCAAGGATCATTGTGGGTAGCATGATGACAAATTCACTTAGCAATTCTCGGGCGGCATGTTCATTATAATTAGCCCGTTTAACCGCTAATTCCCAATCGAGCGATACTAGCGTAGCAATATCTAATGACACTACATTAGGCGCTGAAAAAGCCTGGCTATCAGGTCTTTTACACCACAGCTCAATTACCGTGACTAAGCATTCGAAGTCAATCGGTTTGGCTAAAAAATCGTCAAAGCCAGATGATAAAAAGCGTTGTTTATCTTCATTAAAAGCATGTGCCGTTAACGCGATGATAGGTGTACCCATATTGAGTGCAATTTTGCGGATATGTTGCGTTGCTTGTACTCCATCTATATTCGGCATTTGGATATCCATCAATATCAAATCGTACTCTGTTTTTTTGCACTGCTCGATTGCGGCAGACCCACTATTGGCAGTGGTTAAATTGATTTTCGAATTCTTTAAAAACGTCGTCAATAATTTTAAATTAATAGGCATGTCATCTACCGCGAGGACAGATAAGAGCGGGAGATTGTCTAGTTTTCGTTGGATCGGGCTGATGTTTTCACGCTGTGCTAAATTGGATATACTGCGCAATTTGGACAGCGTAAAGGGGAGCGTCATTTGCTTGGATACTTTGCTGCTAAATGGATCGTGTTGCTCTATAGGCTTCAATCCTGAATATAAAATAATGATTTTTTTGAGATTGATATGTTCTAGTTGTTCTAATAATGCGACTCGCTCAAAAGATTTACCTTGTGGCAATGTGAGGAAACAAAAATCAAATTTTGGTATCCTAGTATCGTTAGATAAAGAAGCTAAAAACTCACAGCTTTCAGCACTGGTAGTAACCATCCCTGCGTGTTTTAAGAGGCGAGCGGTATTGCGGCGAGACTCGGGTTTTGGGTCGACAATTAAGACTCGTTTATCGATAAATACGTCTTGATTATCGTAAATTCCTTGGCTATCAAGCACTTTTTGTTGCACTTTTACCACAAATGAAGTGCCAATACGCTCTTCTGAAATGACACTGATCGAACCTTTCATCATTTTAATAATATCTCGGCTGATCGCTAATCCAAGCCCACTTCCCTGGTACTCTATATTAATTTCATCATCAACTTGTGAAAAAGCAGAAAACAATTTTTTGATATTGTTCTCAGAAATACCAGATCCTGTATCGTCAACCTTAATAATAAGTTCAACTATTTCATTGTGTAAGTTATTGCATTCGACACTCAATGATACGTGTCCGGATTGGGTAAATTTTAGGGCATTACTCAATAAATTAGTAATGACTTGCTTAAGGCGTAAAAAATCACCTTCTAATTTCCTTGGAAGATTGTTTAAATAAAAATTAAATTCTAACTGTTTGAGTTGTGCCGATTTAGCATTGATTTCTACAATGTCTTCAAAAAATTCTAATGGGTGATATTCTCTGTTAGTAATTTGAAATTTTCCAGCTTCAATTTTAGAAATGTCCAACACATCATTGACCAAAGATGATAAATTTTTTGAAGCGATATTGATGAGATTAATTTGCTCGGTTCTTTCTTCCGGTTGAGAATTGTTTTTTAGTTCTTGGCTAAAACCTAGAATCGCGTTTAGGGGGGTACGTATTTCATGGGAAATATTAGCTAAAAATCGAGATTTAATATTACTGGTTTTTAATGCTTTTTTACGAGCGATATCGAGACTGTGGTTTTGGGTATTAATGACTTCAATTTTTGAATGTAAATCGTCGGTAATTGCATGTATTTCTTCAAGGAGTAATTTTTTGCCCTTGTAGTTTAGAGCAAATGTAAACATGATTGCTTGTAATAAAAAAATAAATGCAGTCGTGATCGATAAAAAACTCGATATATCTGGGTTGAAATATTGCTCTATAGATAAGTACATAATGTAGGAAAAAGGCAAAATCATACCGACAAAACAAAAGATGATAGGCGATGAAGGTGTCTTGATTTGTTGTGAGCTAATTATGCTATAAGTTAACGATGACACAGCAAGTAGTGCGATAATTATAGTATTTTTGGTACTAATACTTACGCTAAAATTGAATAAACCGATACCGGTAAGCAACAATAATAACAAGATCGCCACGGTGGTAAAATTGCTTTTATCAATGCGTCGAAAGGTTTGCTCGGTGAACGTCATTAAAAATAAACCAGCTGAAAATGGAATCAGTAAGATAAGTTCAATGGGTAATTCGAGATGAAGGTCGGTGGAAGGCAGCGGAGCCATTTTACTGGTAAAGTTGACTAATGAAATATTCAGCCAAATTAATATACAGACAACATAAGATAAAAAGGCCAATGAAGACTTGTCGCGTTGTGTAAAAAATAGGCTTAAGTTATACAGCGATAAAATGCCTAAACTACCACAAATCAATCCAGAGAAAAAAACGGTTAAATCCTGAGTTGGTATTATAGAAATCGGCTCTAACGCTAATGCCGGCAAGGATAAACCGAGCATCACTAGCGCCAATAATCCTTTCCAAAATGTGGTGACGCGGATATCTGACATGAATATTTTGATTTTTTAATGCAATACACCTCATGAGCGTATCACTAGTTAACATTATGTATTATTATTCGAAACTAGACCAATAACAAGAATCTTTTGGATCCCTATGAGTAACGAAGTCACCATTAATCAAGATGGAATAGAGCAACTCCCCATGCGACGCTTCACGGAAGATGCTTATCTTAATTATTCGATGTACGTCATCATGGATCGCGCATTACCGCATATTGGCGATGGCTTAAAACCTGTTCAACGCCGTATTATTTATGCGATGTCTGATTTAGGCTTGAGCAATAATGCGAAGTATAAAAAATCGGCTCGTACTGTCGGTGATGTCTTGGGTAAATTTCACCCACATGGTGATTCAGCTTGTTATGAAGCAATGGTATTAATGGCACAACCGTTTACTTACCGTTATCCCTTAGTGGATGGACAAGGTAACTGGGGAGCGCCAGATGATCCTAAGTCATTTGCTGCAATGCGTTATACCGAAGCGCGTTTATCTCGTTTTTCCGAAGTATTATTAGCTGAGCTGGGTCAAGGTACGGCGGATTGGTCGCCTAATTTTGATGGTACCCTAAAAGAGCCGAAAGTCTTGCCAGCGCGCTTACCGCATATTTTGCTCAATGGCGTTACCGGTATTGCCGTAGGTATGGCTACCGATATTCCTCCACATAATGTGCGTGAATTAGCCAATGCCTGCTCATTGTTATTAGACAACTCGCGTACCGATTTAAGTGAGCTATTGGAGCATGTGCAAGGCCCTGATTATCCAACCGATGCCGAAATCATTACGCCTCGTGCTGATATTCAAAAAATTTATGAAACTGGACGTGGCTCGATTAAAATGCGTGCGGTATATCACGAAGAAAATGGTGACATCATTATTACTGCGTTGCCTCATCAAGCCTCTGGCGGCAAGATCTTGGAACAAATTGCAGCTCAAATGCAAGCCAAAAAATTACCGATGGTGACTGATTTACGCGATGAATCGGACCATGAAAATCCGACTCGCCTATTGGTTACACCCCGTTCTAATCGTGTGGATATTGACCAGTTGATGGCGCATTTATTCGCGACCACCGACTTAGAAAAAAACTATCGTGTAAATATTAATATGATCGGGTTGGACGGTCGTCCTAAGGTCAAAGATCTTAAATCAATTTTAAGTGAATGGTTAACGTTTAGACGCGATACCGTTACACGTCGTCTGCAATACCGTTTAGATAAAATATTGGCACGATTACATATTCTTGAAGGTCTGATGATCGCGTTTTTGAATATTGACGAAGTCATTGAAATTATTCGTCATCACGATGAACCTAAAAATGAATTAATGTCACGGTTTGGATTATCAGATACGCAAGCCGAAGCCATCTTAGATTTGAAATTACGCCATCTTGCTAAACTCGAAGAAATGAAGATCCAGGGTGAACAAGATGAATTGAGCAAAGAACGAGATTATCTGCAAACCACATTAGGTTCTGATCGCAGAATGAAAACGCTGATCAAAAAAGAATTACAAGCTGATGCCGAAAAATACGGTGATGATCGTCGTTCTCCAATTGTTTCGCGTGGCGAATCCAAAGCATTAACAGAAAAAGAGTTGGTACCATCGGAAGCGGTTACTGTTGTTTTATCAGATAAAGGCTGGGCGCGTTGTGCCAAAGGGCATGATGTCGACGTCGTTAATTTAAGTTACAAAGGCGATGACACTTATCAAGCGAGTGCTACAGGACGGAGCAATCAACCGGCGGTCTTTATTGATAGCTCGGGTCGCAGTTTTAGTTGTGATGCCCATACTTTACCGTCTGCAAGAAGCCAAGGCGAACCGTTAACCGGTCGCTTTAATATGGTCTCAAGTGAGAAGTTTGAACATGTGATCATGGCGACGGAACAACAGAAATTCTTGATGGCGAGTGACGCTGGATATGGCTTTGTGGGTTTGTTTGCCGATATGTTAAGTAAAAATAAAGCGGGTAAAGCCTATTTATCATTACCTAATGCAGCCAAAGTATTAACGCCGGTTCGAGTGAATGATATTGCGACGGATTTGTGTTTATCGATTTCGAATGAAGGGCGGATGTTGTTGTTCCCATTACGTGATTTACCAAGTTTAGGTAAAGGTAAAGGCAACAAGATTATAAATATTCCGTCAGCTAAATCAAAAACACGTGAAGAGTTTGTTGTAGCGATTGCAGTCGTGCCTCTTGGCAGTGATGTCAAAGTCTTAGCTGGTAAACGCGGTATGACACTTAAAGCAGCGGATCTAGAGCATTATTACGGTGAACGCGGACGTCGAGGCAATAAATTACCACGAGGTTTACAACGTGTTGATGGGGTTGAAGTGTTAAATGGACACCAAGTTGACGCGTTAGATGATGGCATAGTTGACCATAGCCTCAATCCAGAGAGTGCATCTGATACGCAGTCGAATAATGTTACTGCGCCACAATCAGATGATTTGTTTGGTGAAGACTAGTTTGCTGATTTTGACCATAACGGTCTAATAATAGATAGGCGCTTAATCTTAAGCGCCTTTTTTGTTCTTTAATGTGGGAAGCGAAGGCTAGTTGCCACTAGTGTAAATTAGTTAACATTAGTACTTTCGAATATCTTATCCGCAGAAGCCGCCACAAATCCTTGGTAAAGTTCACCACTCTCCATTGCATAACGTTGCGCAAATTCATAAAAACAGCTAGGAATTGCCACCGTGGTATCACTAAATGCTACCGGCATGCTATCCGCCATAGTTGAAGATTGCGCTAAACACACCTCTGGACTGCCTTTTATCTCACCGCCGGATGTATTTAATACAAACCCATTTTCTTTGAGCAGCGCATTTACGTCAGTCAATTCATGTATTGAACTTAAATGATTAATACTCACCGTAAAATGATTTGCTCTAAAGCCCCAAGCGGCGAACCACGCTGCATATTCAGACTCTGCTAGTAACTTACGGTAATCGGCTTCACTGACTTGCCAATGTGTACCTGAGTACAGGAAGTTATCAGACGCCACAACGGCCAAATCTATATTAGCCATCATCTTTTGAATAATTGCTTGCGCGTCGGTAGATAATTCGTCTACGCGTAACTCACTAATAAATACTTTGGGTTGGTTCGGGTTAGGATGTTGAAAATGCCACGCGTTGAGTTTTTTACTATTAAAGTCGTATTCACCGCTCTGGACATACCCTAATTGAGTAAAATGGACAGCCAAGTCTGCAACAGCTAAACCGGATACGTTAAATGTACGCAACGCAATGTGGTCATTAATAATCTCATTATTATTATCATGTTGCTGCAATAACTTATGAATCCGCGCAGCTGATGGTGTAATCGTGACATAATCAGCCCATAAACCTGCAAATAAATCACTAATACTGGTATGCATAACATTATTCCTTGTGATGACTTGGCGTTAAAAGTGCAAGCCTGGATTTAATGTTCCAGGTAATGTGGTGGCTTCTAATTCAACAGAAGCAACTGGATAGGCGCAGTAATCCGCAGCATAAAATGCACTGGCACGGTGATTACCGCTTTCACCGATCCCACCAAATGGCGCAGCGCCACTAGCACCAGTGATAGGACGGTTCCAATTAACGATGCCTGCGCGGATCTGTTGAAAAAACTGATCATATAACTGTGCATCATCAGCAATCAGACCTGCCGATAGACCAAATTTAGTGTTGTTCGCTTCAGCAATCGCGTCCATAAATGTGTTGTAACGAATGACTTTTAAGAGTGGACCAAAATGTTCTTCATCCGGTAATACATCAAGAATATTCGTCACATCAATGATCCCTGGGCTAACAAAGCCAGTGTCGCTATCTAAGTGCGTTAACTCGACTAGCACTTGTGCGCCTAATTGAATCAGTGCCGCTTGAGCTTGAGCCATCATGGCTGCTGCTTTTGCTGAAATCATCGCGCCCATAAACGGTTGCTCGTCGGCATCATATTGACCGACTTCGATACGTTGGGTTACCTCAATCAAGCGAGCGAGTATCGCATCACCTTGTGCGGTATTGGGAATAAATAAACGACGTGCACAGGTACAGCGTTGTCCGGATGTTATAAATGCTGATTGTACAATATCATGCACTGCGGCATCGATATCATTCACTTGTGCGACGATTAACGGGTTGTTCCCGCCCATTTCTAGGGCTAGGATTTTACCAGGATGTCCTGCAAATTGTTCATGCAGTAATTTACCTGTGTTAGACGATCCTGTGAAAAACAAGCCATCAATATGATCATGCGCAGCAAGGGCTTTACCAGTTGTAATATCACCTTGCAGTAAATTTAATACACCTTTAGGTAAGTTTGCTGCGTCCCAAAGTTTAACCATAGTTTGAGCAACCATCGGCGTTAAATCTGAGGGTTTGAAAACAATCGTATTACCAGCAATTAGAGCCGGTACGATATGCCCATTGGGTAAATGACCTGGAAAATTATAAGGACCAAATACCGCGACAACACCGTGAGGTTTATGGCGGATAAACGCTTTACCTAATGGCATTGGATTTTCGGTCACACCGGTGCGAGTTTGATAGGATTTGATCGGGAGTGCGATTTTACCCACCATGGCAGCCGCTTCCGTTTTAGTTTCCCACATCGGCTTACCGGTTTCTTGGGCAATCGCGAGGGCTAATTCGTCCTGATGGTCTTTGAGTTGTTGTTCATAGGCGTGGATATATACCAAACGCTCGGTCACGCTTAACGCTCCCCAATGAGTAAATGCAGAACGAGCAGCGGCAATAGCAGTGTCTACTTGGGCGGGTGAGGCAGCTTGACCGCTCCAAATGGTGGTATTTTTTGCAGGGTCAATAGAATGTAACTGAGCGCCTTCACCAGCGAGCCATTGACCATTAATATAATGGGTGTGCATAATAAAATCCTGTCGTGTTGTCGTGCCAGTTGGCTGGCTTATCTTAAAGGTGCAATTCTGATCATGTCGCTGTTGTGCACATGTAATGCTTTGGCAGTTTCACGCGAGATCAAGATATGATGATCGGTGATTTCTACCGGCTGGAGCACAGCTCTAAAATCAGCAACCTGAGTATTAATAATAATGTGCAGTGGGGCTTGTGGATTAATAGTGGCGATTAACGCTGGTTTACGTATAGATTC
>DBBN01000083.1:24120-33648 GCA_002292215.1 Glaciecola sp. UBA983 | reverse complement strand
CTTTTGAGTGGTGAATTAGGCGGTTCTAAGCAAATTAAAGATAAGCTTTTAGACAAACTTAAAGGCAAGCTCTTCTCAGACTAGGCAAAAGTCGTTAAACCCTTTACAATACCTTGGATTAATAAGGGGTATTGTTGTGTGGCAAAATAAAATCATTTTAGTGGTATTAGTAGCATTGCTCTTTGCATTGCAATACCGCTTATGGTTTGGCAAACGTAGCATTCCTGATTACTTAGCATTACAACAGGAAGTTGAACAGCGACAAAAACAAAACGCCAATTTGTTACAACGAAATAAGCTCCTCGCGGCAGACATTAATGATCTCAAAATTGGCTTAGACGCGATAGAAGAACGTGCGCGTAATGAGTTAGGATTAATTAAAGAAGGCGAAACGTTTTACCGGATTATCCCCAAGAGTACTAATTAATAATAACCATGCTAAAACTATGCTAACTACCAATGTATCTCCAATTTCCGTTATCGTGCCAGCAGCAGGCATTGGTTCTCGTATGGCCGCAGCTACCGCCAAGCAATATTTAACGCTTGGTAGTCAAACAGTCATAGCTCATACCTTAGAACTGTTAGTGAACCACCCTCGTATCGAATCCGTTATCGTTGCGTTACATCCTCAAGATCAACAATTTACCCACCTCGCCATTGCTAATCATCCGAAAATAACATGTGTAGTAGGTGGTGACGAACGTGTTGATTCAGTCTTAAATGGGTTAGCCACATTGACCGATGATCAATGGGTGATGGTGCATGATGCCGCCAGACCTTGTTTGACGCACACCGATATTGATAAGCTCTTAGCCACTATTGATGAACCATCAGCACATGGCGCCATTTTAGCCAAACCGGCTATTGATACGATGAAACAAATACAACGAGGCTCACGGTCTATCGACACCACAATAGATCGTGAGACCTTATGGCACGCTCTAACGCCACAGTTATTTAGCGCCCATTCACTGCAGCATGCTATCGAACAAGCGCAGCAACAAAACCTGACGATCACAGACGAAGCGTCAGCCATGGAATATGCAGGTTACCGTGTCCAACTCGTGCAAGGGCTGGCAAGTAACATCAAGATAACGCTGCCAGAAGATCTAGCTTTGGCTGAATTTTATTTAACCCAACAAGGTCGATTGTCATGAATATCCGTATTGGTCATGGATTTGATGTCCATAAATTTGGTGGCACTGACCCCCTCATTTTAGCCGGTCAAACTATCGCATATGAAACCGGACTGATTGCTCATTCTGATGGGGATGTTGTGTTACATGCTTTATGTGATGCTTTGTTAGGCGCGGTTGCATTGGGTGATATAGGTAAACATTTTCCAGATACTGATCCAGCATTTAAAGGAGCTGATAGCTCTACATTGTTGCGACATGTTTACACGTTAGTTCAGGAAAAAGGTTATAGCATTGGCAATGCCGACATTACGATTGTGGCCCAAGCCCCAAAAATGGCACCGCACATTGATAGTATGCGCACGCATATTGCGAATGTGCTGACCACCAGCATTAACAATATTAATGTCAAAGCAACCACGACTGAACGTCTAGGTTACACCGGACGTAAAGAAGGCATTGCTACCCATGCCGTCGTTATAGTACAAAGAACTACGGATATTTCCTTATAATGAGTCTTCAGACCGATAGTCTTACCTTTCCACAGTTTCCTGATTTAGATTTTGCTTATCAGCATGCTGCGCCATCGGCAACCGCCGCTTTTAAACGTGAATTAAGTGACTTTAAAGTCAATGAAGTCTTAGGATTTACGCCTACGGGTACAGGAGAGCATATTTTTGTTCAAGTGGAGAAAACCGGATTAAACACCGCATATGTTGCTGAACAATTTGCCAGTTTTACGCAGCTGCCCCTCAGAAATGTCACGTATGCCGGGCGTAAAGATAAGTTCTCAACATCCACACAATGGTTTGGCATTCATTCTCCTGGGAAAAAAGCCTTCGATTGGGATGCGTTTATGCTAGATGGCATTAAGATCTTGCAAGTCACTCGCCACGATAAAAAACTACGTACTGGCGTGCTCAAGCACAATCAATTTATCATCACGTTGCGCGAAGTCAGCGATATACCCGCGATTGTTAACAAATTAGCAGCCATTAAACAAACAGGTGTGCCTAATTACTATGGGCAGCAGCGCTTTGGTGAAGTGCGTTTTTTAGATCAAAACCATCAGCAACAAACCAAAGTGGGTGGCAACTTAATCTTAGCCGAACAGCTCTTTACTGGTGGTAAAATCAAAAACCGCAATAAACGTTCGGTAGCGATATCAGCCTTACGTAGTTGGTTATTTAATGTCTGTGTATCACAGCGTATTCAATTAGGTATTGATCACACTATTTTAGCCGGTGATGTCGTCATGCTCAGTGGTAGCAATAGCTATTTTATCGCACAACATGATGAAATAGGCTTATTACAGCAACGCTTAAATGAACATGATGTCGACTTATCTGCGCCGTTATGGGGACAAGGTTCAGTTGCAGCGCAAGATGTCGCATTGGCATTAGAATCACAATTAGCGACTTCATACCCACAGATATGCGAATCATTAGCACTGCTAGGTCTTAAACAAGAACGCCGAGCGCTGCATTTGTTGCCACAAGATATCACAACACAAATTATCGATGATGCAACATTAACCATCAGTTTTACATTACCCGTTGGCTGCTTTGCAACATCGGTATTACGAGAGTGTTGTGTGACGCATACCTAACATAGCTCATTTAACAGCGAATCAGTTCGACGCGTAAACTCTATAAGGAACATTGTGAATATATTACTCAGTAACGACGACAGTGCATTTGCCGAAGGTATTCAAGTCTTATACCAAGCTTTGTCAACCAAACATAATGTCACCGTTATTGCACCTGACAGAAATTGCTCAGGAGCCAGCAACGCCTTATCACTGCATCAACCGCTACGCTTAACGCAGCTCGAAAATGGTTTTTATTCGGTCAATGGCACGCCCTCTGATTGTGTGCAATTAGGGGTGAATACACATCAATTTGCTCAGCCTGATATTGTTATTTCAGGGATTAATCACGGCCCGAACCTTGGTGATGATGTTATCTATTCTGGCACTGTAGCCGCGGCGACTGAAGGTCGTCATTTAGGTTTCCCAGCACTTGCAGTGTCAATGGATGGCCACAAAAACTGGCAGTTTGAAACAGCTGGCAAAGTACTTTTAGCATTACTCGATAAATTATCGTCATTGCCTCTAAATGACCACCAAATTTTAAATATTAATGTACCTAATATTGCTTATGACGAGCTCAAAGGTTGGGCTATTACTCGGTTAGGCTCACGACATAAAGCAGAAAATATGGTCAAAACCCAAGACCCGTTTGGCCGTGATATTTTTTGGTATGGACGTTTAGGCCCAGAACAAGATGCCGGTGAAGGGACTGATTTTTATGCATTAAACCAACGCCAAGTGTCCATTACGCCAATTAGTATTGATATGACCGATCATCAAGGCTTAAAGACATTAACCCAATGGCTAGATGCCACTCAGCCCACGACGTAATTTAGGTACCACACTCATGTTAAGAAAAGCAGTACAACTCATCGATACTATTCGCGCGTTAGGGGTCGATGATGAGCAGGTATTAAATGTGATGGGCAATATTGATCGCACGTTATTTTTACCCCCGACATTATCTCATAAAGCTTATGAAAACAATGCATTACCCATTGGACAAGGGCAAACCTTATCGCAGCCGTATACAGTAGCTAGGATGAGTACGATTTTGCGACAACACATGCTCAATCAAGCGATAGTAGAACCAAAGATCCTTGAAATTGGCACCGGATCTGGTTTTCAAACCGCGGTATTAACTCAATTATTTTCCCATGTATTTAGTATCGAGCGTATCAAAGCATTACAATTTCAGGCTAGACGACGCCTACAACACCTTGATTGCTATAACTTTTCATTAAAGCATGGCGATGGATGGCAAGGTTGGGCTGCCAAAGGTCCGTTTGATGGTATTATCGTGACCGCAGCAGCCGCAACACTCCCAGAAAAATTACTAACGCAACTGTCTGAGCAGGGTTGTTTACTGATCCCAGTCGGAGAAACCGAACAGCATCTATACCTATATCAACGTGACGGTGATACCTTTAGCCATCAAATTATTGAAGCAGTGAAATTTGTACCACTAGTTCCAGGAGATCTTCTGTGAAGTTATTTACCCATTTATACGATGCCTGTTTGCGTTGGGCAAAGCATCCCCATGCAGAAAAATATTTAGCCGGTCTCAGTTTTTCTGAATCAGTTATTTTCCCCATTCCACCAGACGTAATGTTGGCGCCCATGGCTTTGGCTAAACCAGAAAAAGCTTGGTGGTATGCATTTATTTGTACGCTCGCTTCTGTGCTAGGAGGAATGGCAGGTTATCTCTTAGGCTTCTTAGCATTTGATTCATTAATAGCTCCAATTATTACCAGCATGGGCTATGAAAATAAACTCGCTACAGCAACGACGTGGTTTGAAGCATACGGAGTTTGGGTGGTCTTTATCGCTGGCTTTTCCCCGATCCCTTACAAAGTATTCACGATTAGTGCTGGTGTACTAGGCATGTTATTTGTCCCTTTTGTCATCGCATCATTTATTGGTCGTGGCTGTCGTTTTTTCTTAGTCGCTGCACTTATGTATTGGGGTGGTGCTCGAATGGAAGCGAAATTGCGTCAATATGTCGAATTCTTGGGCTGGACGGTCGTTATTCTTGCCGTTATCGCTTACTTACTTGTAAGATAATACCGATATTATGTTGTTAATATCTCTCAAAATACATCATCTTTCTCGTCTGGTGCTACTCAGCAGTCTGATTTTACTCACCGCCTGCGCCGGTAGACCTGCGCCTGCACCAGTTATAAAAATTAATACTCAAGTACAAGAAATCAGTCCTTGGGATAATGCTGATACACACCAAGTTCAAGAAGGTGAAACCCTGTATGGGATAGCGTGGCTCTACGGTCTAGATTATCAAATGCTCGCGCAAAACAACAACCTCCAAGAGCCCTTTGCCATAGGGGTAGGACAGAAACTTAATTTAGTCAAGAAAACCATTAAACAAGCATCACTTAGCGCCGATACAAAAGAAGTAATTGTAAAGACTCCTAACAGAAAGACAGTTGCACAGAATAATAAGTCGGTGTATCGTAGTAAGCATAAATCAGAAACTAAAAAGGTATCTGATTCTATACTACCTGAACGTGTTAAACGTTGGGTTTGGCCGACAAAAGGAACGATTGTTGGTACGTTTTCAACCGCTGAAGCGGGTATCAAAGGCATCGAAATTGCGAATGCCATCGGTACACCGGTCGTCTCAGCAGCCGAGGGTAAAGTCGTTTATAGCGGTAACGCTCTTAGAGGTTATGGAAACCTGGTTATCATAAAGCATACGGACCATTTTTTAAGTGCGTATGCACATAATAATAAAATATTAGTTCAAGAACGAGATATTGTCCAAGCTGGACAGCCAATTGCCGTAATGGGTGACTCAGGAACTAATAGTGCAAAACTCAGATTTGAGATCCGCTACAACGGGAAGTCTCTTGATCCACTGAAATATTTGCCCAAACAAAAATAATAATAAAATATGTAAGTTAGGAGGAGAAGTATAACCATTCCGTTTTAGACAGGAGAAGTGCTAATGGGTCAAAAAAAAGATGATATAGTAGCGTCAGACGCTACTTCACATATATCCAAACACGATGCAGCAGTGGATGCGCCATCGCGTCAAAATGTTATTAATACACAAGGCTTGACGCAAAAGCGTCGTGCTAACAAAAATACTATTAGTGCAATTAACAGTAAATCCTCAAATGAAGTGAACAACAACGACTTGTATCCTGATGAAGAAGAAACGACGGCTGAAACCGACGTATTTGATGATTTTAATGTTTCTGAAGATGTCCAAAAAAACTTAGATGCCACCCAATTATATCTAGGTGAAATCGGCTTTTCCCCCCTACTCAGTGCCGAAGAAGAAGTGCTGTATGCACGCAAAGCGTTAAAAGGTGATGAACGTGCCCGTGAACGCATGATCGTGAGTAATTTACGCTTAGTTGTCAAAATAGCACGTCGTTATAAAAACCGTGGTTTAGCATTACTCGATCTTATCGAAGAAGGGAACTTAGGCTTGATCCGCGCGGTTGAAAAATTTGACCCAGAACGCGGTTTTCGTTTTTCAACCTATGCAACATGGTGGATCCGTCAAACTATCGAGCGCGCGATAATGAATCAAACGCGCACAATCCGATTACCAATCCATGTTGTCAAAGAGCTAAACGTATACTTGCGCACCGCACGTAAATTATCTCAAGAATTAGATCATGAACCGACAGCGGAAGAAATTGCCGAGGCATTAGATATTCCAACCGAAGATGTCACCAAAATGCTTCGCCTAAATGAACGGATTACTTCGGTCGATACATCTGGTGGACCTGATAGCGACGGCAAAGCGATGCTTGATGTGATTGCAGATGAAAACAGCTTTGGTCCCGAAGAAGAAGTACAAGATAACGATATCAAGTCAAGTATTGTGCGCTGGCTGCAAGAGCTTAACCCTAAACAACGCGAAGTGCTTGCGCGTCGTTTTGGACTTATGGGTTATGAACCCTCAACGCTCGAAGATGTGGGTGCTGAAATAGGCTTAACCCGAGAGCGTGTGCGTCAAATCCAAGTGGAAGCCTTACGTCGACTCAAAGACATGCTAGGTCATCAAGGACTCAGTCTTGAAGCCATTTTTACCCAAGTCGAAAACTAACCTTACTTGCCTGACCCGCCCATACAATTGGGTGAGGTCGGGATCACATCCACGTTTGCCCATTTTTCTGCAGTATAAGTATGAATGGCCAACGCATGAATATCATTAGCTAGCTCATCAGCCAAAACCTGATTAACCATGCGATGGCATGCTAGTAAGCGCTTACCTTCAAAGTTATCACTAACAATCGTCACCTTGAAATGGCTTTCTGAACCAGGGGCAACATTGTGCATATGGCTTTCATTTTCAACAAACAACGCATGTGGGTTAAACGCCGAAGTTAGTTTATCAATCAGCTGTTGATGTATAGTCATAATGGTCTTATCGCTCTTATGTAATGCTAGTTATTAAAAATATGTCGAAAAGTAAGGTTAATTCTATCATCAATCACCCGTTTTGTTTTATTGATCCCATGCTGCCAATATTGCTGTGTTGTTCCACGCATAACTAACAAGCTACCATGTGCTAAAGGGATTTCATGTTTGATGCCTAATTGTTTATGTTTAAAAATAAATTTTCTTGGTTCACCTAAAGTGACAGAAGCAATCACAGGCTGAGCACCTAATTCAGGCTCATCATCACTATGCATCCCCATACTGTCCTGCCCATCTCGATACCAATTGGCTAACACCGAATTGAATGAATGCCCTGTCACTTGTTCGCAATAGTCTTTAATCTGTTTGACAGGTTCAGCCCATCCTACCGGCTGCATTTGTAACCCAGAATAAGTATAAGTTGCAGCAGGATCGCCCATCCAACATTGTAAACGAGGGATTTTTACGTCACGGCCATAAATTCTGATATAATCTTGTGACCAAGACAGGTTCTGTTTCAGTTGCGCAAAAAATGCATCCGCGTCACTGATACCTAGCCAGTTAGGATAATATTGTACATCAGCATCAACCATTGCGATTTGTGGTGTATCAAATAATTGCATAATAACCTATTACGTATTGAGAAAATTTTGAACATTGATTTTACCCATGCCCGAGGCGCACACAAACTGGTTCGCTATCCTGAAGAACACCAGCATAAATCGTTACAAGCATGGGATGCTGTTGATGAATATATCATATCCTATGTACAAAATAATCATGCTCCGCTACTTGAGTCGATTACCCAGGCCCAACGCGTGGGAATCTTTAATGACGATTTTGGCGCGTTGACCTGTGCGTTTCATCAGTTTAATCCTGTGCATATTAGTGATTCTCATGTTTCACAACTCGGATGTCGTAACAACCTGTTTAAAAATGAACTAGATGTCGATAGTGTTGAGTTTGTTGCCAGCACAGATCAGTTACATTTTCAGTTTGATGTTGTTCTCATGCAATTACCAAAAAATCTGGCATTGTTGGAATATCAATTACACCAAATACGCCAATGTGTCCATAGTGATACCATCATTATTGCAGGTGGAAAACTTACCGCTGTGACTAAAAATGTGCAGCAGCTCTTCAACCAAATAGTCGGCCCATGCCATACCTCTTTAGCCGTCAAAAAGGCTCGCTTAGTCATCGGTTCTTATGATGCTGAGCTGACTCCCCCTGAGCATAATGAATGGAATTCATGGGAAATTACCAAACCTGATTTAACCTTGAGTCATTTACCCAATGTATTTTCACGCTTGCATCTAGATATCGGCGCGCGCTTTTTAATGCAACATTTGCCTCCTGTTGGTGGTGAGCATGTTGTGGATCTAGGTTGTGGTAATGGTGTTATTGGCTGTAGCGTATTAGCAGAAGCACCCAATGCTCGAATTACGTTTGTTGATGAGTCCTACATGGCTGTAGCCAGTGCAAAACGCAATGTACAAGACAACTTCCCAGAACAGTTTTCCCAATGTGATTTTGTGGTCGCTAACGGGCTTAAAAATGTGGATATTTCACATGTTGACTTAGTGCTTTGTAACCCCCCATTTCATCAGCAACATGCTGTGACCGACCATATCGCGTGGCAAATGTTTAAAGATGCCAAGTTTGTGCTGCGTCATGGTGGTGAACTTCGGATCATAGGCAATCGCCATTTACCGTACGGCAATATGCTACAAAAGCGCTTTGGCGGTTTTAGTGTGATCGCAACAAATGCTAAATTTAGTATTTTGTCGACATACAAAAACGCCAAATAAACCGAATCTGACACTGTGCAGCAAATAACAATAATCATTGAGGAAAGACTTATGCATCACTCTATTAAATCACTTATTACGACGATATGGATGTTGTGTGCATGTGCAATGTTATTTACTGCTGGAAGCGTCGATGCCGCTGCGAAAACTCGCACGACTAAAGACGGCTCTCAGATCCAACCTGATAATTATTATCCTAAAGTTAAACTGGTTACGTCAATGGGAGCTTTTGTCGTTGAGCTTGATCGTCGTAAAGCGCCAATCACTGTAAATAATTTTTTAAAATATGCGGATCTGCGCAGCTATGAAGATACTATTTTTCATCGTGTGATCCCTGGATTTGTGGTGCAAGGTGGTGGTTATACTGCTGAGTTTGAACCTAAACCCTCGCTAGGTACTATTTTTAATGAATCGGGCAATGGTCTGAAAAACGAAACCTATACCATCGCCATGGCACGTCAAAATGATCCCCATTCAGCGACGCGTCAATTTTATTTTAATATGCGAGATACGCCATCATTAGATCCAGGCCGCAATTGGGGCTATACGGTCTTTGGTTATGTCTCTGAAGGCAGTGACATCTTGGATGCGATTAGCG
>DBBN01000083.1:0-24092 GCA_002292215.1 Glaciecola sp. UBA983 | reverse complement strand
GAGAAGGAGAATTACGCTTTAGGCAATGGAAATGTCAGCGTATCTTCGATCGAATTCAAGTTTTGAGCCAGCATAAAGAGACGATCAACACCCAGTGCCACACCAGCGCATTCTGGTAAACCATGCTCTAATGCCGCAATTAGGCGTGAATCAGGCGCAACTTGCTCCACTCCTATAGCTTCGCGCACGGCATTATCCGCAGCAAAACGACGCGATTGCTCTACCGCATCGGTTAATTCCCAATAGCCATTGGCAAGCTCTAAGCCTTTGAAATAGACCTCGAATCGATGCGCGTAGCGCGGATCAGCCGCTGTGATTTTAGCCAATGCAGCTTGTGATGCAGGAAAATCAAAGATAAAACACGGACGCTCTTGTCCTATTTTAGGCTCAATGTGAATGTTAAATAACAATTGCAACACATGGTCACGGGATGCTTGCTGGATATCATAATGAAAGTCCATCGCTAACGCGGCGATTAACTCGTCGTGAGTTGCCGTATTAATATCTAGTCCTATGTAGTACAAAAATGCCGCGTGATAACTCAGATACTCAGCACTTAAGACATCTAATACATCCATCAACAATGCATCAACTTCTTGCATCAACGCGCGATCATCAAAGTCAATGCGATACCACTCTAACATCGTAAATTCAGGATTATGCTGGCGCCCTGCGTCCTCATGTCGAAACGCTTTACCCAAATAATAAATACAGCCTGATCCGCTGGCTAACATGCGTTTCATGGCGTACTCAGGAGAGGTTTGCAAATACAAAGATGTGGTAGATTGACCGAGCGTTAACTGAGTCACAAAATTGTCTAAATAGGGATCTGTGACACCCGAATGACTCAGGACAGGAACTTCAACTTCAGTCACGTTTTTGTGGCTAAAGAATGCACGGATACGGGCTAATAAGTGCGCGCGGAGGTGTAAATTAGCCGGTGTGATTTGCATCTGCCAAGCAGCAAGATCTGCTGGGTTACACCGGCTATTTTTCATACTTAATTGCGCTTATTTGCTAGCGCGGGAAACATACTCGCCACTACGAGTGTCCACTTTAATTACTTCACCCGTTTGGATAAATAATGGAACACGAACAACCGCCCCAGTGACTAGTGTTGCAGGCTTACCACCGGTTCCTGCAGTATCACCTTTAAGACCTGGGTCTGTTTCGGTAATTTCTAAATCAACAAAGTTCTGCGGCGTTACAACAATCGGTGTGCCGTTCCATAATGTAATAGTAAACAAATCATTTTCTACTAACCACTTAACCGTATCGCCAAGCGCTTTTTCATCAGCTGCAAATTGTTCAAACGATTCATTATTCATGAAATGCCAAAATTCACCATCGTTATATAAGTACGATAATTCGGTATCCATTACATCAGCGCCTTCAACAGACTCACCTGAACGGAACGTTTTTTCTAGGACTTTACCCGAAATCAATTTACGAATTTTAACGCGGTTGAAAGCTTGACCTTTACCTGGTTTAACATATTCGTTTTCTAAAATGTTACATGGTTCACCATCAAGCATAACTTTTAGTCCTGCTTTGAACTCATTGGTGCTAAAATTCGCCATAATTCCTCTAATATCACTTAATGTTTGGTTTTACGGTGCATAATATACACAAAAACATACACAAAAAACAGAACCCTGTAGACCCTAACTGGCAAAAAGAATTAGCTAATAGCTTTAATTCACCAGAAACCTTGCTAGCATACCTAGGATTTGATGTGAAAGCGCACACCAAAGACAATCAGGCTCGCAACTTGTTTGCAGTTCGGGTACCCCGTTTTTTCGCTGATCTCATGGCCAAAAACGACCTCAATGACCCCTTACTTAAACAAGTTATGCCGGTTGCGGATGAGTTTGTCGTTGATCCTGATTTTTCTACTGATCCACTGGAAGAACAGCAAAGTTCTGAACAAGGCATGTTACACAAATATCATAACCGCGTGCTCCTGATGGTGCGTGGGGGCTGCGCTGTAAACTGCCGGTATTGCTTTCGTCGACATTTTCCCTATGCTGAGCATCATAATAACAAAGCCGACTGGCTCGAAGTGTTTAAACAAATTGGATCTGACCCTAATATTGATGAAATCATTCTTTCGGGTGGGGATCCATTGATGGCTAATGATGATTATTTGCTATGGATGCTGCAACAAATAAACCTCATTCCTAGCATTAAACGAGTACGTATTCATTCGCGCCTACCTGTCGTGTTACCGTATCGGATCACTGAACAATTTTTGCAACTGTGTCAGCAAGCTCAGCAGCAAATAATCATGGTATTGCACATTAATCATCCACAAGAAATATCCGCTGAGTTAGCAGACAAGGTCGCATTGTTGATTCAGGTCGGTGTGACAGTGTTAAATCAAGCTGTCATGTTACGGGGTATTAATGATTCGACTGACACCCAAATGGCGCTTAACGAAACATTATTTACACATCGGATCCAGCCATACTATTTACATTTATTTGATAAGGTACAAGGTGCAGCGCACTTTGCGATCTCGGATGAACGTGCGGTCGCCATTATGCGCGATGTGATAACTAAACAATCAGGCTATATGGTACCTAAACTAGTGCGAGAGATTGGTGGGGAGGCAAGTAAAACACCGGTGGACTTAGGATTATATAGTTAAGCCTAAGACACTAAACGTGAGATACTAAACCTATATGCACTATACATATACATCAAGCTGCGCTTGGATATTTGGAGATACTGCTTGAGAATCAATGTTCATTTTTTATCCTATCAACGCTGCACATACAATCAGATATCTTGTTAGCGGCAGTTTTGTGATAAACTTTAGACATATTTTCAGAAATTTACTCATTATTATATGCAAATTGTTCTCGACAAACTCAAAGATAACCTTCAAATCATTTATCGTAAATCTATCGACGCTGATGCGGCCTTAAATCAACTTCAGCAACAAGGCAAAGGTAAATTTGCAACTATTTTCGCAGACAATAGCCCGTTTACAACACGTGCAAAACGTTTTGAACCTTATGTAAAAGAGGTTGCTGGAAACATGGATACGTTTTTAGCGCATGATTTTACTGCCGTGCCTATCAATGAGCTACAACCAGAGTTGGTCGTAATCGTACAACAAATCGAAGCGCTGTTATCCACCCTAATGCAGTTTAAAGCAACGCTTTAATCCTTATCAATACCATGTTTACGGATTTATTGATACAGCGGTAACCCTGCTAAACGACCTTTGATTTCGGTAATCATCTGTTGGTACTCAGGTGAGTCTACCGTCTTGAAGGTCTGTTTAAATGCATCTGTTTTTAGGCCTTCGGGTAAATCCTTTATATCAGGAAAAAGCAAATCTTCGTTACTCGCAATCGACAAACGACTTTGTGCAGATTTTGCTGTATCGGGGTCAGTCAGATAATCTGCAAACTTGACGCCCGCCTTATCTGCAGCCAAATCAACAAAACTATAGCCACTGCCACTTACGACTCGATCCATTAATTCTTTGAACTCGCCAATTGCAACAGTCACACCTTGGTCTGAGAGTAATTTAATCGCTGCGGAAAAAATAAAGTGTTGAGATAAATCATTACGATTAGCGAGCTTCGGCATAAAATCGCCATATAATACATCTCTAGCCAATGGTGGCGTCAGCCCTACAAAGTTGGCAAACCTTGAACTCCCAGCGTATATTGCTAATGCAAGAATTGCCGCTTCATTTTCTAAGTGTGCCGTGTCTGGCTGACTTTGAATCTGCGCTTCAAGCATAAGCTCTCGAATATATGCCGACAAAGACGTGTTATTGGTTTTAGGAATGCTTTGCACATTCATTAAAAAACCAAGGTAATAACTAATTCGGATCTCTTGGCTATTATCGCCACCAAAATCAATACGCTCTCGGACTAATTTCAACTCAGTTAAAAAATCATGCATAGGCATGACACTCAGGACCGCTTGATGCTGACTAAAGGTCAATGAGTCAATTTGAGCTTGTGCTTGCGTTGCAATTTGACTATCGGTATACATATTAACTAGCCAACTGATTGCAGCTAACAAGGCATTTCCTGGTAAAGGAACGTTACCGACGGACAGATCCGTAATATCAATATCTTGACTACTTGCTAGCTGAATCGAGATATTGACATAACGCGGTGTAAACCACTTATTAAGTAATATACTCATGTGCATTTCACCACCTTGTTGGGTGAAATCTATTGTGCCATTAAACTTAGGCATCGCGCGTTGCATAAAACCGAGTAAACTTTGCCCCTGAGCTTGAGTTACTGCAACATGATGTCCGACATGCCGTTCTTTAAATACTTTCGACAAGTCGTAAATAAGATCATTGACGCTTTGCGCTTGATCAACTTGCTGCGCAGAAGACACAGACACGAGTGGCTGCTCTTGCAACAGTAAAAAATGCACACATAACAAAATAACTGCAATAAATGTGGCTATTTTTAATAAAAACGAAATTAGGGTATTAATAAGGACCATTCACTATAGCGGTATTACTAAGCGTAGTTTGCCATACTTGGCTTGCTTTGACATAATAAATTACATCTCCTATGACCACTGCTCGGTCTTCCCACGCGCCATAATACTGATTTTGTGTATTAGGCGTTGTCACACGTGAATCGTTACTCATGCTAGCATTTCCAGTAAGATCAACTTGAAACAGTTCTAAGCGGTTATCTTCACCCCAAATATTATCCGTCATGGTCCAGCTTTGCATTGGCATTGCAAATAAGAACGCTGTATCCGATTGTGGTAAATACGTCAGTGCATGATAATCAAATTCTGCCGGAGAGTAGCCATTCGCAAAGATATATTCATCGACAATACGCGGCGTACCAGAGACATCAAACAACGCAACTTTTGCACCAAATTCGTCTGCACCCGATAATGCAGGCGGCAAATCAAAACCACCGACGGGGACATTTTGACCAATCCCTAAAATGAAATTTTCGTTAATAGGATGCAGGTATGATGAGTATCCTGGCATTTCTAGTTCACCTGTCACCATCGGCATACTTGGATTAGACACATCAATCACATATAGCGGATCAATTTGCTCAAACGTTACCATGTAGGCGGTATCACCAAAATACCGTACAGCTCGAATATCTTCATTGGGCTTGCCTAGTTCAGCAGGCGCATTAGCATTGGGCAGTGAAGCCACGACATTGAGCTGATTATTTTGCGCTGTTAGCGAGACGACATGTAATGCATGGTCAAAACGATCAGAACTATCATTACCCATAAACTCGGTAGTCACCGCTCGTAAATGGCTGTCAGTAGCACTTAAGCGCAAATTAGGTAAAGACCAGCCTAACGTGCCTGCTAACTCAACCGTACCATTATAAATAAACTGGTCAGTTGCCAAGGCAAAATGGTGCACTACGGTGTATTGATTAAGCATTTCACCAACATCAGTATATTCTGTTGTATTGCCATGCACAAAAACTGCATCGGTGGTCACATATACATCGTCATATTGTCCGTTGACACATTTTACTGAACGCTGGGTAGGATCATCTAAGTCGATCACCGTTAAGATAATCATCCCCCGAGTACTATCAAGTGCTGTCGCATTTTCTGGAATATAACAATCTTGTGGTGCAAATAACGGTTGGCTCGCTGAGACTGATTCAGGATCTGTACTGACAGTCACCGAAGGGATCAGGTCATTGATCGGCGTTTCTTGGATCGTGTTATAACCTGCAAGTCTTTGTGCGTCCGTATTACCCAAACCATTAAAAGTCGGAATGCTCGGCATGTATGAGCTTACCAACAATAATTGGTTGTCGATGCGCTTAGAGCTAATCAAGTATCCATCGACCGTAATTTGATTGGTCAAGACTGGTTCTGCAGTGTTATTCATCGCAAATAACTCAACCATAAACTGACTCTGACCACCCCACCAAATACTATTATTAGCGGTATAATCATTGCCTTCATAACCTTCACCTATGACGACCAATTGATCGTCATGCAAGTACATCCCTCTTAAATAAGTATAATTCATGGCGTCATTTTCTAACACAACGATAGTTGATTGCTCTTGTAAGCTATCGTCCGGTTGCTTGGCTAATACACGTATCTGAGTTTGCATCGGTTGAACCGATGGCATTGGTGAAAGTGCATTAATATCTGGTATTTTGGCATTCGTAATAGCCTGAATATTTCGCTCAACCACATACAAATGCTGACCATCAAATTTCATGATATCCATTTCGTCCACTCCGATTTCTTGAGTAATCGTTTGCGAAAAAGACTCACTACTAGGGGTCGCTAAGCTATCGGATTGCGCAATAGAAGGTAAAGCAGGGGGATTCACTCGAGTATTGTGCTCATAATTGGCAAAAATGCCATTTTTTACTGATTGAGAAAATGATTCACTATTTGCAGGCTTTAATTTAGCACCGGTAAGTTTTGGAGCAATGATTTGAGGTACAGTGGGTTCAATGGTTTCATCTATCACTGGGGGCACAGGATCAGTTTTGCTGCCACCACACCCATAGAGGAAAAGCATACACAATGTTAGCGCCACGCATTGATATATTGTTTTATGATTGTTCACCTGTAGTTCCTTTTATCAATTATCTTCCGCTTAATGTTATCTTAACTTGTTGGTTACACATAAATAAATTTAAGACTATACTCAAATATCATTATTCTATATCTGATCATCAGGGTTTAATTATATACGCCTAGCAAATATCCCGATCATTGGCTTAACCGCAGAAGCGTTTGCCGCTAGACACAAAGCCTTTTTGGCAATTGGCATGAATGATGTTATTACTAAACCAATCGACCAAACGAGTATGATCAGTACCATTCAAAAAGTGATGTTTTCTTTTACTGAATAAAACATTACTATAGTTAAAAAATAATAAGAAAATTTACTATGCGTATATCTCAATTAGGTTGGTGTTCATTATTACTACTAGCGCTCATTGGCTGCGGCGGCGGTTCAGGTGGTACTAATACCCCCTCACAACCAAGTCAGCCGACTCAACCGGTCAATACCGCGCCAAATATCGACAGTTTAGCTGTAAGTAGTATCAACACTAACGGCCAAGTGAGTGTGTCGTGGCGTGTAAGTGATAGCCAGCAGACTAACCTTAGTTGTAGCGTTGCGGTTACCGGTGCAATTACGATTGAGCACGCGATAACTAACTGCGTAACAACCACTCAATATACGTTTACCGTTCCCGAAAACGGGACTTACTTAGCGGCACTGAGTGTGTCTGATGGAGAGCTCAGTAATACTGGTTCATTAAGCATCCCAGTGACGAGTATCCCAGCCTCGACTCCACCCGACCCTGTAACAACGCCTCCTTCTGCGCAAACGATGATGAAAATTCATTTTTTGCATACATCAGAACAATATACGGTTTGGGGTTTGCATTTATGGGGTAATGCGATTGCACCTCAAGACGTCACAACATGGCAAAATGCCCGACCAGTAACGAGAGTTGAAGCCGACCACGCTATCTTTGAAGTGCCGATTGTTGATGGCAGTGAATATTTTAATTTTATTGTGCATTTTGGCGATATCAAAAGCCCTGCTTATGATTTACGCGTGATCCCGGATGATTTTGGGACTCAAGTATGGGTCGTCCAAGATACCGCCGTGAATATTACAGGGGCTAACGCCGAACCTTTTGCCGATGAAGCGAGTGCTCGAGCTGCGTTTAATGCGCTGAAAGCTTCAATTGGAAATGCATCCGACGCCATTGATTTGAGCCCTGTCAGTGTTGCAGTCACTAACTCTACATTACCGGACAATTGGCAGAGCAATGCCAACTTTATGGAAATATATGTACGTGGATACAAAGACTCCGATGGTGATGGCATCGGTGATCTCAACGGCTTAACTGAACAACTCGATTATTTGCAAGCCCTGGGTGTTACAGGTTTATGGTTAATGCCCATTATGGAAAGTTCAGATAATGATCATGGTTACGAAACTCAAGATTACCGAGGGATTGAAACAGATTATGGCTCAATGGCGGATTTTGAACGTTTACTAGAACAAGCCCATCAACGCGGTATCGCTATCGTCATTGATTATTTGATTAACCACGCAAGTTATCTTAACCCTGTCTTTTTAGACTCTGCATCCAGTCCGAATCATGTAAAACGTGATTGGTTTGTCTGGCGCGATGTCGCCCCTAATAATTGGTCGTTATGGGGTGGAAATCCATGGCGCACGGGAATATCAGGAAATTTCTATGGCGCATTTACCTCGCGCATGCCTGATTTTAACTTACTCAACCCTGAAGTTATCGCTTTTCACCAAAATAATCTCGCATTTTGGCTCAATAAAGGCGTAGATGGATTTCGTTTTGATGCCGTCGGGGTATTAGTCGAAAACGGCCCAGGAGAATTAGAGAACCAATCACAAAATCATACCGTCATGCGCGCAATGCGTGACGTAATTACGCAATACCCTCATGCATACATGGTCTGTGAATCACCTAGTAGCTACCAACAATTCGCTCAAGATAACTCCTGTGGCAAAGCGTTTCACTTTAGTGCTGGACATCGAATTCTAGAATCGGTCAAAGCTGGCCGTGTCGTGTCAGGCTTAATATCCATTATAGAAGATGAAAACTTAGCAAATATGCCATTGATTTTAGCTAATCATGATTATTTTGCAGGTGATCGTATCGCTAACCAATTGAATGACAACGCCGGACAATATCGTGTCGCCGCTGCCACTTATCTACTGTTATCTGCTAACCCTTTTACGTATTATGGTGAAGAAATTGGTATGGCAGCAGGATCTAATTTACAAGCCGATGCATCATTGCGCACACCAATGAGTTGGACCAATGATTCGGTGACTGCCGGTTTCACTTCTGGCACGGATCTATTTAGGGGATTATCCGCCAACTCAACCACAACGAATGTGGCTGCACAAGTCAATGACAGTGATAGCTTATATGCTTTTTACCAAAGACTTTATGCGCTGCGCCAAGCTTATCCTGAGATTGCAACAGGGACTAAAACCGCATTAAGTCAACCCAATGATGAAATACTCATCTGGAAGACACAATCAGGGGACACAACCGTAGTCATCGCACTAAATTTACGAACTCAAACCGTAGTAAACCACAATATTAATGTCGGCATGACCAATGTTAGTTTTAGTAACCTGTATGACTCAACAAACGTTAATACAAGTACGGTGGTCAGTGATAGTAACGGTCAACTATTACTAAGTTTAGCCGCCCATGGTGTTCAAGTGTGGATTAATTAACAGTAAAGTACGACACATATAAACGGCATCTATACAGATTGCAACACAGTCCACTGTACTTCACATTGTGCATCAGGCATTGCCACGTAGATAGATTGTTCAGTGATCGTCAATGATAACGACATGGTACGTTGCAGTGATTGACTAAGGGCTTGGATTTGCGCCCATTCAAACTGCCTGACATTGATAGGTAGACGACTCAATTCAGCTTCGCTTTGTCGCCACCACACATCAGATTTAGAATTAAAACTATAAATGTAAGCGTGCTTTGCTAGGCGACTCGCTTTTTTAGCTCGTTCGCCGCTAGGCTCGCCCATATCGATTGATAAATGCAATACATCATCCAAACTACGAAGCCAAATATCCGGTTCATCAGGCGAGCTTAAGCCTTTGGTAAAGGCCATCAGTCGCTCAGGATCATCTGCAGCATGCAAACAAAACGCCATTAAACGCGCCATCATTCGCTCTGCGGTTTCTGATGGATGCTGAGCGACAGTCAAATTTAACGTCTCATAATAATGCTGATTTAAATCAGAAATGGCGATCAAAAATTTATAAATAGTAGGCTTGAGTGCCATGTGTGATTCATCCTTTACAGATATTAGACATTGCTATTGCGGAAAGAAATGTTACTCAACTTGAGCCATATTCCCTTTACCTTCTAGCCATACTTTGCGATCGCCGGAGCGTTTTTTAGCTAGTAGCATATCCATCATTTCGAGCATTTCATCCGAATCATCAATTGTCAGCTGCACCAAACGGCGGGTGTTAGGATCCATAGTCGTTTCTCGCAGTTGTAGTGGATTCATTTCACCTAGACCTTTAAAGCGTTGTACGTTGATTTTACCACGTTTTTTCTCCGCTTCGATACGATCTAAAATACCCTGCTTTTCACTTTCATCGAGCGCATAATACACCTCTTTACCAATATCGATACGAAACAAAGGCGGCATTGCCACATACACATGGCCTTTGTTTACCAACGTTCTGAAGTGTCTCACAAACAATGCACATAACAAGGTCGCAATGTGCAATCCATCGGAATCAGCATCCGCAAGAATACAGATTTTACCGTAGCGTAAGCCAGATAGATCTTCGCTGTCAGGGTCAATCCCTAATGCCACCGAAATATCGTGGATCTCTTGTGAAGCGAGTACTTGTGACGAATCCACTTCCCAAGAATTAAGGATCTTGCCTCGTAGTGGCATGATCGCTTGAATTTCACGATCACGTGCCTGTTTAGCTGAACCACCGGCTGAGTCCCCTTCCACCAAAAACAACTCTGAACGGCTAGTATCTTGTGAAGAACAATCGGTTAATTTACCTGGTAGCGCTGGACCTTGTGTGACTTTTTTACGGGCGACTTTTTTGGTTTGACGCAGGCGTTTTTGGGCATTATTGATGCACATATCTGCCATTAATTCAGCAATATCAGTATGCTTATTAAGCCATAAACTAAATGAATCTTTTACGATCCCAGAAACAAATGCTGCGGCTTGGCGTGATGATAAACGCTCTTTGGTTTGCCCTGCAAATTGTGGATCTTGCATTTTAGTCGACAACACATAACTACAACGGTCCCAAATATCATCAGGGGTGAGTTTTACGCCACGAGGTAGCAAGTTTCTAAACTCACAAAACTCTCGCATTGATTCTAACAAACCTTGTCTTAGGCCGTTGACGTGGGTCCCACCTTGGGCTGTAGGAATAAGGTTAACATAAGATTCAGTGATCATATCACCACCTTCTGGCAGCCACATAACCGCCCAATCAGCTGCTTCGTGGTTACCCGAAAATTTACCCACAAATGGATTATCACGAGGTAAAGTTTCATATCCTTTGACAGCATCATACAAATAATCGCGTAGGCCATCTTCGAAATACCATTCGGTCGTTTCTTTGTTAATTTTGTTATCAAAGCGAATGCGTAAACCAGGGCAAAGTACCGCTTTTGCTCGCAACACGTGTAAAAGTTGGCGTACCGAGAAATTACCTGAATCAAAATAACTGACATCAGGCCAAAAATGTACACTTGTTCCTGTATTACGTTTCCCACAAGTATCAATCACTGCCAGCTCAGAAATCTTATCGCCGTTTGCAAATACGATTTGATACACTTCACCATTTCGGCGAATAGTCACTTCAACACGCGTTGACAAGGCATTTACTACTGAAATACCAACCCCGTGCAAACCACCTGCAAATTCATAGTTTTTGTTAGAAAATTTACCACCAGCATGCAGCTTGGTCATAATCAGCTCGACCCCAGAGATTTTTTCTTCAGGGTGAATATCCACCGGCATACCACGGCCATCATCAATGACTTCTAGTGATTGATCCTCATGCAAAATAACTTTAATCGTTGAGGCGTGTCCTGCTAACGCTTCATCCACAGAGTTATCAATCACTTCTTGGCTGAGATGGTTAGGGCGAGTAGTGTCGGTGTACATGCCCGGACGACGTTTGACTGGATCTAACCCGTTAAGGACTTCAATGGCATCTGAATTATATTGCTCTGACATGTAACACTACGCCTTAGTGGTTGTTACGCATCACACGAGTGCCGCGCGGGTAACTGAATTATTATCTCGCGATATTACCAAGTACCCAACTATTGAGCAAACCTTTCACACGTTAAAAACTTACAAATCGCTGGTAACTCACGGCTAAAATCTTGATAAGCATGGTCACCACCGACTCGAATGCGTAAATCACTTTCTTTGTACAATGTCTCCGCAAGGCGATAATCGAGCACTTCATCACCGGTTTGCAACCATACTTGAAATTGTTTAGGGACGCTTAACTGAGTAATATTACGTTGTTCAATCGCATCAATATCAGCATGGGTTAACGTGAATTGTTCTTTGCTGTAAGGATTAACATGCTCCCCCAAGTACTCAGGAAAAAGTCGATGAGGCGCGACCGCAGGGTTAATTAGTACCGCTTTGGCTGAATGCTCAGATGAACTGACATTTTCGACTAAATGCGTCGCCAAAAATCCCCCCATTGAACTGCCCACCACGCCTAACAACCGTTCTCCATAGGTATTTTGCAGAGCAGTAAATCGCGTTATGGCTTGCTCTACTGCCTTAGCTGGCACCCCGGACAACACCGGCATATGCAGTTGAATGTGCGGAAAATGCTGCGCAACATAATGCCGCATTTCTTGAGCTTTGGCAGACATCGGAGAGCTTAAAAAACCATGTAAATAAAGAATGTGTGCTTGTGGGAAACTCATTGTTTTTGCGCCGCTCGTTTATTGTGATACGCCACACAAAATTGCAGCCATTCGGATAAAAAGACATTAACCATAAACTTTTCATTTTTTTGATGCATGTGCAAATTAGGATATTCGTAACTCGCCTTTAGATTTCCAACATGCTGACAACTAATGACCTCGGCAGATTTGGCATCGTGGTACAAACGTACGGTCATTGAAGGTTTCATAAAATTAGGTAGTTGTTCTGCGATTTGTTTTACTTCAACGGTCGTGGTGTAACGCGCACAATCGACAATCGTGATCGAATAACTCAATAAAGCCTCAACACAAAAATCATAAGATAATGCTGCTGTATCACAATCCGGTAATAAACGCATAAAGCGCGCATAATTGTGATCCCCAATCGCTAACAGACTGGGTAAATGGGGGACGTACTTTTTTTTATACTGAATACTCACTGCCAATCCGCTATGATTTTTTGTTTATTTAAAAAGAAATATTGTAGTGCAATAATTGCCGCAGCGTTATCTATTCGACCAGACTCAAGCCATTGTTTTGCTGTTCCCTCCGGAACACGATGCACTAAAATGTCTTCTGATTCATCATCAATGCCATGGATCCCATCGGCTTGAGTCGCGTCGGTTTTAGCCATAAAAATATGCAATCGCTCGGTAGTGCCTCCTGGACTCGATAAGTAACTACAGGCTTTGGTTAAATGGCTTAAACGAATACCCGCTTCTTCATGGGCTTCTTTATGACAGATATCTTCAGCGCTGTAGCCGTCATCAATCATGCCGGCGATGACTTCCATTAACCACGGTGAATCAGATGTAGCCATCGCACCTAGTCGAAATTGTTCAATTAATACAAATTCTTGTGTATTTGGATCATAAGGGAGTAATGCGACGGCGTGCCCACGTTCAAACATTTCTCGGGTCACCACATCAGACCAACCACCTGCAAATAACTTATGTTTGACTTTATACTGCACCATTTTAAAAAAACCGTCGTATAATTTATTTGTGGTTAATACTTCAACGTCTTGGTTGCTAAACTGAGGTCTAATTGACATAATTTCCCTAATTAATGAATATACGATTACATTCTGTTACACATAACCCTATTTCGTAACGTGATAAGTATATATGTATCCGCTTGAATTTCTTACACTCACGGTATACAAATGCACAGACTAGAAACAATAATAGTTTCATTTTAACTCTTTTAAGGCAGCAATATGAAAAAAACACTATTAAGTGTCATCATAAGTATAGGATTTACCGGATCACTACATGCTCAAGATTTATCGGCGATTTATCAACAAGCGTTAGATAAAGACCCTGTAGTTAACCGTGCAAAGGCATTGCGAGATGTATCACTTGAGGGTGTGACGTTAGCACGAGCTCCTTTATTACCGCAAGTGTCAGGTTCAATTGGTTACACCATGTCTGATTCTAATAATGTCGATACCGACACATTAAACTATCGTGTCGGTTTATCCATGTCGTTGTATGACCATGCACAATGGATAGGCATGGATCGCGCTGAAAAAGTGGCACAACAAGCCGAAGCCTCTTACTCTGCCACATTACAAGATTTGATTGTCCGTGTTGTCGATGCCTACCTCAATATTTTACGAGCGAATGATAATGTTGAGTTTGTTCAAGCTGAAAAACGTGCTATCGAACGCCAACTAGAACAAACTAAGCAACGTTTTGAAGTGGGCTTAATCGCCATTACTGATGTACATGAGGCGCAAGCTAACTTCGATACTACGATAGCTCAAGAAATTGTTGCCCGCAATACCCTCGAACTACGCAAAGAACAGCTACGTGAAATTACTGGGTTGTATTATGACCAAGTTAACACGTTAAATACGACGACGTTTGCTGCGCAAGCGCCTGCGCCTGAAACGGTCGAAGCATGGTTAGACTTGGCACAAATGAACAACTTGGATTTACAAGCACAGCGCTTTGCTGTTGATATCGCCAAAGCAGATATTGATGGTAACAAGGCAGGACATCTACCAACACTGGGCTTATCTGGGTCATTGAGTCGTTCTGATTTCGACCAAGATGGTGTGGATGGTGACTCGGATACTAGCAGTTTAGGTATTACGTTGAGTGTGCCTATTTATAGTGGCGGCGCAACTACATCTCGTACTGCACAATCTCGCTCACGTTTTGTAGCGGAAAGTGAAACACTTGAACAAACCTATCGCGGTACGGTACGTAATGTACGTAATTCGTTTAATGACATTTCAGCTAATATGTCCACTATCAAAGCGTTTGAACAAGCGGTTATCTCAGCAGAGTCAGCCTTACGCGCGACTGAAGAAGGGTTTGATGTGGGGATCAGAACGATTGTTGATGTACTTAATTCAACACGTAATTTGTTTAACGCACGTAAAAACTTAGCCAATGCTCGTTATGATTTTATCACTGCTGTGATTAGTCTTAAACGCGCTGCGGGTACGTTGACTGTTGCAGACATCGAAACCCTAAATAAAGGCCTTCAAGCGTCTAACTAGTCAACCTTTGATGTTCTTACTATGGCGAGTGGTGTCTCTCACTCGCCATAGTCGATTATCTAGGTTGTGCTTGCTGAGCAAGTAACAATGCTTTGATTTCACCAATCTCACTTTGCAATTCACTGATTTGCGCATGTAGTTCTGCGTTGACTTCTTTATTACTAATATCTTGCAACTCAGGGTGAGTAGCAGCCTCTTCTTCGCGTATTTCCCGTTGCTCTTGCTCCATGACATTAATGACAATTCCAATCACCATATTCAAAAATGCAAACGCTGTTAAGAAAATAAACGTCATGTAATAAATCCATGAAAATCCGTAGACTTCTTGGGTTTCGTACATGATATCCGTCCAATCTTCAAACGTCATCACACGGAACAAAGTCAACATCGCGATGGCAATATTACCCCACAACACCTCGTTAATCGGGGCAAATAAGTAGCTACCCATGGCTGCGTAGATATAAAAAATAATAAACATGAGCAACACGACATAGCCCATTTTGGGCATCGCTTTGAGCAGTGAGTTAATCAATAATCGTAACTCAGGAATGATTGAAATCATTCGTAAGACCCTAAATACTCGGATCAAACGCGCCAACAAGGCCATTTCAGACTCATTAACCGGTACTAAACTGATGACCACTACAAGAGTATCGAAAATATTCCAACCGGATTTTAAGAAATCTTTTTTCCTCGGCTCAGCAACAAAGCGAATGATAATTTCGCATAAGAAAAATATCGTAATCGCTCTGTCCATGATCTTGGTGATCAACAACGCGGTGTCAGATAGTGGAAAGGTTTTTGCGCCAATTTCTAAAGCGGAAATAATGATGACCGTGATCACCACCATCTCAAAAATGCGATTGTGACGTAACGCCGACAACGCAGCAACAAGAGTTGTGTACATAATATTTATAAAATCGGTAAGTTAATTAAAGCTTTTTTTGCCAAAATTCTGCAACACCTGCGCCAGGAGACAGTTCATAAGGGACAAACCCCACATCCTGATACGCTTTGCGCGCTGGAGCGTTGTTTTGTAATACCTCGAGTGTTATTTTACATGCATTACGTGATAGTGCACGCTTTTCTACTTCTGCTAATAAAGCTTTACCAATACCTTGATAGCGATGTGATTCAACCACTACCAAGTCATGCACATTGACTAACTCTTTAGCTGCAAAGGTGGAAAATCCAACAAAGCAATTAGCTAAGCCTATTGGTGTATCATCGGCATATGCAAGCACCGTGAATGCATCATCACGTGATGCTAAAATCGCTGGTAATTGCGCTAAAATAGTTGGCTCGATAGCGGCATTGCCACCCATCGGATCTTGAGCATACGCATCCATTAAAAAAATGAGTGCTTGTGCATGCTTAGGCTGAGTAAAATCTGCGGTAACAAAATTAATCATTTAAATATTATACTTCGCTTTGATAACTGCAATCCGTTGTTGTGAATTTCGCTCTTGCCACTGCCTTGACTCAAGCTTGCGTTTGGCTAACAAACGATTATCAGCCAAAATTAACGTTTCTATGTAATTTAAGAATATCACTTCGTTTGGCATTGTATCACTGACAACACGATTGTATAACGTTAATGCTTCATCATACTGCTCTTGAGCATTGTATACTTGCGCAAGCGTATCCACCACCGCTGCGTTATCTGGTTGAATCGCCATTGCTTTCTTGGCATACCCCTCAGCTTTAGCAAACTCATCTTGTTCATATAGTAAGTACGCTAGGTTGTTTAACGCTACAAAATTATTAGGCTGCTGTGCAACTAGGCTCGTGTAAATCGTAATAGATTTTTGTGGTGTTGATTTCATCGAACGCTCTGCCAATAGCAGGCTTGCCACAGTATCATTGGGTCTCGCCGCTACATGTTTATTTATTAGCACTAACGCATCTACAGGACGATTCGCTCCATCCAATGCTTTAATCAATGTCAGAAAATTACGACGATTGGCACGATTGGCATACGCAATTTGCGCTGGCTTAACTGCCGCTTTAGGATTGTTTTCTTGAATCAATAACAGTGCATTGATGGCCTCAACATCCGGTAAGGCTTTTACTTCATTGCTCAACGTATTATATAAGTTTCGAGCCATACGTGTGTCATTAGTTTGGGCTAAAAATTGACACTCCATAATTTTAATCGGGAGCTGTTCACGTAACATAGGTTTGGATTTAATTAATGCCAATCCGTCTGCAAATTCACTTTTAACATCGTGGACGACTAATCGTCCGATGACAGCATCATAACTGTTAGGAAACGCATCAAGCCATTGCGTGTAATGTTCTTGCGCAAGATTCACTTTATCACTCGCCACTAATGCTTGGCCTTTAGTTTGCCAATAGCCGTTTGAATTCAAATCAATGGCATTGGGTTGAGATAATACACTCAATGCTTGGTCGTATTGGCCTTCAGAATTCAAAATTATGGCCTTCAGGATGTATATAGCCGGCGACGGCTCTGCAGCAATCGCTTTATCAAGATAGGTAACTATATCGCTTGGACCTTTTTGTTCGGTGTCTATTTGATTGTGCAACACGTAATACATCATCAGCGCTGGTTCAAAAGCAGGTTTCAACGCCAACACTTTTTTCGTGCGAGCTATCGCTGCAGAGTAGTCTTTTTGACGGGCTAAAATACGCACCAATGACATATTGGGAATAGGATCATCTGGCGCTAATTGTAAGGCTTTTTCTAACGCCATTTGTGCCCGCGCATAATCACTGGTGGCAACGGCTGCCTCAGCTTCCAATACATAAGCTTTAGGCTCATCTGGCATCATTTTTTGCCAGCTTTGTGCTAACGTTAAAGCTTTAGCATAATCACGATTGGCTAGATAAGCGGTTGCCAAAATAACTTGCGTGGGGACATCATCTGGAGCTCCTTTTGCCGCTTTCTCAAGATCTAAAATACCCTCTAAATCATTAACCGATAATTTTAAAATTCCTATGCGCGTTAGATCTTGATTGGTATTCGTCATGTTTTGCGTTTTTGCAATTAACGCCTTGGCTTCCTCGATATAGCCATCTTGAATCAGTTCATAGCCTAGTTTTGAATATAACTGGGGGTTATTTGACGAATCCTCGTCTACCCGAGATAAAACCTGACTAGCTTGCAATGATAAGCCAAGTTCAAGTTGACTTGCAGCGAGCATTTTCAAACCAGGGTGATCATCCGGTAAATTAGCTGCAATTAGCGATAAGTGTTTATTTGCATTAATAAAATCATTAACTTTAAAAGCAGAATAACCTGCGATTAATCGAGCTACAGGATTTGAATTACCTAAATTAATGGATTTTTCAGCAGCGACAAACGCACCTTGATGCTCATCCTGCGAAGCAAGAATCACAGCCTGCATTTGATTCAATAATGGATTGTTTGGTGAAATTTTAATCAGTTTATCAGCATGTATTTGTGCTTCGTCAGTTTGACCTACCTCAATTAATAAACCGGTATATATAAATAATTTTTCCAAATCATCAGGAGATTGTTTGATATATTCGCCTAAAACTTCAGCAGCTTCGATTCGTTTATTTTGCACTATATATAAGCGTGCCAGCATATCGAGCAAATCACGATTGGTAGGCGCCTCTTTACGAATATTTTGCAGTTGTAGCTCCGCACCAACCTCGTCATTATCTAAAATAGTCACATACACTAACGCTAAATCTTGATAAATTGAATCGGTATCTAGGGCTTTGATTTCATCAATGAGTTGGTAAGCTTCAGGCTTCTTTTCAAGCTCAACTAACGACTGTAATTTGTAAAAGCTAACTTGAGCTTTTGCGGTCGCATTATTTGATACTGCAGAGGTATCTAATGTGCTCAGACCAACAATAGTCTGATTCCGCTGATACGCTTGTGAAAGCAAAGGGATCACTTCAGCCGCAGAATATCCTAAATCTCGAGCACGCGTTAACTCTTTTTCTGCTGACGCAAACTCGTTCGTTTGCATATAAATTTCACCTAATAAAAAGCGTGCTTCCGCGTTTTTAGGATCAGTTTGAATTGCAGACTTGAGCTCAATAATCGCAGTATTATTATCCCCAGATGAAATATGTTGTTGGGCTTGAGCTATATGCTCTTGGACGGATTTCCCCCCACATGCAATGAGCAGAACGCATGCTGTAGTAATGAATAAGGTGCGAATAGTACGTGATAAACGAGTACCGAAATGCAGTAGCATGACAAAATCCTTTTGAGCAATGTGTATATAATTTGAGGCAGTTTACTGACTAAGTTAAAACCATAAAGTCAACTTCAGCAAGAAATCTTGCAAACTTAAATGGTATATCGGGGGATTTATGATTATAATTACGCTTGAATAATATCAATCATCACTTTATACGTTCATTTTGACTCAACCTAGTGATGATCTACATCAGGATCCTCCATGACCGATACTGTCAATTTGACATTTAAAGACCTCAATCTACCCTCTGAATTATTACAAGCAATAGAAAAAGTAGGTTACGAAACACCCTCTCCGATACAAGCCGAGAGTATTCCATTGCTTTTAGACGGGCACGATTTATTAGGCCAAGCACAAACTGGTACAGGAAAAACCGCAGCATTTGCACTACCTATGCTAGCAAACATTGATGCAGATGCTAATTACCCACAATTACTAGTATTAGCACCGACTCGCGAATTAGCGATTCAAGTTGCTGAAGCGTTTCAAGTGTATGCCAGCTTCTCCAAAAAAATTCGTGTTTTACCTATCTACGGCGGCCAGTCGTATGACAACCAAATCCGCCAACTTAAACGCGGCGTTCAAGTCATTGTTGGCACACCTGGTCGCGTAATCGACCACATCCAACGTAAAACACTTAAACTTGACCAACTTAAATTCTTGGTCCTTGATGAAGCCGACGAAATGTTGCGTATGGGCTTTATCGATGATGTTGAACTGATCTTATCGCATGCGCCAAAAGAACGTCAGACTGCGTTATTTTCTGCAACTATGCCTCCTCAAATCAAGAAAATTTCACAACGTTATTTGAATAATCCAAAACACGTTAAAATTGAGTCAAAAGTATCTACTGCACCGGCTATTCGTCAACGTTATTGTCAAGTTGCAGGGCATCATAAATTAGAAGCGTTAACGCGCATCTTAGAAGTAGAACAGTTTGATGGCGTTATTGTGTTCGTTCGAACCAAAACAGCAACACTCGAACTAGCAGATAAATTATCAGCTCGCGGCTATGATGTTGAAGCCTTAAACGGTGACATTCCACAAAAATCTCGTGAACGTACTGTTGAGCGTCTTAAATCAGGTAATATTGACATTTTGATCGCGACTGACGTAGTAGCACGTGGTTTGGATGTTGAACGTGTCTCACACGTTATCAACTTTGATATTCCATATGACACAGAGTCTTATGTTCACCGTATCGGTCGTACTGGTCGTGCTGGACGCTCAGGTGATGCGATATTATTTATCTCTCATCGTGAAAAGCGTTTATTGTTTCAAATCGAAAAAGCAACCAATCAAAAAATTGATCAAATGGCCATCCCTAGCATCTCGGATATCAATGAGTCTCGCCTAGGTCGATTCAAAACATCAGTTATTGAAGCAACCAAAGATGATTCTATCCAGTCTTTAATCCCTATCATTGATGCGATTAAAGCAGAAGCAGAAGTGGATGCTGAAGTATTAATGGCAGCCCTAGCTAAAATCGCTCAAGGTGATGAGCCGTTATTACTAAAAGAAGGTGATCGTCCAGACTTAAACGCAATGCCAGAGCGTCGTGAACGCAGTGACAGCTTCGGCGGTCGTGAGCGCGGTGGTCGTAATGGTGAGCGTGGACGTGGTGGTGAGCGCGGCGATCGTGGTGGTCGTGGTGGTGAGCGTGGAGAACGTCGTCCTCGTGAACGAACTAGTACTGCTCCAGATGCCGGCATGAAACGTTTCCGTATTGACGTGGGTCATGTGCACCATGTTAAGCCTGGTAATATTGTTGGTGCAATTGCTAATGAAGCAAACATCAGTTCCAAGAACATCGGTGCCATTGAAATTTATGACACCTATTCAACGGTTGACTTACCTGCTGCTATGCCAGCTGAAACCAAAGAACAATTAAGTGGTACTCGTGTTGCAGGTCAACGCTTAGCCATTCGCGAATGGTCTGAAAAGCCACCAGCACGTTCTGGTAAAGATGGCGGTAGTGATCGTCCAAAGCCAAATTTTGCAAAAAAAGAACACCGCAAAGGCCCTAAAAAGTCAGAAGACTAAGCAAGGAATAGACGATCATGCAGTACTTTCCAGTATTTATTGATGCTGAGCATTTATCTGTTTTAATCGTCGGTGCCGGCGAAGTCGGTGCTCGTAAGCTTGAGTTGATCCTAAAAACGCCAGCCAAGGTGACCATCGTGTCTCCTTGGGTGAGTGATACGGTTAAGCTGTTAGTCGCTGAGCACTCACTTACGTTGCACGAACGTAAATTTGAAGATGCGGATATTTTCAGCCACAATATGATTTTTGTGGCAACCGATGATCCGCATGTCAATCAACATATCCATGATCATGCCTGCGCGCACAACATCTTGGTCAATGTGGTTGATAATACCCCTTTATGTAAGTTCATTACCCCTTCTATTGTCGACCGTTCCCCGATAATTATTGCCATGTCGAGTGGTGGTGTCGCACCTGTTTTGTTGCGTTATTTACGCCAAAAATTAGAAAGTGTTATCCCTAATAAAGTCGAACGATTAGGGCGTTTTTCTGAAAAATTCCGCAATGCAGTTAAATCTCGTCTAGCCACAGTCACCCAGCGACGATATTTTTGGGAATCAGTACTTGATGGTGATATTGCAGAAACAGTATTACAAGGTAATGAAGTAAAAGCTGATGCAGACTTTATCCAAGAACTCGATAATTTTGCTAATGGCGATCATTCTCAAGGTGAAGTCTACTTAGTGGGTGCGGGCCCTGGTGATCCTGATTTATTGACGTTTCGCGCATTACGCTTAATGCAAAAAGCCGATATTGTCGTCTATGATCGTTTGGTTTCACCCGAAATTGTTGAACTAGTTCGCCGTGATGCAGAAAAGATCTACGTCGGTAAAGCTAAGTCAAAACATACCATCCCACAAGATGAAATCAATCAACTATTAGTCGACAAAGCCCTTGAAGGTAATCGTGTAGTGCGCCTTAAAGGCGGTGATCCCTTTATTTTTGGACGCGGCGGCGAAGAACTTGAAACCTTAGTTGAACACGGTATTAATTTCCAAGTCGTGCCAGCTGTTACTGCCGCCAGTGGCGCTGCCTCCTATGCGGGCATCCCTCTGACACACCGTGACCATGCCCAGTCAGTGGTATTTGCTACTGGACACTTACGTGATGACACAATTAACCTAAATTGGACGGCCTTGGCACAACCTCAGCAAACAGCTGTCTTTTACATGGGCATGACAGGCTTATCGATTATTAGTAAGCAACTGATTGCTCATGGGATGTCTCCTGATATGCCAATTGCGATTGTCGCTTCAGCTACTATGCCACATCAACGTGTTGTGATTGGTACGTTAACTGATATTGTCGTAAAAGTAGAAGCTGCTAATATCAAACCACCAGCCTTAATTATTGTCGGTACTGTCGTCAATTTGCGCGAACAACTCAATTGGTTCAACCCTGAATAAAATCTGCCGATAACCTGTCTGATGAAGTACAAAGTTGCCCATTTGACTGCGTTGGCGTGCGCCCTCAATAGCATAATTGTCAAACTTGATGGTATGATGAGGTTATCTTGTTTTCCTTAGAATGATTTATGACCCACATCTCCAGTCTCCGCAGCGCCCTCAGTACCTATAAAGATAAACGCTTAATGGCCATTTTTTGCTTAGGCATGGCAAGTGGTTTCCCATGGGTATTAATTGGTTCAGCAATGACGGCATGGCTCAAAGAAGAAGGCTTATCACGCAGTGCCATTGGGTTGTTTGGTGTCATCTTTGTCGCCTATTCGATTAATTTTTTGTGGTCGCCGTTACTGGATAGAGTGCAACTTCTCAAACTCGGACAACGCCGTGGTTGGATCTTAGTCACCCAAATATGCATTATCTTGTTGTGTCTCGCCATGGGCTTTGTCAGTTTACCAGGACAACTCTATTGGGTTGCGGTTATTGGGATGGGCATTGCAACAGCGTCAGCCACCCAAGACATTGCCATTGATGCCTTTAGGGTCGATACAATAGCGCGTCATGAGAAAGCCGCCTTATCAGGCGCTTCGGCAATGGCAACCGCAGGTTGGTGGACAGGCTATGGCGGCCTGGGTGCGATCCCTTTTTTCTTAGTGGATTTATCAGGGTTTACGTGGCAAAACTTATATTTTGCGATGGCGGGGATCATGGTGTTATTAACCACGACGGTATTTTGGATCAGTGAACCACAAACTGAACGCCAAGCATTTCAAGCCCAAGCCAGTGCTAACTATACCGATAAACTCACGCTCAATAGCCAGCAATGGAGTCATCGTATGGTAGCTTGGTTAGCAGTGTCTTTAATTGAACCCTTTCGAGAATTCTTTCAACGCAACGGCGTTAAGCTTGCGTTATCGATTTTACTTTTTATCTTTTTATTCAAAATCGGCGAGGCATTTTTAGGCCGCATGTCGATCGTATTTTATAAAGAAATTGGCTTTAGTAATACGCAAATAGGCACGTACTCAAAATTACTAAATTGGTGGGTCACTATCATCTTTGCCGTGATTGGCGGCATGGTCAATATGCGTTACGGAATATATCGTGGATTGATGGTGGGCGGGATTGCCATGGCTGCTAGCAACATCATGTTTGCTTTTATGGCGATGGTGGGTCCCAATACTGCGTTATTTGCCGCGACTGTCTTTGTTGACGGATTTACCGCTGCGTGGAGCTCAGTCGCCTTGGTGGCGTTTATTTCGTTATTATGCAATCAAGCCTTCAGTGCATCTCAATATGCGTTAATGGCCTCGTTGGGTGTCTTTGGACGAACATTATTGGCATCCAGTAGCGGTTATATAGTAGATAGCTTGGATGGTAATTGGGCCTTGTTTTTTATCTTAACTGCGCTGATGGTGATCCCAAGTTT
>DBBN01000046.1 GCA_002292215.1 Glaciecola sp. UBA983 | reverse complement strand
GCGTGTACTCAAAAATTCAATCATTTTAGCAGAAGGCGGGTTACGAATGATCCCCGCTCTTAATAAGGATGGATCGGTGTTACTCATAGCCGCGCTTGAAGCTTGAGCCGATTGATTGAGCAAATATTGCGGGTAACAATACGTTCGCTTGATATGCGAGCCTGTCATTCGTCGTAGACTGCAACGCATTTTGAATTTGTCTTCATCAACAAAGCTGTTGTACAGTTCGTAAAAATCCAATTCTGCTTGTTCAAACTGATGTTTATAATATAAAACAGGGACTTTACTTTCAACCACAATCGTCTCAAGCGGAATGGGATCTTGCGCTGATTGAGCGAAGGTCAAATGACTCACCCCGATCAAACCGCACGCGACACACAATAAACTCATAAATTGTTTGATAGCCATTACATTCACTCCTGTTACGATATATTACTAATTTAACAATGTCCAATCGACGGCGAGCCGCCACCAAGGCCCCAGATATGGCAAAAGCGATGGTCGCAGCAATATTAGTCAGTAATAACAGGGTTAGCATTGTTTACAGGCACTGAACCGTCTGATGAATACACACAATCCAAGTAATCCCATTGGTATCAATGGCAGACTGGAGCCACTACTAGCCGAAGGCTCAGGAGTGGGTATAGGACTTGGCGTAGGCGTGGGAGTTGGGTTCACTACAGCAGGTGCAGCATTAACAGTAATATTTACCGTATCATTGCTGCTTAAGCCAAGACTATCGACGACGGTGAGGGTAACGACAAAGAAACCAACATCCGCAAAACTGACTTGTGGTGTGACACCCGTTGCCCCCGTTGACCAGTTGTAACTGACGATGTCACCAAAATCAGACGAAGATGCACTGGCATTTAACCCGATTGTTTCACCCTGTGTGACGCTGATATTCTCACCTGCACTAGCATTAGGTGGCGGCAAAAAACGTTCAACAGCATTTTTACGCGTGCGATACCAGTTACGGCCAGTGCTAAAATCATACAAACGGTAATCGCCTTGATTAGCCCAACCTGCGGGTTTATCTGCGATTTGATTATTCTGATTGGTCACATTGTTTAAATCACTATCTATTAATAGATGAACCGTGTTTATATAAGTCAAAGCATCCGCTTCAACCATTAAGCCCGATTGAGTGACCAGCTCATAAGTATGACGTAAAAACTGCTGGCGATACTCGTCAATCTGCAAAATTTTAGTGACTAACATCGGGGTATTATTACTTTGACCAAAATTGATAGTTGGCTGTTCACCAGAATCATCCATCAATAAAGACGTGCCCAACGTGTTATCAGTATCATAAGGTATGTAATGCAGTACCTCTTGTTCATCAATATAAAACAAATAATTGTTCGCATTGCCCCAAAACCCATCCCAATGACCTAACACCGCTTCTGCTGCCATCGATTTTAAAAACAATTCCATATTAATATGACGGGCAACGTAATCGTGAAACTCAGTGCCCTCGAGCTGTGTAACGTTAGTAGCTAAACGCACCAATTGTGCATGCGCCTCGTCAAATTTACTGCCCTTACCTTTGTATTCAAAGCTTGCATCGTCACGATCCGCAACACCATCCCAATCAGCAGTAATACGAGAAAACAACGCAGGACCGAAAGCTTTATAATTTCCTTGCCACAAAAAACCGCTATCATTATCACTAGCAAAACGCTTGTTGATATATTCTTTGCGATTAACACTTTCATTCAAACGATAAATACCAGTGTAAACAGTGACTTGGTTAGCTATCTGCAAAAACACTTTAACGTGGGTGGAGGAATGTACCGTAAATATGCCAAAGTTTTGCATTATACGGTTAGATAGCGGCTCACGTACAAATGTCGAATCGTCCTTAAAGCGTTTGAGTTTTAACGCTGCAATACCTTGTAATGCTTGATCATCGACAAACTCATCAAAGTCCAACGTGTAATTCGCTTGGATCAAATTACCATTACTATTGATAGGTAACACAAAGCTCGTGTTACCACTGAGTTTTACACCAATATTGTCCAAGGTATAAGTGATACCCAGATGTTCATATTGCATCGTGGCGCTGACTTCATTGCGCACGCTGGCGCTGGATTGTAATAATAGATCCCATTGAGCTTGACTGAAGCGAATAGTAATGGCTGATAAGGTACTATCATCATGCCAAAATTGGTGTGAGGCATCATCTAAGTAGGTGGTAGATTGCTGGGCAATAGCATTGTGACTAATAGATAATATCAGTATGACAGTCATTGCCATGCAAAAGGAATAGAAAGGGGTGTTAGTCGTTGGGGTGTTAGCCATTGCAATGCACTCTCTTATTATTGAGAGGCAATATTGACACTAATAATCAAATAGATCAAAGTATATGCCATGCTCTCACAGCATAAATAAGCATGGCATTGATATAAAATCAACCTACTAGCAACCATTGCAATACAGATCCTACTGTATATATGGCACTAGTCACTCTTGTTTTATCCTTGGGTAAATATCACTTTACCACTCAAATTATTCGCAAGATCACGTATTTGTACGTTACCTCTGCGGTAATTATCTAAATGTTCAGCGATAGCTACATTGCCAANNGTATTTGGGCAAAATCAACCACGTTGTTGCCATTACAAGATAACTTGTTCGCTATTAAACGATAGTTACGACTATTTACAGTAGTGTTAGGAATAAAATCGTTAATCTTGACACGTAATTGCTGTTTATTCCCCGTTGCAGCGATAACACATAGTTCACTCGCCTTAGAGGCATCTGCCGCTTCAATAGCTGGCTTAGCGAACGCACTCGCAGAAACTGAAACCAGTGCAACCACTAAACTTGTTTTAATAATGCTCATCATGTTTCTCCAAAAGTAATGTCACGAATAAAATATACTGCGATATGACTATTATATTGTGGACTAAATACGAAAATATGTTGTAAATGCAGTGAGAGCAGGTGTAACTATGTGTAACATATTTGCGATGAATAATGGGGATGGCTCATTGATAACTAAAGTGTAAATTTCAACTAACCCTTTAAATTAAATACAGTT
>DBBN01000096.1 GCA_002292215.1 Glaciecola sp. UBA983 | reverse complement strand
CTCATAATCGGCAGGTCCCCTGTTCAAGTCAGGGTCGGGCCACCATTTCCACATAGTTTTTAGCGTAATTGCCTACTAACATAAAAATTCAAAACCTCATTATATGAAAATCAACTTATTATCACGGTATTTGTGTCAGATAATTTTTCATACTTGAAAAATTCAATTTATTGAAAATCTTTAACTCATTGTAATTATTGAATATAACAAAACTGGCACGCTTGGTGCTATATGCTTATTACACTATGAAGTCTCACTTTAGCAATTACCTTCCAACACTTTGTGAAGGGATAAAAAGGAATATCAAAATGAAATTTAAGTTTTTGAAAGCAGCTTTTGCTGGTTTAGTTTTAACTGTTAGTGGTTTGGCTAATGCTGGGCTCATAACCTATACTGATTGGACAGAATTTGATTCGTTAACCTTTGGATTAACCATAGAGAATTTCGAAGTGGGTCTGGGCAATAGTGATGTTTCAGGTGTAGGTTCTATCATTAATAGTGCCACCAACATCGGACCAATTACTACCGGCGAAATTTCATCAGGATTCAATCTAACTTCGATTCAAGGTGGTGAGATGGTTGCGCTTGGCGCAGGTATCGCTGGATTAACATCGAATGGCGTAGCGGTAAATTTATTTTCACAGGAAATGCGTTTGGATTTGCTGAGTCAATTTACTGCTGTAGGTTTCGACCTTTTAAGCACCACTACTGGCACTGTAGAAGCACAATTTTTTAATGCTAATTCAATGTTGGGCACTCTTATCCTTCCTGTTAGTGGTGTATTGAATTTTGGTGGAGCAATAGCATTTGGCGGTGATATTATTACTAGAGTCGACTTTGTTAATGAAATCCCTTCAGACCAGGGTATAATTATCGATAGACTAGCATTTGGAACAACAAGCGTACCAGAACCCTCCACCCTTGCCATCTTCGCACTCGGTCTGATTGGTTTAACATCACGTCGATTTAATAAACACTCTTAATCTAGTTAAAAACCATTCAATAAGCACCTGCCAATCGGTAGGTGTTTTTTTTTGCGTGCTGTTTAGTAGTTATGTGTTGTATGGACTTCCCAGGTTTTGCTAAACACTTTTAGCAGTTACAATGTAACTGACAATAGAGGTGTTTATAAGCTAATGGGCAAAAGGCTTGCGCTTGTAACAAGTGAGCACAAAAGTCACCTAGAACTCTCTAACTAAAAATTATTCTGTTTTATTCGAGCTTAATTGAACTTACAGCGTATAAATGATTATTACCCTCAACAATTACAAGCACAATTATGGATTTAGTATTTTTTGATCTAGACGGGACCTTATTAAATGGCTCCTCCTTACTGTCGCAATTTACCATAGACACCCTAAGCCGAATGGACTCGAAAGGTATCGCCTACACAGTAGCCACTGGTCGCACGATGTTATCCGCTAGTCCGATTTTGGAGGGGCAGTTTTTATCCCTGCCGCATATTTATAATAATGGGGTGACGCTTTGGGATCCTAAGCGCCAAAGTATCGAGTTTGATAATTTACTCACCGAAAATGAGATTGATTTGATATTAGCAAAGGCTCTCGAACATAATATTACGCCGTTTGTAAATACCGTAGAAAATCACCATCATGTTATTTATCACAGCCAGCCACAGCATCAGATTGAAAAGGAGCTCATCACTAAATACTTTGCTCGTTCAAAGGCCACATTACTGCCATTAAATTCACTTGCTCATGACAGACCGGTAACAAACATCAGTATGATTGGTGAAAATGCTCATATTAAGACAATGTGGACACAGCTCAATCAGCACCCTCGCATTATCGCTTATTCAGGTCCAGCTCATGAGGGCAAGGAATATAGTTGGATGGACGTACATCATTGCTTTGCAAATAAAGGCGCTGCGGTAGAAAAATTACGAGATGCATTAGGTGCCAAGAATGTTATCTGTTTTGGTGATAGTGAAAATGATTTAAGTATGTTTGAGATCGCTGATGAATGCTATGCAACTGATAACGCAAAGGCCATGATCAAAGACAAAGCAACCAAGGTCATTGGCCATAATCATGATGATGGAGTAGCAAAGTTTTTGACAGAACGGTTTGATTTGTGACTTGAAAGAATAAGAACCCTTGCTTGCACAAGGGCTGCCTTTTATTCACAGTTCTCATTTGACAAATAATTAATTGATATCAAAACGGTCTGCGTTCATGACTTTAACCCATGCTTTCACAAAGTCTTCAACAAACTTAACTTTACTATCGTCTTGTGCATACAGCTCAGCGTAGGCGCGTAGGATCGAGTTTGAACCAAAAACCAAATCGACTCGAGTTGCCGTCCATTTTGTGCAACCGCTGCTGCTATCGACGATGTTGTAGGAATTGCGTCCTGTTGGCTCCCAGCTATAACGCATATCCGTTAAGTTAACAAAAAAGTCGTTTGTTAATGCTCCTATTCTGTCAGTAAATACACCATGTGCCGTACCGCCATAGTTGGTGCCTAATACGCGCATTCCTCCAACCAATACGGTCATTTCTGGTGCTGTTAAGCCTAGTAGCTGTGTTTTGTCTAACATTAATTCTTCGGGCTGCACGGCGAAATGCTGCTTCGTATAGTTACGATAAGCATCATGAAGGGGCTCTAACACTGCAAAAGATGCAACGTCGGTTTGCTCTTGTGTCGCGTCCCCACGACCAGGAGTAAACGGAACCTGTATATCGACACCACCTGCTTTGGCAGCCATTTCAATAGCTGCACCACCGCCAAGAACAATTAAATCAGCAATACTGATGTCCTTGTTAAAATCGGCTTTTATGCCTTCAAGTACGTCAAGGACTGTTTGGAGGCGCTTGGGTTCATTACCTTGCCAGTCTTTTTGTGGTGTTAAGCGAATACGCGCGCCATTGGCACCGCCACGGTAATCTGAGCCACGAAAAGTACGTGCACTGTCCCATGCTGTTGTGATTAAATCCGACTGAGTAACACCACTTGCTAATATCTTTGCTTTTAAGGTGTTGATGTCATCGTTATTTAAATCAGTCATTGTCGTAGGTACAGGGTCTTGCCAAAGTAATTCTTCAGTAGGCGCATCAGCACCTAAATAACGGCTTTTAGGTCCCATATCGCGATGGGTTAATTTAAACCATGCTCTTGCA
>DBBN01000104.1 GCA_002292215.1 Glaciecola sp. UBA983 | reverse complement strand
CAGGATTAGTGGAAAACTTAACGCCAGGTATATTTACTCAGGTCGTTGTTTGTATGACCATGTTACTAAAGCCATTAAAGCAAATCACAACAGTTAATAATGATTTTCAACGTGGGATGGCTGCCTGTCATAGTATTTTTACAGTATTAGATGAGCCTATTGAACCTAATACGGGTTTGATGAAAATTGCCCGCACTTCAGGCAAAATTGAATTTAATCAGGTGACATTTGCGTATCCAACCAAAGAAACCAATGCCCTCACCAATGTATCGTTTGCGGTAGAGCCGGGACAAACGGTGGCATTAGTCGGTCGTTCAGGGTCTGGTAAATCAACTATATCAAGCTTGTTAACTCGTTTTTATCAACCTCAAAAGGGACAGATTTTACTCGAAGATCACGATCTTAACGACATTGAACTGACTTCATTACGCAGTCAGTTTGCACTTGTTTCACAACACGTCACCTTATTTAACGATACGATTGCAAACAATATCGCCTATGGAACTCAAGGTGATATTGATTTTAACGCGGTATTAAATGCAGCAAATATTGCGCATGTCACCGAGTTTGTTAATGAGCTCGATGAAGGGTTTGATACCATTGTTGGAGAAAACGGTTTAATGCTCTCTGGCGGTCAACGTCAGCGGATTGCTATTGCACGTGCGATTTTACAAAACGCACCTATTTTGATTTTAGATGAAGCGACGTCTGCCTTAGATACAGAATCTGAGCGATTAATTCAAGATGCACTGCATCAGCTCCAAGCGCAATGCACCAGTATTGTTGTTGCGCACCGTTTGTCGACTATCGAATCGGCAGATTTGATTTTAGTGATTGACCAAGGGCGTATAGTTGAGCAAGGCTCGCATCAAGAGTTACTCGAAAAATCGGGTATCTATGCACAGTTACACACGATGCAATTTAGTGAGTAATGATGACATTTATTGAAAAAGCATGGAAGAAGCAATCATTCTGGTTGTATCTGCTCGCACCCTTTAGCCTTCTATTTTGGTTGTTAAGTACTTTGCGCCGTACGTTATTTAAAGTCGGTATCAAAACCACACATCGCTTACCGGTTCCTGTTGTTGTCGTAGGTAATATTAGTGTGGGGGGAAATGGTAAAACGCCTGCCGTATTGGCTATTGTGGAGCACTTACAATCCAAAGGTTTTTCTCCAGGGATTTTATCTCGCGGCTATGGCGCTATGTGCAAAGACTTTCCATACCACGTTCAATGTAGTGATAGTGCCACATGGGCAGGCGATGAACCTTTACTGATGGCGCAACAAGCATTGGTTCCTGTTGTGATAGATCCAAATCGCGTGCGTGGCGGACAATATCTAGCACAGCACTGTGATGTGATTATTTGTGATGATGGATTGCAGCATTATGCGCTGCATCGTGATATTGAAATAGTGGTGATGGATGAGCGACGGGTCGGTAACGGTTGGTTGTTACCGGTTGGTAATTTACGCGAGCTACCTGCGCGATTACGCTCCGTTGATTTTATTATTTTAAATTCGGCATCCATCCAAAATAAACATGAAATCCAGATGCAATTATTGCCACAAGCGCTGCAACCTGTTAATCCTGCAAGTGTGTCTCAATTTGCTAAGCCGCCGGTAGAATTTGATTATTTGATGACGGGGATTGGAAATCCACAACGTTTCGAGGATACCTGTGATAGTTTGAGCATCGTGTTTCATAATACACTTTTTTATCCCGATCATTTTCATTATCGCCCTAAGGATGTTCCCTCTGGTTCGGTGATTATGACACAAAAAGATGCAGTCAAATGCTCTGGCTTTGCATTAGCTCAATGGTATTATTTGCCCGTTAAAGCAACGTTTTCTGAACATTTTTTATCAGATTTAACTACACTACTAAATACCAGAACTCCGGTAAAACAGACAAATGGCTTTTGATAAACTCTTACTCCAAGTGTTAGCGTGCCCTGTTTGTAAAGGGGCATTAGTGGCACATACTCATCCAGACACACTTGAGCAAGAACTGGTCTGTAAATTTGATCGCCTTGCGTTTCCCATGTTAGGTGATGCACCTATATTAATTGAACATAAAGCAAGAACCCTGTTACTTGCTGAATACGAACAGGTAAAGTAAATGGCATTTATTGTAATTATCCCCGCACGCTATGGTTCGACTCGTTTTGAGGGGAAGCCCTTAGCGAATATCGATGGCAAACCTATGGTGCAACATGTCGTTGAACGTGCATTGTCCGCAGAACCGTCGGCTGTGTATGTGGCGACTGACGATCAACGCATTGGTGATGTTGTGCGGAGTTTTGGAGCGGAGGCGATCATGACGTCACCTGATCATCAATCAGGTACTGAACGATTAGCTGAAGTAGTGGATATTTTAAATTTGTCAGCAGATACCATTGTCGTCAATGTGCAAGGGGATGAACCACATATTCCGGTTGAAATTATTGCTCAGGTAGCTAATAATTTGGCAGAGAATCCAGATGCGGTCATGTCTACTTTGGCTTGTAAGATAACAACGGCTGAAGAGTTAATGAACCCGAATGCGGTAAAAGTCGTGATGGATAAACAGGGCATGGCGTTGTATTTTTCACGCGCTCCATTACCCTATGTGCGTGATGATTTTATGCAAGGAAGTACGACGAAAGCGACCAGTGATATTGGTTCACCGTTAGCCCATGAGCACTATCGTCATATCGGTGTGTATGCGTATCGAGCTGGGTTTATTAAAGAATATATTGGACTAGCACCGAGTGCGTTAGAACAGGTCGAATCGTTAGAGCAATTACGCGTGTTATATCACGGCTTTAAGATACATGTGGCAGAAGCATTGAGTACGCCTCCGCCAGGAATTGATACGCCAGAAGACTTAGCTAACTTATTAGGCTAGTCTTCTGTTTCATCGAGGTCATCATCGAGCGCATCATCAACTAAGGCACCCCAGATATCATGATCATCGCTGTGGATGATTTCGGCCCAAACGCGGCTACCAATTTCAACATCAAACACGCCATTTAAATGCACAACACCATCAACTTCTGGTGCATCGGCATAACATCGACCGACAGCACCTTCGGATGTCACTTCATCAATCACAATTTGGTATTCTTTACCGATACGAGTTTTTAGACGTTCGGCACTAATTTGGCTTTGTACTTCCATAAAGCGTTGTAAACGGTCTTCTTTTACTTCTTCAGGAATATGATCAGGTAATGCATTGGCTGTCGCACCTTCAACCGGTGAATATTTAAAACACCCCACGCGATCAATTTGTGCTTCTTGTAAAAATGCTAATAACTCTTCAAATTCTTCTTCAGTTTCACCTGGAAAGCCAACAATAAAAGTAGAGCGAATAATCAATTCTGGACAGATTTCACGCCATTTTTGAATACGTTCAATCGTGCGGTCGGCAGAGCCAGGACGCTTCATTAAACGTAAAATACGTTTAGAGGCATGTTGAAAAGGGATATCCAAATACGGTAAGACTTTACCTTCATTCATTAGTGGAATTAAGTTATCAACATGCGGATAAGGATAGACGTAATGTAAGCGTACCCACATATCCATCGTGCCGAGTTGTTCACATAACTGCTGCATGTGGGTTTTAACGGGCACACCATCCCAAAAATCAGTCTTGTATTTTACATCTACGCCATAGGCACTGGTATCTTGTGAGATAACTAGTAGCTCGTTGACGCCAGCCGCTTTAAGACGTTTGGCTTCATTGAGTACTTCGCCCACGGGACGAGAGACCAAATCACCACGCATTGATGGGATGATACAAAACGTACAACGGTGATTACAGCCTTCAGATATTTTGAGGTAAGCGTAATGTTTTGGTGTTAATTTAACGCCATGATCAGGGACTAAATTCAAGTAAGGGTTATGCGCAGGTTTAGGTAAATGCTCATGTACTTGCTCAACAACGGCTGCATAAGCATGTGGTCCCGTAATAGACAAAACGTTAGGATGTATTTGACGAATTTCGTCTTCTTTTACGCCTAAACAACCGGTCACAATGACCTTGCCGTTTTCAGCTAATGCTTCACCAATAGTATCAAGTGATTCCTCTACTGCCGAATCAATAAAGCCACAGGTATTGACGATCACCAAATCGGCATCTTTATAGGTAGAAACAACATCATAACCTTCAGTACGTAATTGCGTTAAAATCCGCTCAGAATCGACTAAGTTCTTAGGACAGCCCAATGATACAAAACCAATTCGTCCTGCATCTGGCGCAATCTGAGAAACATCAATAGACTGTTCGGATGCCAACCCATCAATCACTTTTTTAGGATTAGATAGGGTCGTGGTTTTCTTGGCAATTCCCTCATTTGCTTTAGAAGCGGATGGTGATGTGTGTTGAGGGTCAAATTTTTCTACGGTCATAGTATGCTCTGCTGCCTTTATTGCAAATTCAAGATCATTGGCTGATGCTTTTTGTTTTATGCGCAGTATTATACAGGAATGTCGGTGAGCGTGATAGTAATAGTAGATGTTACTCAATTCTACAATACCTACTGGCATGCAGTGCAATGCTGAATTTATATTCGATAAATGGCTGTTGGGATGATTAAGTGAATATTGGTGCTATATCACTTATAATATGCAAAATTTCAGGAATTAATATCATGTCGTTTAGTTCGTTAGGGTTATGTAAAGCAATAGTTGAAAACGTAACAAAGCAGGGGTATACCTCACCAACAGATATTCAGGCTCGGGCTATTCCTGTTGTACTAAAGCAACAAGATGTTGTGGCCATAGCTCATACAGGCACTGGCAAGACCGCTAGTTTTACGCTACCTATAATAGAGCTTTTGAGTAACGATATATCTAAGACAGTCTTGGCTTCTGGAGAAGTAAGCGCTTTGATCATTGCACCTACCCGTGAACTTGCTGCTCAAGTATTAGCCAATATTAATACCTACCAGCAACACATTAATCTGCGCAGTGTTGCAGTGTATGGTGGAGTACGCATCGAACCACAATTAGATGCTTTAGCGCAAGGAGTTGATATATTAGTGGCAACACCTGGACGATTAATTGACCTGTATAATCGACAAGCGGTTAATTTTGATGCGCTACAAATATTGGTATTGGATGAAGCTGATCGTATGTTAGATCTCGGCTTTATTGATGATATTAAGCATATTCAAACCTGCCTTCCGAAAAAACGACAAACATTGATGTTTTCGGCCACCTTTTCCAAAGCAATAAAAGCGCTTGCTCAAACCATGTTACATCAACCTATATTTATCGATGTCGCTACTGGGCATAACCCAACCAAAAATATCAAACAACAACTGTACGCAGTCGATAAAGCACGTAAACATGAAATGTTGCTGTATTTACTTAAGCAGAATAATTGGCGTCAGGTGTTGGTGTTTTGCCGAACCAAACGTGGTGCAGATAATTTAGTCGCTGAACTTGCTCAAGCTAATGTTAAAGCAAAATCGATTCACGCCAACCGAACTCAACATGCCAGAACCATCGCTTTAGATGGGTTTAGAGACGGTTCTTTGAGGGTTTTAGTGGCGACTGATATTGCAGCTAGAGGCATTGATATCGACGATTTACCTTGTGTGATTAATGTCGATTTACCGTATGTTGCTGCTGATTATGTGCACCGGATCGGTCGCACGGGCAGAGCAGGGGCACAAGGGGTAGCCATATCATTATTCAGTGAGGACGAGCTTAAGCCGTTGATTGCAATTGAACGGCTAACAGGTAAGACTTTTAAGCGAGAAACGATGATAGGTTTTGCGTTAACCCCTTCAAGTAAAGTGAAAGATGATGACGATGAGTATGGTAATTTTGAACCCAACAAGGTAAATAAACCTCGCCGTCGCAGCTTATCGGATCGGCCCGCTAAACGAAGAAGAAAATAAATCATTATCGATTTTACTTTTGACAGTGAATTAGTTCTGTTGTACAGGAAGCAAAGAAAGGTGATCATTCAGCCATTGTTCTAATTGTAATTTATCATGGACTAAGATTGCCCCATAAGAGGTGGAAACCAGGTTTAACATAGTTAATTTACTTAATGCTTTGTGGCTACTTAATAGAGTAACAGCCAATAATTCTGCACAATCGCTTTGGCGAATTTTGATGGTGTTTAACGTCGGTTGTGTACATTGCTTATAGAGTATTTTAGCCAATCTGACATGAGTCGGTAAGCGCCGATGATCATCCATCATCTCTAAGGCCATATTGAGTTTGATAGCTAATGAGGTCAACAGATAAGTATTAAATTCCGGCACGTTAGCATTCATCCAATTAAATGCTTGGTGGTTAAGGTGTGTTAAGACCACATCCGTGTGAGCTTCTGAATGATGGGTACGCGGTTGCTCTACAAGTAACGTGACTTCACCAAAACTGTCTCCACGTTGTAAATACGACGTCAATTGATATTGACCGTCTAAGCCATAATTACCGACTTTGACCTGGCCGGTTTGCACTATATTTAAGCCTGGGCGAGCATCACCGCGTTGATGGATCAGTTGACCTTGACTAAATGTTTTACGATCGCCGTGTTGTGCGCATAACGCAAGTAAGGTGTCGTTCATGGTTCTTGAGTAATTCATTTTACGATTTTAATACAAAACTCTCACAAATGTATATAAGTATATTTTTCAGTGTTGTGTTGAGAGTTATGCTGTACCTGTTAATTAAAGAGAAATAAATTATGTCTTATCAATATGCTATTTTAGCTGTTTTTGTAATATTTGCGATTGCCGAAGCGCGCAACGGAAAATTATTCAAAAAAGCCACAGAAGTAAAAAGCGATGGGATGGTAGAACTCATGAGTTCGATTTTACTATTTGTGTTTACTCAACCTGTCGTTTTATTTACATCGGGATTTTTGGCTGCACTCACGTTTCCGCAATATGCTGGTGTTTTAGCTGATACTTCCATTTGGCTTCAGATTGGCTTATTACTCATTTTTGATGATTTGTTGCAATACTGGTGGCATAGAGCATCACACAACTCCCGTTTTTTATATTTTTTACACCGTGCCCATCACAATGCCAAATACATGAGTGTGCGTATTGTGTATCGTAATAATTTCTTTTATTACTTGTTCATGCCGTCTATCTGGTGTTCAGGCATATTAATTTATTTGGGCCTAGGTTGGGTTTACGCCGCTTACTTGGTCTTTAAATTGACGGTTATTACAGGAGCCCATTCAGAATGGAAATGGGATCGCAGTATGTACAAATTAGCTGCTCAATACCCGATACTAGAACCTATTGTATGGGTAATTGAACGAACGATATCGACTCCATCAACTCACAGTGCCCATCACGGTTTAACGATGGAGGATGGTGTGACCAATTATAAAGGTAACTACGGTAATTTATTATTCTTTTGGGATGTATTGTTTGGTACTGCGCATATTACACGTCGTTATCCTGAAAATTATGGTATCGAGGGCATGCGCAAAGCGGAATGGCTAGAGCAGTTATTTTGGCCAATTATTAAGTCGCAGAAAAAAGCAAAACCAGTGGCGTCTGCACCAGTTGTTGAATAACACCCTGTCAGTTTATGTTAATTCCAGTATAATCGGGTCATATGACTCGATTACCTCTCCCTTTACACTGCTACGATGATGCTGGGCGGATTGTTCCGCCTCGTTCGTTATGGTGGATGTTAGTATTTTTAGCAAAAAGCTGGCTGATTTTTATCGGCTCGGTCACTATTCGAGGCAAAGAAAGCGAAATCCTTGCGTTTTGGTATCCGCAAAAAGCCGACTTGTATCTAGCATTAGCGTTAGGATTACCTGCATTAATTGCGATGTTGCTGTGCAGTAATCGTGAGCGACTATGGCAACGTAACCTAAATAAGTGGGTGTATATTGTGTTCGCTTGTTTAGTTTTGGCGAGTATTGGGCAGTTAACACATTATGTACTGCGCTTAGTGAATACTCAATTTGTGTATGACCATGCAACCGCAATGGGCTTAATAGGTACATTGCTGGTTGTCGGCTATACCTTACGCAGTCGTCATTTACGCTTAATGTACCGTGACTGGAAAGCTTAAGATTGGCAGTTTTTGATGGCTTGAAGTAAATATTTATGGACGCTTAACGTATTATCAATCGCCAAACGCTCGTAACAAATACCGGTAAAGGCAAACGATTTATCCTGAAAAACCACCATGACGATTTCTTGGTCGTCCTCTTGTCTAAATTCCCAATCACCACCTACGACTTGTCTAAACACTTCCCCAACATAAGCCCCATAGATATTACATAATGTAAATAGACCTTGATCTTCCAACGCTTGATCAGCATAACGGTCTACAAACCCTGATAAAATATCATCAATTAATGTCACACTATCAACACTTTTATCAAGGTGAATATTGAACTCTTCGAGTGATATAAGTATTGCAATCAGCGGACGCTTGTTCCATAAGCTCAGTGATTTCTTGGTTGGTCAATGACATGATTAATCCTTTGTGTCTGGTGCCAGCGATATACTGCGGTGTTGTAAAATTAAATCGGCTAATAACTGCGAACTTGGTCCTATATTATCAGGTTGTGGAATAATTAGAAATGATGTGTAGCGTTTGTGCGTTGATCCATTAATATTTAACAGTTGTAATCTACCTGAGGTGATATGCTCTGCAACCAAATACTCAGGTAACCAACAAAATCCCACTTTACGTAATAGTAAATCAATGGCTGTTGAAAACTGCGATACCGTCCACCGATTTTCAGATTTTAACCAACCGGAATTTTCTTTTGGTTGGTTAGAGGTATCTTTAATGACGAGTTGTAAATGACGAGATAACGCATCGGGATCGATAGGTGATGGAATATGGGTAATTGGATGTTGAGGATGGCACACCGCCACAAAAGTCACTTCAGCAAAAGGTTCACCTAAAAAACCTTTCGGAATTTGATGGGCAATCGCTAAATCGACTTTGTGCTGCGTGATCGCATCATCGGTACCGGTTAAGACGGTATCTATCATGGTAAGGCGCGAACCTCGACATTCAGGTAAAAATTCTTCAAGGGCTGGATAAAGCAAACGTTTATCAAAAGCTAAATCAATCGCTAGGGTGATTTCTGGCTCCCATGCTTGATTGATATTGACGGCAAGTGCTTCTAAAGCTTCAACATTATCAGTTAAATTACGTGAACGACGCAACATAACTTCGCCAGCAGGCGTTAGAAACGCTTTACGTCCTTTCACTTCTAAAAGTTGCACATCAAGTAAGTTTTGCAACTTTGCAACGGCATGATTTAACGAGGATTGGCTTTTATTCAGATAGTCGGCAGCTTTAGCATAGCCACCATGATCGACGACAGCTTGTAATATCCGCCATTGCTCTAAGGTTGTTTTAGGTCGATACATAGTTTTATAGGGCTAAATGTTTACGATAGTCCAATATTAACGCAATGATTAACCAAATAGATACAGCCACCATTAAAAAGGTAGTATTTTCTGCAAGTTGCATGACTTCTTCACTCAATGCTGCGGTAGCAAAGATAAGCGCCAAATAATAAGGTAGATTTAATATTCCAGCTAAGCCAATGATTTTTCGACTACGCTTTAATGCGCCTTGAGTTACCATAAAAAATGCTAGTGAGTTAATGTGGATCATTGCGATGAGTAATGATTTGATACTCACAGGTTGAACAGCGCTAGCTTGCGCGTTGGAAAAATTATTTCTGGACAAACGATTGTTACTAGCATGACGTCCAATTTCATAATTGATGAATGAACCTAAGGTTGCTCCGACCACCATTGCTATAGTGAGTTTAATAATATCACTGGTGGTTGGATTTGCGCCTACCACTAACAAAACAGCGAAAAACTGGCCTGGGAAATAAAATCCCACATAAACAATAGATTCAAGCAATATAATCAACAAAATTAATGTATAAAAATACTCGCCCGCAGCATCTTTTAGCATGGTCAAAAGCGCCATGCCGGGTGGTACGACATCAAAATTAATCAGCGTTTGTAACACAATCAGTGCAATCAGCGCGGTGATGGGTAAGGACGAATAATATTTCAAAAAGCACTCAGTATCTTAGCTGTATCTCGTAATGGTTATTACGTGATGGGTTCTGAAGGGATCATCTGCCTATGAATTCGATGACTGAGCTAGCTACCCTTTGATCCCTAAAAATTTATTAATTGCTTGTGCGACGGCAACAAAACCAAATGTCGCAGTGACAGCCACACTGGCACCAAAACCGGTTTCACAATCTAATTTAATAGCGCCTTGTGCACTGAGTTTTTGTTTACCTACAGTGCCATCACCTTGTGGGTAACGGAGTTGTTCGGTTGAATAAATACATTCAATACCAAAGCGACGTTGTGTGTTTTTACTGAAATTATAATCACGACGCAGGACCGAACGAAGTTTAGCTGCAAGCGGATCTTGAGTGGTTTTGGCTAAATCACCGGACGTCACTTGGCGCGGGTCAATTTGTCCTCCTGCACCACCAATGGTAATGATTTTGATTTTATTCCGTTTACAATATGCGATCATTGCCGCTTTCGCAGTAATACTGTCAGTTGCATCGATCACCATGTCCATATCTGGCGTAATATAAGTGGCAACATTATCTGGCAACACAAAATCTTCGATGGTGAGCACGACACAGTCAGGGTTGATTTGTTTGATGCGTTGCGCCATAGCATCAACTTTTGCTTGACCGATAGTATCTTGCAAGGCATGTGATTGACGATTGGTGTTAGTAATACAAATATCATCAATGTCAATTAACGTAATGTGACCAACTCCGCTGCGAGCAAATCCTTCAGCAACCCAAGTTCCGACACCACCAATACCAACGACGGTAAAATGCGCTTGTTGTAATTTGGCTAATCCAGAGGCTTCATATAACCTTTCTATGCCACCAAAGCGTTGTTTATTCATTTATAGTTCTATTTTATTGGATTAACTAAGCGTAATTTTGCAAGTTACGTTCGATTAAAGATATGATTTAATGTTTATTATACTTTTTTTATTTGGATTGTCATGACTAACCTCAACTCTACAACACATTCGACACAAGCCTCTTCATCGATTAAACAACTATATCGTGGCGTTGCCACGCAAGATGGTGCGGGTGTCGCATTAACACGTATTATAGGTCAGGGCAGCCTGCCTCGATTAGATCCGTTTTTAATGCTCGATGAATTTGGCTCGGATGAACCTCAGGATTATTTGGCTGGTTTCCCACCACACCCTCATCGAGGTTTTCAAACTGTCACGTATATGTTGCAGGGGAAAATGGGACACAAAGACTCCGTTGGTAACACGGGATTAATCGAAGACGGCGGCTTGCAATGGATGAATGCGGGTAAAGGCATTATTCATGAAGAAATGCCGCAACAAACACAGGGGGTGTTACGTGGTTTTCAGTTGTGGGTCAATTTGCCAGCAGCACAAAAATTATCATCACCTGCTTATCATGATATACCAAGTCGTGATGTGCCAGAAGTTGAATTTTTAGGTGGGCTAGTACGTGTATTAGCCGGGGAATATAAAGGTATAAACGGCGCTGTTGTTGCACAAGCCGTAAAGCCACAATTTTTTGATATACATTTTACTTCAACATCAACACTAACCGTCGATACCATACCTAAGCATAATGGATTTATATTTGTTTATGAAGGTCAGGTTGAAGTACAACAGCAAATTGCCGAGCAAGGTCAATTAGCGTTGTTAGATATACATTCGTCGCTAACATTAAAGGCACAAGCCGGTACCCGCGTGATTTTTGTTTCGGGAGAGCCGATTAATGAGCCGGTGTGTCAATACGGGCCATTTGTGATGAATACGCAAGCTGAAATTGACCAAGCCATGCGTGATTATCGTGCTGGCACCTTGACGGATTAAGCGATATATTGCCATTTATTTTAGACAGAGTCAGGCAAACTATGCTTTACTTATTCTGACTCTTTTTATGTAAAGGATTACAACTTAATGAAGCCGATTATTCTTGCTGGTGGCACAGGTAGCCGTTTGTGGCCCAAATCCCGTGTCGCTATGCCAAAGCAATTTCTAGCGTTAACTTCCGATAACTCGATGTTACAAGATACCATTGCACGTTTAAATGGCTCCGGTGCTCAAGCGCCGATGATCATTTGCAATGAGGCGCATCGTTTTTTAGTTGCAGAACAGTTACGCCAGCAAGATATCCAGCATTCGGGTATTTTGTTAGAGCCAGTTGGCCGAAATACCGCTCCGGCTATTGCGCTTGCCGCACTAAAAGCCCAAGAAAGCGGATCTGACCCTATTTTATTGATTCTTGCGGCTGATCACTTAATCCAAAATCAATCTGCTTTTCACACTGGGCTCGCTCGTGCACAACAATTAGCTGAACAAGGCAAGCTGGTAACATTTGGCATTGTGCCGCAAATGCCACATACAGGCTATGGGTATATCAAAAGTGGTGCGTCTTTGTCTAATAATGGCTTACATGTCGGGTTTGATGTTGCTGCCTTTGTCGAAAAACCCGATTTAGTGACCGCGCAAGATTATGTAAGTACTGGCGACTATTTTTGGAATTCAGGGATGTTTATGTTTAAAGCCAGTGCTTATCTCAATGCACTTGCGCAATTCGCCCCAGAAATATTAACTATTTGCCAACAGTCCCTTGCAGGTCAAACTCAAGATATGGACTTTACACGCATTAATGCGGAAGTATTTGCGACTTGCCCTGATAATTCCATTGATTATGCGGTCATGGAGCACACTAAAGACGCCGCTATGGTGCCATTGGATGCAGGTTGGTCTGATGTGGGGAGTTGGTCTTCCCTTTGGGAAACCGCAGAAAAAGATCCGCAAGGCAACGCATCCGTTGGTGATGTGATGCTACATGATACAACTAATAGTTATGTGAACGCCGAAGGTAAACTTGTGAGTGTCATCGGCCTCGATAATGTCGTGGTAGTCGAGACTAAAGATGCTGTATTGGTCGCTCACAAGGATAAAGTCCAAGATATTAAGCATATAGTCAATCAGCTCAAGGCAGAACAACGACCTGAATTTGAATTCCATCGAGAAGTGTTTCGTCCTTGGGGGAGCTATGACTCCATCGATACTGGTGAGCGTTTTCAAGTTAAACACATTTCTGTTAAACCTGGTGAAAAGCTCTCTGTACAAATGCATCACCACCGAGCCGAACATTGGATAGTGGTTTCAGGTACTGCTAACGTGACAATCGGCGATAACACCATGATCGTGTCAGAAAATGAATCAACGTATATACCGATTGGTGAAGTACACGCATTAGAGAACCCTGGAAAAATTCCATTAGAATTAATCGAAATACAATCAGGAACTTATCTTGGTGAGGATGATATTGTCAGATTTAGCGATCGATATGGACGGATAGATTAAGTATTTTCCAGTAAATCATTAACAATAGTTTAACAAATTAAAGTATCCACCTTCTAGGTCGATGCTTTTTTTATTTTTGGTTAACCAAAAAAAAGAGTGAAAATTGACCGCTCACACTGACCAAATCATGAGAAAATGACAGACAATAACAATAGTTGTCAGAATTAAACGCATTTTTGTATATGCAATTACCAGTTGTTTAGGTAAACGAAGATAATGTTTATCATACATTAGTATTAACAAATGACTTACAGATAAAACAAATAGCGTTATTTTTATATCAAAAATTAACATACTCAACCAAGCGCTGATGCTTGGCAGCATTGCTACGTATAGTTGATGCGAGTTTTTGGGTTCACAGATTGCTTGGTACCAATGAATCCCACCAAAAAAAGATAAAATGACCGCAGAATACTGTGTAAACGCGATTTGGGCTTGCATAGACGTTAACCATTGCAGGTCTAACAGCATGTGTAAAGGGTAGAACAGAAATGGAATGAGTCCCAAATACCCTAAAATCTTAGCGATTATTGGCATGATTTATCCTAAGTATTCACAGAATGAATGTAAAATATAAAAAAAGCACCCTAAGGTGCTTTCAAATAGATTAATTTTTGACTACTATTTTTTAATCGCTTCGTATTTACGTTCAGTATGACCGGTATACAGTTGACGAGGACGGCCAATTTTTTGACCTGGTTGGCTCATCATCTCATGCCAGTGTGAAATCCAACCTACTGTTCTTGCTAGTGCAAAAATACACGTAAACATATTCGTTGGGATACCAATTGCTTTAAGCACGATACCTGAGTAGAAATCTACGTTAGGGAACAACTTCTTATCAGCAAAATACGGGTCAGAGAGTGCAACACGTTCTAGCTCCATTGCAACGTCTAATAACGGATCGTCTAGCTTAAGCTCTGCCAACACTTCATGACAGCTCTCACGCATTACTTTAGCGCGAGGATCTGTGTTTTTGTATACGCGATGGCCAAAGCCCATCAAGCGGTATGAATCTGACTTGTCTTTTGCACGTGCAATAAATTCAGGAATGCGGTCAACCGTACCGATTTCTTCAAGCATTTTTAAACACGCTTCATTAGCGCCGCCGTGTGCAGGGCCCCATAGAGATGCAACGCCTGCTGCAATACACGCATAAGGATTTGCGCCAGAAGAACCCGCTAAACGTACAGTCGATGTTGACGCGTTTTGTTCATGATCAGCATGCAAAATAAAGATACGATCCATGGCTTTTTCAACAGCAGGGCTGATGTAATAATCTTCTGTCGGAACTGAGAACATCATGTTTAAGAAGTTACCGGCGTACGATAAATCATTCTTAGGATAGACAAAAGGCTGACCCACACTGTATTTGTATGCCATTGCTATCAGAGTCGGCATTTTCGCGATTAAACGATGTGCTGAACGGATGCGCTGAGCTGGATTAGTCACATCTAAATCGCTGTGGTAAAACGATGATAAAGCACCAACAGTGCCGCATAGCATTGCCATTGGGTGAGAATCGTTTCTGAAACCATGGAAGAACATGTTGATTTGTTCATGTACCATTGTGTGGTTGGTGATTGTGTCTTTAAATTCTGCATATTGCTCTGCAGTTGGCTGGTCGCCATGAAGAAGCATGTAACACACTTCTAGATAATCTGAATCTTGGGCTAGTTCGCCAATCGGGAAACCACGATGTAACAGAACACCTTCAGCGCCATCAATATAAGTAATTGACGATTCACAAGAACCCGTCGCCATAAATCCAGGATCATAGGTAAAATAACCCGTTGCGCCTAATGCACGTACGTCGATGACGTCTTGTCCAGCTGTACCCTGTAATATAGGAAGTTCGACTTCTTTACCGTCAATTTTTAAGATGGCTTTTTTGTCTGCCATGTGTGGTTCTCCTCAGTATTCATATTTGCATTATTATTCATAATAGCATTTTGCATAGAGTGCATGTTATTGCGTTATATGCAGTATGTAACTATTTTTCCCTTTTGAAAAGGGGGCATAGTTGTACGTCTAAACTAGCAGTAAGTCAATTTTTATGATAATTACCTTAATATATAACGTTAATTTCAGTTCGTTATATGAAGGTGCAAAAAACAATTTACTACCAATGTCTTAATTCCTAACAAAAAATTGTAATTCGATACCGCTATGGATATACTTCGCAGTGCTTTTTATATCGGTTGGATTTGCCGATAATTAAGTTATTAAATATTCACAAATGATTAACATTTGCTGAATTTGGCACGAAACCGTTATTTGTGAACTTTTATACTCGTTTATCATTATAAAAGACCATACTTAAAAGGGGATAAAACCCCACGAATGAGAAAATAGGCTAACGTATTGTGAAAAAGCAAAGACCAGTTAATTTGGATTTAAATACCATTAAATTCCCACCTTCTGCAATTTCTTCAATTTTGCACCGTGTAACCGGCGTAGCGATGTTTTTTGCATTGTTGTTTGTAATTTGGGCTTGGGCGGTATCGCTAGGTTCAGAACAAGGCTTCAATGACGTGCAAGCTATTATGGACGGGTTTATTGGGAAGTTTGTAGCATTAGGCACAGTATCAGCCTTAACTTATCACATCCTTGGCGGGATTCGTCATGGGATTATGGATATGGGCTACTGGGAAGAACTTGAGTCAGGTAACCTGAGTGCGAACATCATTATCGGTATCTGGATTGTATTAACCTTAATCTTAGGGGTGGCATTGTGGTAACAAATCAAGCATCCATGAAACGTAACGGGATCCAAGATTGGGTTTCGCTTCGTGCAACAGCATTAATCATTGCTCTTTATTCATTTTATATTGCGTTTGTGTTTTTCACAGCACCAACGCTAACATATCCAATCTGGCAGGGAATCTTTGCTAGTATGTTTATGAAAGTATTTACGTTTGCTGCATTAGTGTCAATTATGCTCCACGTGCGCATCGGTTTATGGCAAGTATTGACTGACTACGTTAAACCAGCTGGTTTACGTGCCGGTATTCAATATGTACTAAACTTAATCGCCTTTGCTTATGTAGCAGTTGGCTTATTCGTGTTGTGGGGAGTGTAAGGTATTATGAGTATTCCAGTTCATGAGTTTGACGCAGTAGTAATTGGTGCAGGTGGCGCAGGTATGCGTGCTGCATTACAAATCACTGAATCAGGTAAAACCTGTGCGTTATTATCAAAAGTATTTCCAACCCGTTCTCATACCGTATCCGCTCAAGGTGGTATTACCGTTGCGTTAGGTAATTCACATGAAGATAATTGGGAATGGCACATGTACGATACAGTTAAAGGTTCTGATTATATCGGTGACCAAGACGCAATCGAATATATGTGTAAAACAGGACCAGAAGCCATTATTGAAATGGAAAACATGGGACTACCTTTCTCACGTACAGAAGAAGGTAAAGTCTACCAACGTCCTTTCGGCGGTCAATCTAAAAACTTTGGTGGCGAGCAAGCAGCTCGAACTGCTGCAGCGGCTGACCGTACGGGTCACGCACTGTTACATTTGTTGTATCAACAAAATGTAAAAAACAAAACTAAAGTGTTCTCTGAGTGGTATGCACTCGATTTAGTTAAAAATCAAGACGGTGATATTGTCGGTTGTACTGCGATTGATATCGAGTCTGGTGAAGTCGTTTATTTCAAGTCTAAGGCGGTTGTCTTAGCCACTGGTGGTGCAGGGCGTATTTACGCTTCAACTACCAATGCACACATTAACACGGGTGATGGTGTCGGTATGGCATTGCGTGCTGGTGTCCCATTACAAGATATGGAAATGTGGCAGTTCCACCCGACGGGTATTGCAGGCGCGGGTACTTTGGTAACTGAAGGTTGCCGTGGTGAAGGTGGTTACTTACTCAATAAAGACGGTGAACGTTTCATGGAACGTTATGCACCAAATGCCAAAGATTTAGCGGGTCGTGATGTTGTTGCTCGTTCAATGATGACAGAAATTCGCGAAGGCCGTGGCTGTGATGGCCCTTGGGGTCCACACCTTAAATTGAAACTCGATCATCTGGGTAAAGATGTTCTAGAGTCTCGTTTACCTGGTATTCTTGAATTATCTCGTACTTTTGCTCACGTTGATCCAGTTAAAGAACCGATTCCAGTTATCCCAACTTGTCATTACATGATGGGTGGTATTCCAACTAATGTTGATGGTCAGGTAATTACAATCGATGCTAACGGTGCTGAGTCTAAAGTAAAAGGTTTATTTGCTTGTGGTGAGATTGCCTGTGTATCTGTCCACGGTGCGAACCGTTTAGGTGGTAACTCATTGCTTGATTTGGTTGTATTTGGTCGTGCTACGGGTTTACATCTAGGCACCAAACTGAATGAAATTGAAACGACTCGTGAAGCAACTAGTGATGATATAGATGCCGCACTAGCGCGTTTCAATCGCTGGGAAAACAGCGAAGTTGGTAAGGGTGAATGTCCAGTCCAAATCAAGAAAGATATGCAACAATGTATGCAGTTGAATTTCTCGGTATTCCGTGAAGGTGATTCAATGGCTGAAGGTCTTAAAGAATTGGCCGAAATCCGTGAACGTTTAAAAAATGCAAGACTAGACGACAAGTCATCTGACTTTAACACTCAGCGTATTGAGTGCTTAGAACTAGATAACCTAATGGAAACGGCTTACAGTACCGCCGTTGCAGCTAACTTTAGAACAGAGAGTCGTGGTGCACATAGCCGCTTCGATTTCCCTGAGCGTGATGATGACAATTGGTTATGCCATAGTGTTTATCTGCCTGAATCTGAAACAATGCTTAAACGTGAAGTTAATATGGCACCTGTTCTGCGAGAAGCATTCCCGCCGAAAGCACGTACATATTAAGGAGAAAAGACAATGCAACTTAATTTTTCTATATATCGTTACAATCCAGATATTGATGATGCTCCGCGTATGCAGGAGTACTCATTAGAAGTTGAAGAAGGTCAAGACATGATGGTGCTTGATGCACTGATTGCCTTAAAAGAGTCAGATCCGACATTATCTTTCCGTCGCTCATGCCGTGAAGGTGTGTGTGGTTCTGATGGGATGAACATGAATGGCAAAAACGGCCTTGCATGTATCACTCCGTTATCAGCGTTAGGTAAAGGTAAGATTATTGTTCGTCCGCTACCAGGTCTACCGGTAGTACGTGACCTGGTTGTGGATATGACACAGTTCTATACACAATATGAGAAAATTAAACCTTTCTTAATCAATGACGATAACCATCCACCATCGCGTGAATTTATTCAAATGCCGGAAGAGCGTGCGAAACTTGATGGTTTATATGAATGTATTTTATGCGCGTGTTGTTCATCATCATGCCCATCTTTCTGGTGGAACCCTGATAAATTTATCGGTCCAGCCGGTTTGTTACATGCATACCGTTTCTTGATTGATAGTCGCGATAGTGCGACTGATGAACGATTGAATGATCTTGACGATGCGTTTAGTGTATTCAGATGCCACGGCATTATGAACTGCGTTAGCGTATGTCCAAAAGGGTTAAATCCGACCAAAGCGATTGGTCAGATAAAGTCCATGCTCTTACAACGAGCTGTTTAGTGATTATGGGCGGGTTTCCCCGCCCACGAATTAGTTTCTAAATAGCTATCTGTAATACAGATAGCTATTTTTTTGAGTAAAAGTTAGTGGTGAGGTCAGTGATGAACTCACGTGATATTAAATTTGTAGACAGGGCATTATAATGCAAGATAGCGCAATGAAAGCATGGTGGGAAACATCTCACATGGCTGGTGCGAATGCGGCATACGTTGAGGAATTGTATGAAGCATATCTCGAGGACCCACAAAGCGTCCCATCGACTTGGCAACACGTCTTTGAAACTTTACCTAAGGTAGATGGAGTCGAGATCGATTCAAATCACACCAAAGTTCGTGATGAATTCCGAAAAATGGCAGCGCTTGGGCCAATGGCTCGAGTAGGTAACAGTGCTGCACCTATAATTGGTGCTGCGGGTGATGAAAAACAAGTCAAAGTATTACAGTTAATCAATGCCTTCCGTTTCCGTGGACATCAGCATGCTAACTTAGACCCATTAGGTCTATGGAAGCAAGAACGTGTTCGCGATTTAGAGTTATCACACCACAACTTAACTGACAAAGATTTTGATACCCAGTTTAATTTGGGTTCTTATGCGTTAGGCAAAGACAAATTACCATTAGGTGATTTATTCCAATCATTGAACCGTACTTATTGCGGTTCAATTGGTTCAGAGTACATGCATATTACCGACACAGAGCAAAAACGTTGGTTGCAACAACGTATTGAATCTGTTGAATCTAAGCCAGTCATTAGCCGTGAAGAAAAGATTAAAATTCTGAAAGGGTTAATCGCTGCTGATGGTATGGAAAAATACTTAGGCGCGAAATTCCCAGGTGCCAAGCGTTTCTCGCTTGAAGGTGGTGATAGTTTAGTTCCAATGCTTAAAGGCTTAATTAGCGAAGCGGGTAAAGCTGGCACTAAAGAAGTCGTAATAGGTATGGCTCACCGCGGTCGCTTAAACGTATTAGTCAATGTCTTAGGTAAAAACCCATCGGTATTATTTGATGAGTTCGCAGGTAAGCATGATGATTCGTTAGGTGCGGGTGATGTTAAATATCATGCAGGTTTCTCTTCTGACTTTGCGACGGAAGGTGGCAATGTTCACTTAGCGTTAGCGTTTAACCCATCGCATTTAGAAATTGTTAATCCAGTTGTAATGGGTTCGGTACGTGCTCGTCTTTCCCGTCGTGATTCTGGAGATGGCGCAAAAGTTTTGCCTATCACAATACACGGTGATTCAGCGATTGCTGGCCAAGGTGTTGTTCAAGAAACCTTTAACATGTCTCAAACCCGCGGTTTTGCAGTGGGTGGCACAGTTCGAATTGTTGTTAATAACCAAGTTGGTTTTACCACGTCTAAAGTTGAAGATACCCGTTCGACTCAATACTGTACTGATATCGCTAAAATGGTTCAGGCGCCAATCTTCCATGTAAATGGTGATGATCCTGAAGCGGTGTTGTTTGTTACTAAACTCGCGTTAGATTACCGTAACAAGTTCAAACGTGATGTGGTTATTGATTTAGTTTGTTATCGTCGTCACGGTCACAACGAAGCTGATGAGCCTAATGCAACTCAGCCTTTAATGTACCAAAAAGTCAAAAAGCACCCTGTACCTCGTCAACTCTATGCTGATCAATTAACGGCAGAAGGGTCGATTGACGATCATGAAGTTGAAAAACTCATTGCTGAGTACCGTTCAGCGTTAGATCATGGCGCATGTGTAGTTGAAGAATGGCGTCCAATGACAGAGCATTCAGTGGATTGGACTCCTTTTATTGGACATGATTGGGATGTACCTTATGATGCAGCAACGTCAGTAGAAAAACTGACAGAGCTAGGGCAACGTTTGATTGATTTCCCGGAAGACCAAAAATTACAATCACGTGTTAATAAGTTATACGTTGATCGTAAATCGATGGTTGAGGGTGAACGTTTATTAGATTGGGGTATGGCTGAAAACTTAGCGTATGCCAACATCTTAGACCGCCAACATGATATTCGTATTACGGGACAAGATTCTGGCCGTGGCACATTCTTCCATCGTCATGCGGTATTGCATAATCAAACTGACGGTTCTACGTATATGCCGTTACAACACCTAAATGCAGACCAAGGGCATATCGAACTATATGACTCTGTGCTATCTGAAGAAGCAGTATTAGCATTTGAGTATGGTTTTGCGACAGCTGAGCCGCGTACTTTGACTATTTGGGAAGCACAATTTGGTGATTTCGCCAACGGCGCTCAAGTTGTATTTGACCAATTCTTGTGTTCAGGTGAAGCTAAGTGGGGTCGCTTGTGCGGCTTAACGATGCTGTTACCTCACGGTTATGAAGGTCAAGGTCCTGAACATAGCTCAGCACGTCTAGAGCGTTTCTTACAATTATGTGCTGATCATAACTGGCAAGTGTGTGTTCCATCTACACCTGCGCAAGTGTATAATATGTTGGTTCGCCAAGCAGTTCGTCCAATGCGTCGACCATTAGTGGTTATGTCGCCTAAGTCATTGTTACGTCATCCATTAGCTGTTTCTTCATTAGAAGAATTATCGACAGGTGTATTTCAAAATATCATTGGTGAAATTGACGAGATCGACCCTAAACAGGTTACACGCGTCGTCATGTGTTCAGGTAAAGTTTACTATGACTTGCTTGAAAAACGCCGTGAAAATAAACAAACTGATGTGGCTATTATCCGCATCGAACAGTTATATCCATTCCCAATTGATGAAATCAACGCTGAACTTGCACAATATGCGCACGTTACAGATTGGGTTTGGTGTCAAGAAGAGCCAATGAATCAAGGCGCTTGGTACTGTTCACAACATCGCTTTTATGCGTCTATCCCGCAAGGAGCGACATTAACTTACGCCGGTCGTGATGCTTCAGCTTCACCAGCGGTAGGCTATATTTCTGTTCACAACCAACAACAAAAACAATTGGTTGATGACGCACTAACCATTAAATAAGGATCTCAAATGACTACTGAAATTAAAGTTCCGGTGTTACCAGAATCGGTAGCTGATGCAACGATTGCAACTTGGCATGTTAAAGCGGGTGACACTGTGTCTCGCGACCAAAATCTTGTTGATATCGAAACCGACAAAGTGGTACTTGAAGTTGTAGCACCAGAAGATGGCGTTATTTCTGAGATCTTATTTCAAGAAGGCGATACAGTATTAGGTGAGCAATTAATTGCTAATCTGACTTCTGGTGGCGCTGCGGCAGTTCCGGCCGCAAAAGCGACTCCAGCCGTTGCAGCACCAGCTGCTAGCGGTCCTGCCACGGATATCAAAGTACCTGTATTACCAGAATCTGTTGCTGATGCTACGATTGCCACATGGCATGTAAAAGTAGGTGAAGCGGTTGAACAAGACCAAAACCTAGTTGATATTGAAACGGATAAAGTGGTACTAGAAGTGGTAGCACCCAGTGCAGGCGTCCTATCTGAGATTCTTTTTGAAGAAGGCGCAACAGTCTTAGCTGAGCAAGCTATTGCTAAATTTGTAGCAGGCGCGGTTGCTGCAGCTGCACCAGTTGCAGCAGCAGCAGATAGCGGCGCTGAGTCAGATGCGCTTAGTCCATCTGTACGTCGTTTATTAGCTGAGAAAGGCCTAGATGCTGCGAGCATTAAAGGCACAGGTAAAGGCGGTCGTGTCACTAAAGACGACGTTGAAAAATCATTAAAATCTGTTCCTGCGGCTAAAGCGGCGAGCACAACTACAGAGGCACCGGCAGTTCCTATGGGCGAACGTACTGAAAAACGTGTTCCAATGACACGCTTACGCAAAACTATTGCAAATCGTTTACTACAAGCGAAAAACTCAACAGCAATGTTAACTACTTTCAACGAAATCAACATGAAACCAATCATGGATTTACGTAAGCAATACCAAGAAAGCTTTGAAAAGCGTCATGGCATTCGTTTAGGTTTCATGTCTTTTTATGTAAAAGCGGTGACTGAAGCGTTGAAACGTTTCCCAGAAGTAAATGCGTCAATTGACGGTGATGATATTGTTTATCATAACTATTTTGATATCTCGATTGCAGTTTCTACGCCTCGCGGTCTAGTGACTCCTGTATTAAAAGATACAGACACATTAGGTATGGCTGGTATTGAATCAGGTATCAAAGCCTTAGCATTAAAAGGTCGTGACGGTAAATTATCACTTGATGAACTGCAAGGTGGTAACTTCACGATCACTAACGGTGGTGTATTTGGTTCGTTGTTATCAACGCCAATTATCAACCCACCACAAAGTGCAATTTTAGGTATGCATAAGATCCAAGACCGCCCAATGGCCGTCAATGGTAAAGTAGAAATTTTACCAATGATGTACTTAGCGCTATCTTATGATCACCGAATCGTCGATGGTAAAGAATCAGTTGGTTTCCTAGTGACAGTGAAAGAAATGCTAGAAGATCCAACTCGTTTACTATTAGATGTATAATAAATTTTAAGACATTAGTCTTGAATAAATTGAGAAAGGTGATGTGTGATGTATCATCTTTCTTATTATAGACGTTGGAGTAACGTCTACTATAATTACAGTCGGGATGTCGACTTTTTTTAAATTTACTAAAGCGGATAGAATATAACCATGAATTTGCATGAATATCAGGGTAAACAGCTTTTCAAAGAATACGGTTTACCTGTATCTGAAGGATTTGCTGCCGGTACTCCTCAAGAAGCTGCTGACGCAGCGGATCGCATTGGCGGTGAAGAGTGGGTAGTTAAATGTCAAGTACACGCTGGTGGTCGCGGTAAGGCTGGCGGTGTTAAACTAGTTAAGACGAAAGAAGAAATTACAGCTTTCGCAGAAAACTGGTTAGGCAAAAACTTGGTTACATATCAAACTGACGAAGCGGGTCAGCCAGTGACAAAGATCTTAGTTGAGACTTGCACTGACATCGCTCAAGAATTGTACTTAGGTGCAGTTGTTGACCGTGCAACACGTAGTATTGTTTTCATGGCATCTACCGAAGGTGGTGTTGAAATTGAAACGGTTGCAGAAGAAACCCCAGAAAAAATCTTAAAAGCAGCTATCGATCCACTAGTCGGTGCACAACCTTACCAAGCACGTGAAATCGCGTTTGCTTTAGGTCTTAAAGGTGTGCAAATTCGTCAGTTCACTACGATCTTCATGGGTCTAGCGAAAATGTTTGAAGAATTAGACGTAGCACTAATCGAAATCAACCCTCTAGTAATTAAAGCTGACGGTGATTTACATTGTTTAGATGCTAAAGTTGCTATCGATGGTAACGCGATGTATCGCCAGCCTAAGCTTCAAGAAATGCACGATCCTTCACAAGAAGACGCGCGTGAAGCACAAGCTGCTGCTTGGGAACTAAACTACGTTGCGCTAGATGGTAATGTTGGTTGTATGGTTAACGGTGCCGGCCTAGCAATGGGTACGATGGATATCGTTAATTTACACGGCGGCAAACCTGCTAACTTCCTAGATGTTGGTGGTGGCGCGACTAAAGAACGTGTTGCAGAAGCATTCAAAATCATCTTATCAGATGAGAATGTTAAAGCAGTATTAGTTAATATCTTTGGTGGTATCGTACGTTGTGACATGATTGCTGAAGGCATCATTGGCGCAGTTAAAGAAGTTGGCGTAAACGTACCTGTAGTGGTTCGTTTAGAAGGTACTAACGCGTTATTAGGACGTGAAGTATTAGCTAATTCTGGTCTTGATATTATCGCTGCAGAGTCGCTTACAGATGCTGCACAAAAAGTTGTAGCTGCTGCGGAGGGCAAATAATGTCAGTATTAATTAATAAAGATACTAAAGTAATCTGCCAAGGTTTTACTGGTGGTCAAGGTACATTCCATTCTGAGCAAGCGATCGAATATGGTACGCAAATGGTCGGTGGTGTTACTCCTGGTAAAGGCGGTACGACGCACTTAGGTCTTCCTGTATTTAATACAGTAAAAGACGCAGTTGCAGAAACAGGCGCGACTGCGTCAGTTATCTATGTACCTGCTGCTTTTTGTAAAGATTCGATCATTGAAGCTGCTGATGCAGGTATTCAATTGATCGTATGTATTACTGAAGGTATCCCAACTGTTGATATGATTTATGTGAAAGAATATGTTTCACAAAAAGGCGTAACGATGATTGGTCCTAACTGCCCTGGTGTTATCACCCCAGGTGAATGTAAGATTGGTATCATGCCTGGTCATATCCATAAGCCTGGTAAAGTAGGTGTTGTTTCTCGTTCTGGTACATTAACGTACGAAGCGGTTAAGCAGACTACTGACGAAGGTTTTGGTCAGTCTACTTGTGTCGGTATCGGTGGTGATCCAATCCCTGGTTCTAATTTCATTGATATCTTAACCTTGTTCCAAAACGATCCACAAACTGAAGCAATCGTGATGATTGGTGAAATCGGTGGTACTGCGGAAGAAGAAGCGGCGGAATTCATCAAAGCTAATGTCACTAAGCCTGTGGTATCTTACATTGCCGGTGTTACTGCACCTGAAGGTAAGCGTATGGGTCATGCTGGTGCGATTATCTCTGGTGGTAAAGGTACTGCTGATGAGAAATTTGCAGCGTTAGAAGCAGCGGGCGTAAAAACAGTACGTTCACTTGCTGATATCGGTAAAGCATTACGTGAAATCACTGGTTGGTAATCTCGTGTAATCAGACTACTGATTAAGTTAAACCGCTCCTGGTAACAGTAGCGGTTTTTTTTGTGTCTAATTATAAGCGTTGAAAGCTGATTTGGTGCGAGCTTGTGCGTTTTCCTCTGTATTGCTTCTGACAATATTGGCATACCATTGATCAAATTGAGCGGCACTTTGTTGCTCAGGATAATCGTTCTGGCCAATAGGAGATTGATTACCACCTACAATCTGTTGCATATCTTCGGCGTGTAGCGGTTGAAGTATCGCTGGGGTATTCATATTTACGTTCATTATAAATCCTTAAAAGTAATCGTTAATAAAACCACATTACCTACGATGTAAGTAATATGTTAATTATAGAGGGATAACTTCGTTTGTCTGCTGAGCGAAAGGTGGGTTTCGCAGGATATAAAACGTCATCAACATCTTAAAATAAAACCATTGAGCTTTTGTTATTGACATAAAAAAGCCGCTATTGTTATCAATAACGGCCTTTGTAACTGCTTATAAAACTAACACATTATAAAAATGCGAATTTAGCAACAAATAATGCAGTTAAGATCCAAACACTAATACTGATTTGATCTTGTTTGCCGCAAAGTAATTTTGCAGCTGAGTAAGATATAAATCCCAACGCAATACCATCAGCAATCGAAAACGTCAATGGTGTCATCAATAATACAACACTCACCGGTATGGCATCGGTCATGTCATCCCAATTAACAAACTTGAGGTTTTGTAGCATTAATACTGCAACATAAAGAATAGCACCAGCGGTAGCATACGCTGGAACCATTTGAGCTAATGGGGCAAAAAACATCATGAGTAAAAAACACAAACCAACGACTACCGTGGTTAGGCCTGTACGACCACCAACGGATACACCTGCGACAGACTCAATGTAGGATGTTGTCGTCGATGTGCCTAACATTGCTCCTGCTACTGTTGCAGAACTATCAGCTGTCAATGCACGACCTAAACGTGGGATATTGCCTTTATTATCGGTCAATCCTGCTTTTTGACTTACAGCAACTAAGGTGCCGGAAGTATCAAATAAATCGACAAACAGAAAAGCAAAAATAACACTGAGCATGGATATTTCAAATGCACTAGTTAAATCCATCTGCATCAATGTTGGCATTAAGGAAGGGGGAGATGAAATAACGCCTTGGTAATCAACGAGCCCCATTGATAACGCAATAGCTGTGACTAAGAATATACTGATCAACACACCACTTTTTATATCTCTATATAATAATGCTGCAATAACAAAAAAGCTCAGGATTGCAAGCAATGGTCCGGCAGAGGTTAAATCGCCTAATTGTACGTATGTGGCTGGACTAGCGACGATTATACCAGCGTTTTTTAGCGCAATAAGTGCTAAAAACGCACCGATACCAGTCGCAATAGCTTGTTTCAATACTGTTGGTATAGCATTGATTACCCATTCACGAATTTTAAATAAACTTAAAAATAAGAATATACAACCCGATATAAAAACAGCGCCTAGCGCAGCTTGCCAAGTATGGCCCATACCCAACACGACACCATAAGTGAAGAATGCATTTAGACCCATACCTGGTGCAAGTGCGATTGGGTAATTTGCCCAAAACCCCATAATAAAACAACCAATAGCCGCTGCAATACATGTTGCAATGAATGCAGCCCCTTGATCCATGCCTGTTTGTGCAAGCATCGCAGGGTTAACAAACACAATGTAAACCATGGTAATAAAGGTAGTTAGCCCGGCAATACATTCGCGACGAATGGTTGATTCGTTTGCTGTGATTTTAAAGATAGTTTCTAACATATATTTTAATCAAAAAGTAAAAGAATATGTTAACAGTTTTGACTAATTATTGTTAACAATAATTAGTCAAAATTAAATTTTGCTCCTATTGCCAGCACACCGGCTCTGGATACCTGAGCATCTTGACCTGCTTGAACGCCAGAAACACCAATTGCGCCAATACATTCTCCTTCGACGATTACCATTTCACCCCCTTCAAGTGGGACAACTGGCATAGATAACGCGGCCGTTCGACCTTCATTGACCATATCTTCAAATACTTTACTAGGTTTACGAGATAGAACACTTGTGCGTGCTTTTTCTGGTGCGACCATTGCACTCATTGGCGTAGCCCCTTTCATTCGATACATTAATATTGGTAACCCACCAACATCACAAATCGCGATTGCAACAACCCATCCATTTTTTGAAGCCTCATTTTCAGCGGCTTCAGCCATTATTTTTGCTTCATCTAATGTCAATATTTTACGAGAGTTCATCTTGATAGTTCCTTTTATAATTAAAAACTGATGTGATATGTGTATATTTATCGAGCATATTTAAATCTTGATATCAAGATACTACTTTGTTATCTTGATATCAAGATTATATGTTAATCAAAAGTTAATCCCTACTTTCAAGCCCCAAATACAAAGAGCATCCTTTACATGAGCAAGAATCAATCTGACAATTTTTTATATATTCCCCATTCAGGACCTGCATTACTCGAAACGCCACTACTTAATAAAGGTAGTGCTTTTACGGAAAGAGAACGTAAAAACTTTAATTTAATGGGGTTGTTACCACCTCGCTATGAGTCGATTGACGAGCAAGTTGAGCGGGCCTATATGCAATATAAAAGTTTTACTCATCCACTTAACAAGCACATTTATTTACGTGCAATACAAGATAATAACGAAACGTTATTTTTTAAATTGTTACAAGCGCATATACAAGAAATGCTACCTATTATTTATACCCCTACGGTAGGGGATGCCTGTGAAAAATTTTCTGATATATATCGTTCCTCGCGTGGGTTATTTATTAGTTATGAAGAACGTCACATGATTGATGATATTTTACGTAATGCAACAAAGGGGAAAGTAAAGATTATCGTTGTCACTGATGGCGAGCGTATTTTAGGATTAGGTGATCAAGGTATTGGTGGTATGGGGATCCCGATTGGGAAGTTGTCACTGTACACTGCTTGTGGCGGTATTAGTCCTGCCTATACCTTGCCAGTAATGTTAGATGTAGGAACTAATAACGAAAAATTACTAAATGATCCTATGTACATGGGAGCAAAACATAAACGTATCGGTCAATCTGAATATGATGAATTTTTAGATATGTTTATTAAAGCCGCAACAAAACGTTGGCCAGAAGTACTCATTCAATTCGAAGATTTTGCGCAACCCAATGCGATGCCATTATTAAATCGATACAGAAATGAAGTATGCTGTTTTAATGATGATATTCAAGGCACTGCAGCGGTAACGTTAGGTACTATTTTAGCGGCATGTCGTGCTCGAAAGACGCAATTATCAGACATGAAGGTGGTATTTGTTGGGGCTGGTTCTGCTGGTTGTGGTATTGCAGAGATGCTTATTCAACAGATGGTATTTGAAGGCTTATCTGATATTCAAGCGCGAAAGCAAGTATTTATGGTCGATCGATATGGTTTAGTTACTGACACAACCCCTGATTTACGTGACTTTCAGGTTGCACTACAACAATCTTCACAACATATTGCTGAGTGGAGTTACAGTGGCGAATTCCCAGCACTACTTGATGTTGTGAACAGTGCTAAACCAGACATACTCATTGGTGTATCAGGTCAAGCAGGTTTATTTACAGAGCAAGTCATTCGTACTATGAAACAACATTGCACTGTACCAATTATCTTTCCGTTAAGTAACCCATCAAAACAAGTTGAAGCAACTCCAGAGCAAGTTATAGAATGGACAGATGGTGAGGTGGTTATAGCCACTGGTAGTCCGTTTGATGATGTTTTGTACAATGAAAAGTTGATTCCTATTGCACAATGTAACAACAGTTATATTTTCCCAGGTATTGGTTTAGGTGTATTGGCAGTAAAGGCTCGGATTATTTCTGATGAAATGTTAATGGCAGCGAGTAATGCCTTAGCGGATGCGTCACCAATAAATACAGATAATAATGCTGCGCTGTTACCACCGATGACACAAATCGGTGATTTGAGTCGCAAAATTGCGTTTGCCGTTGCCAAGGTGGCAATGGAACAAGGAAAAGCGTTGCGGTTGACTGATGAATTGTTGCATGAGCGAATCAATCAAAATTTCTGGAAAGCGGAATATAGACCTTATAAACGAGTATCGTTATAGTACTAAAAAAGAGTGAAATTTAAGGGATGATTTTTGTATTAAACATGTTTTTAGCATTTTTATGTTAAAGATCAATCCCCAAATTCATTAAAAGCCTATATACTAGGACAAGTCAGTTTTGTGCTTATCATTAATGTGTATTTAGGAATAAAATGAAAGAAAAGTTAGTAACCTCGAAAAAAAAAGCGAGTGATAAGGAAATCTATCAAGAAATCTTTGATGCTATTTTGTCATTTCGATTACGTCCTGGTACTAAGCTGACGGAAGAAAACTTATCTACTATCTTTAATGTCGGTCGCAATACCATTCGTAGTGCACTATTACGATTATCTCAAGATCATATTATCGAAATAATACCGAATAAAGGGGCGTATATTGCTAGCCCCACAGTTAAGCAAGCAAGAGATATTCTTGAGGCGAGAAAATTAATAGAAGTTGCTATTGTTAAAGATGTAATCAAACATGCGACGACTAATGACTATAATTTACTACGACAAATTGTCTCCGCAGAGCAAGATAATATAATCGAAGAGCACATGGTTGAGGGTATTCAACTAGGTGGTGATTTTCATTTAATGCTTGCTAAAATTTCCAAAAATCAATCGCTAGAACGTATTGTGACTACGTTGATACCACAAACGTCTTTAGTTATTGTTTTATACGAACAGCCAGACACACCAAAATGTTCACATCTCGAGCACTTTGAACTAATTGATATAATGGAAAAAGGGGAATATGGAGCTGCTGCTAAAATGATGTATGATCACATACACAGCATAGAAGCTCGTTTAAACCTAGATGAAAAGGAAACCAGTAACGATTTAATGCATGTGTTTAAACAAAGATGATAATATCTATAATCTATTAAGCGGTACACTGGGTTATGAACAACATTAAACTAAATTCTGAAATTTTGACCAACGCACAGCAAAAATCAAGATTGGTTAATAAACGTAAAATTTTAGAGGCGGCTGCCGAAGAATTTAAACAACACGGTTATCAAGGTGCTTCAGTTGCCCGAATTGCAAAATTGGCTAACATACCGCGAACCAATATACATTATTACTTCAAAAATAAATTAGCATTGTATGGAGCGATCTTAAGTAACATTATAAATCTTTGGAACCAAGCATTTGCTGACATCCAACCCGATGATGATCCAGCTCAGGCTATTGCTAGATACATCGATGCTAAAATCGAATATTCACGAACTAATCCTACTCCTTCAATTATATTTGCGAGTGAAATCCTTCATGGCGCGCCACATTTAAGTCAATATCTGCAACGCGATTTTAAAGATTGGATTGCAGAAAAAGCAAAAGTGATTGAGTCTTGGCAAGCTCAGGGCAAAATTGATGCAGTGTCCCCCTACCATTTATTATTCTTAATCTGGGGAGCAACTCAGCAATACGCTAATTTTTCGGTTGAGATTGAAGCTGCATTAGACCATCCCCTAGCAGAACAAGATTTTGCCGAAGCCAAAAAGACAATTACGCATATTGTGTTAAAAGGATGCGGTATGTCTGTTGATGGCTACTTATAGAAGAAGTAGAGCTATTTTTTTCTACATTTCGGCTTCGTAAATTTTGCTTGTTTAATCACACAACTATCTGATTTATAATGTTTTAATTTAACATTGCTTTTTACTATCCCCCTGCCTCGACAGCATTGTCAATAAATTGTAAACAATATTGTTGACAATAACATTTTTGTTACATATGCTACATTAAATATACTATTAATTTTAATGGAGAATTACTGATATGGCTAAAATGAGAGCAATTGATGCGGCAATGGAAGTGTTAAAACTTGAAGGCGTCACTGAAACCTTTGGTGTCCCTGGAGCTGCAATTAATCCTTTTTATTCTGCAATGAAAAAATCGGGTGGTATTAATCATACATTGGCGCGTCATGTTGAAGGTGCTTCGCATATGGCTGAGGGCTATACTCGAGCAGAGCCAGGTAATATCGGTGTATGTATTGGCACATCCGGTCCTGCCGGTACTGATATGATTACGGGATTATACTCTGCAATTGGTGATTCTATTCCAATTTTATGCATTACTGGTCAAGCACCACGTCCACGTTTACATAAAGAAGATTTTCAGGCAGTAGACATTGAGTCTATCGCAAAACCTGTGACTAAATGGGCTGTCACTGTTCGAGAGCCAGCTCTAGTACCGCGTGTTTTTCAAAAAGCATTTGAGATAATGCGTTCTGGTCGTCCAGGTCCAGTATTAATAGATTTACCTTTTGATGTGCAAATGGGTGAAATCGAGTTTGATATTGAGACTTATGCTTCCTTAGGTGCGAATAAGCCTAAAGCAACACGTCCTCAAATCGAAAAAGCCATCAATATGATGCTAACTAGTGAGCGTCCATTAATTGTCGCTGGTGGTGGTATTATTAATGCAGATGCTTCAGAGCAGTTAGTGGAGTTTGCAGAAATTACAGGTGTCCCTGTTATTCCTACTTTGATGGGGTGGGGTATTATTCCTGATGATCATAAGCTAATGGCCGGTATGGTAGGACTGCAAACGTCTCATCGTTATGGCAATGCCACTTTGTTAGCGTCTGATTTTGTAATGGGAATAGGTAACCGTTGGGCTAACCGTCATACTGGTAGCGTCGATGTTTACACAGAAGGGCGTACTATTGTTCATGTTGATATTGAGGCAACGCAACTAGGTAAAGTATTCGAACCTGATTACGGTATTGTTTCAGATGCAGGTGCGGCACTTGATTTGTTTATTGAAGTTGCTAAAGAAATGAAAGCGTCTGGTAAGTTACCTGATCGCTCTAAGTGGGTTGACGAATGTCAAGAACGTAAACGCACCATGTTACGTAAAACTAGTTTCAATGAAACACCAATGAAGCCTCAGCGTGTTTATGAAGAAATGAACCGTGCATTTGGTAAAGATGCCTGTTACGTATCTACCATTGGACTATCACAGATTGCTGGTGCACAGTTTCTACACGTCTATAAGCCTCGTCATTGGATCAACTGTGGACAAGCAGGTCCATTGGGTTGGACAGTGCCTGCAGCATTGGGTGTTTGCGTTGCTTCTCCAGAAAAACAAGTTGTCGCATTGTCAGGTGACTATGACTTCCAATTCATGATTGAAGAACTTGCAGTAGGCGCACAATTTAAATTGCCTTATGTCCATGTACTGGTCAATAACTCTTACCTAGGCCTAATCCGTCAATCCCAACGTGGTTTTGATATGGATTACTGTGTGCAATTAGCATTTGATAACATTAATGCACCAGAGCTAAATGGTTATGGCGTAGATCACGTTGCGGTTGCCGAAGGGTTAGGTTGTAAAGCTATTCGTGTTCGTCAACCTGAAGAACTTGAAGCAGCGTTTATAAAAGCCAAAGCAATGGCACAAGAATTTAGAGTGCCTGTGATTGTTGAGGTTATTCTTGAGAAAGTGACTAACATCTCTATGGGTACAGAAATTAACAACGTGACTGAGTTTGAAGACTTAGCTGAACGTGGTGAGGATGCGCCTACTTCAATTACAATGTTAGACTAAGAGGAACCGTCAATGACTAAATTATGTGCTAATTTGAGTATGTTATTTACCGAAGTGGATTTTTTAGACCGTTTCGATAAAGCTGCTGAAGCAGGTTTTCAAGGCGTGGAATATTTATTTCCCTATGCATGTAGCATTGAGGACATTGTGGCGCGTTTAAAGCGAAACAACCTTACTCAAGTCTTGCATAATCTACCAGCTGGCGATTGGGATGCTGGTGAGCGTGGTATCGCATGCCATCCTGACCGTGTTGCTGAGTTTGAAGAAGGTGTTGACCTTGCTATTAAATATGCAACTGCGTTAGGTTGTAAACAAGTCAATGTATTAGCTGGCATTGTACCAGCTGATGTACCTGCAGAAACATTGAAAACGACGTTTGTTAACAATATTAAATATGCAGCTGATAAATTGGCGCAACACGGTATTAAATTGCTTATAGAAGCAATCAATACTCGCGATATACCTGGTTTTTATGTGACTAGCACTGAGCAAACGTTAGAACTTATCGCCGCCAGTGGCAGCGATAACATCGCAGTACAATATGATATTTATCATATGCAAATTATGGAAGGTGATTTAGCCTCGACTATTTCCCGAAACCAAGCACAAATTCAGCATATTCAGTTAGCTGATAATCCAGGGCGGCATGAACCAGGAACGGGTGAAATCAATTATCCTTTCATATTTAATTATTTGAATGAAATTGGCTACACAGGTTGGATTGGTTGCGAATACAAACCCTTTGATAGTACCGAGAAAGGCTTGGGTTGGGCCAAATCTTTCTTGTAAGTTTTACGAGTGGGTTACATCTCCCAACCGATGTGACTCATTTTTTTATTATAATAATTAAGGAGTAATAGATGGAAGCGTATTTCGTTGATGTCTTAAATCTACTAGTCAGAAGTTTGCATATCATTACTGGTATAGCTTGGATTGGTGCATCGTTTTATTTTGTCATGTTAGATAGCTCTCTAAAGGCACCAAAGAAATCAGAAGATAGCAAAAAAGGTGTTTTTGGTGAATTGTGGGCTGTCCATGGTGGTGGTTTTTACCATTCACAAAAATATCTACAAGGGCCGACTAACGAGCCATTACCTAAAGATCTACACTGGTCAAAATGGGAAGCCTACACAACATGGATTTCTGGCTTTTTCCTACTAGCAATTGTCTACTGGTACGGTGCAGATATCTATCTGATTGACGCTAGCAAGATGGCATTATCACAACCTGCAGCTATTGGTATTAGTATTGCGTTTTTAGTGGGTAGTTGGGTGATATATGACTTGTTATGTAAATCAGCTTTGGCAAAAAGTGATCGTAACTTAGGGATTGTCATTTTTATCCTTGTGGCTGTTGCTGCCTATGCCTTAACACAGATTTTTAGTGGTCGCGGTGCATTTATGACCTTCGGCGCTATGTTGGGTACAACAATGGTCGCAAACGTGTTCTTCGTAATCATCCCAGGTCAAAAGAAAATGGTTGATGATTTGAACGCTGGCGTGCCTGTTAATCCGATTTATGGGCAACGTGGGAAACAACGTTCAGTACATAACACTTACTTCACACTACCAGTCTTGTTTACCATGATTAGTAATCACTATGCTATGACTTATTCACATGAATACAACTGGGCTATATTAATTGCAATATCGATGGCTGGTGCCTTGATTCGTATATTCTTTGTATCTCGTCATGGTGAAGGTAAACCAATGACATGGGCTGCAGTGGCAGGTGGTTTAATCATGGTTGGTGTAATCTGGGCAATGGCGCCAAAGCCTGTTCAGCCTATCGCAGCCTTACCTGTAGCCAGTAGTGTTGCTGGTACAGCAGCAGTAGCACAACCCGTTGCAGAAGTATCATTTGATACTGTTAATGCAATCATACAAGAACGGTGTACGGTTTGCCATGCAGCAACCCCGTCATATCCGGGATTTGCAGCCGCACCCAAAGGCTATATGTATGATACAAAAGCACAAATTGAAGCACAGGCTGCGCTTATATACCAACAAACAGTGGTATTAAAAGCAATGCCGATCGGAAATTTAACGGGTATTACAGAGGAAGAACGTCAAGTAATTGCTCAGTGGTATCAACAACGTTAATGTAAAAAGAAAAATGGAATAACAAATCAGGATTACGTAAGTGTCCTAACAACATAACGATAATTCACAAACAAAAAGAGAGTACACACTATGTTCAAAAACATGAATAAGTTAGTAAAAACTGCATCAATTGGCCTAGTTGCTTCTGCAATCATAGGCTCTAACGCAATCGCTGCAAACTGGAGCTCAACGAAAGTTGAAGGTTTGTATGGTTATGATTATAAAAGAGGCCCAGGTTTTTCTGAAGTAAATGAAGGTATTTTGACACTTGCTAATGCATCTGGTTTTGACTGGGGTGATACGTTTGTATTTATTGATACCACGAACGTTGATGATGTTGATGGTACTGGCGGCGCACACATGGAGTTTAGTGGTCGTTATAATTTCCATAAAGGTACAAAAGATGGCGCAATAAAAGGCTTCTTCGGTATTGTACAAGCGGATATTACATCAAACCGTTTTACTCAAAAAATCACCAAAATGGCTGGTTTAAGTGTTGATTGGAACATGCCTGGTATGCGTTTTTTCAAAACTCATCTTCAGTATCGTGATGACCCAACATTAGATGGTACATCAGTACAATTTAATTTAGTGTGGAATAAAGGCTTTAAAGTTGGTGAGCAAGATTTCTCATTTGAAGGCTTCTTAGATTATACCACCAGTGAAGGAACAACTGTCTCTAACACATTAGCACAGCCACAGCTTTTATGGCATGCGAACAAATCACTTGCTATCGGTATTGAGTATCAGTACTGGAAAAACCGCTTAGGTGTTGATGGCATTAATGAAAGCTCACCACAAGTTATGGTTCGTTGGACTTTTTAACAACTAATTTTAATAAAATAAAAAAATAGTAATAACTATTAATAGGAAACCCTTATGTCAAATCGAGCGGTTGGTACTCCAGAACAGTGCCGTGATCCAAATTATATGCCAGCAATTGGCGTTGCTATACCTTTAGGTATTCAACATGTATTAGCAATGTTTATTGCTAATGTAACACCAGCGATTATTATTGCTGGTGCGGCAGGCTTCGGCTTTGGTTCTAATTCACCTGATTTTCCAATGATGTTATACATGATGCAAATGTGTATGTTATTGGCAGGTGTGACAACGTTACTACAAACTATCGGTGCAGGTCCTGTCGGGGCGCGTTTACCGATTGTTCAAGGTACTAGTTTTGCTTTCATTCCGATCCTGATCCCACTAGTGGCAGGTAAGGGTGTTGATGCAATGGCAGCTGTAACTGGTGGTATCTTAGTTGGTGGTATTGTTCAAGCTTGTTTGGCACCGTTAGTAGGGCGTTTACGTTTTGCTTTACCGCCTTTAGTAACGGGTTTAATTGTGACAATGATTGGTTTGTCACTGCTTAAGGTTGGTATTCAGTATGCTGCTGGTGGTGTACCTGCTATTGGGACACCTGAGTATGGTTCGTTACAGAACTGGGGCGTTGCATTAGTCGTCATAGTAGTTACTTTGAGTCTTAAGTTCTTTACCAAAGGTATGTTATCAGTATCTTCAATTCTTGTTGGTATATTAGCGGGTTATGCAGTTGCATACGGTCTAGGCATGGTCAGTTTTGATAATGTTGGACGTGCATCAGCGTTTGCTATGCCTAAAGTATTGCCTTTTGGTATTGAATTTACGGTTGCAGCAGTGTTAGGTATTACGTTAATGGCATTTATTTCTGCAATTGAAACGGTTGGTGATGTATCAGGTATCACTAAAGGTGGTGCAGATCGTGAAGCGACAGACGTAGAAATCCGTGGCGCAACTTATGCTGATGGTCTAGGTACGGCTTTCTCATCAATCTTTGGTGGTTTACCGAACACTTCGTTTTCACAAAACGTTGGTTTGATTGCAATGACTCGCGTTATGAGTCGTCACGTTGCAACGATTGGTGCTGTATTCCTTATATTATGTGGTTTCATACCTAAAATTGGTGCGATAATTTCGACTATTCCAATTGAAGTATTAGGTGGTGGTGTTATCTTAATGTTTGGTATGGTTGTTTCTTCAGGTATGAAGATGCTGACAGATGTCGATTGGACCAGCCGTAACATGGTTATCTTTGCTATATCTCTATCTATTGGGTTTGGCTTGATGTTAGAACCAGGTGCATTACAGCATATGCCTGGTACTGCAAAAGCGTTATTATCTACAGGCTTACTACCTGCTGCATTTATCGCAATTGTTTTAAATCTTATCGTACCTGACGAAAAAGATTAATCGGTTTTCCCAGATAGTGTTTCTCACTATCTGGGATATTTATTACACCTTGTAATATCTTTGTATTTTTAGCGGCGTCTTTTTATTTCCACTTAGGACAACGTTTTCTTTTCACCTTTCGTTTGATGAGTCTTCCTATGGCAAACATACATAATCAAGTACAATCTACACCAGAAGTCGTGTTACGTAAGATGTTTGATGCTGCTGTGGCAAGCGCTCAACCATTGATTAACATTAAGCAATATTTACCATCGCCGCCTAAAGGCCGCACAATTATTATTGGTGCAGGCAAAGCCTCTGCAGCAATGGCACATGCACTTGAACAACATTGGCAAGGTCCAATTTCAGGTGTCGTTGTCACTCGATATGGCTATGCAGTAGCATGTCAACACATTACTATTCTTGAAGCATCTCACCCTGTACCTGATATGGCTGGTCAGCAAGCTGCAACAGATATTCTTGCTACCGTATCAGATTTAAGCGCAGACGATCTTGTCATCTGCTTAATCTCAGGTGGCGGTTCTTCACTGATGAGCCTACCAGCCGAAGGAATAAGCTTCGCTGACAAACAAGCTGTAAACAAAACATTATTATCTTGTGGTGCGACAATTCAAGAAATGAATTGTATTCGTAAACATATTTCCTTGGTCAAAGGTGGCCAACTTGCAGCCCAAGCTTATCCTGCCAGGGTTCTCAGTTTAATGATTTCAGATGTGCCCGGTGACGACATGTCCTCTATAGCCTCTGGTCCTACAGTTGCAGATAATTCAACATTTGCAGATGCCTTAAATATTGTTCGTCGTTATGATATGCACTTACCTGATTCCGTAATGGCCTACTTACAGCAAGCCCAAAATGAAACACCGAATCAAGATGATTATCGGTTATCGACAACCAAGAATATTATTATTGCTGCTCCGCAAATGTCATTGGAGGCTGCAGCAGAAGTTGCTATTGAACATGGCTATACGCCACTTATTTTAGGCGATAGCATTGAGGGTGAATCGCGTGATGTTGCTCTTGTGCATGCGGGTATTGCGCAGCAAGTTGTGCGCCATGCTCAACCGATTAAGCCGCCTTGTATTTTATTATCAGGGGGAGAAACCACCGTTACTTTAAAAGGAAATGGACGCGGCGGTCGCAATGCTGAATTTGCGTTATCGCTTGCGGTTGCATTAAAGTCAGAACCCAATATCTGGGGGATTGCCTGCGATACTGATGGGATTGATGGATCTGAAGACAATGCAGGTGCTGTCATTACCCCAACTACGTTAGATCGTGCTGTTGCAGCAGGTTGTAAAGCTATCGACTATTTAGATAATAACGATGGTTATAGTTTTTTTGAGACATTAGGTGATCTTGTAATGACAGGCCCAACGATGACCAATGTGAACGATTTTAGAGCGATTTTGATTACTGATCAAAACGTGAAGTAAACATATTTATTTTTAGGAACTAAGTATAATGAACATTACAAAATTAGTGGCTAAGCCATTAACCAAAGACGCATTTTCTGAATTTGGCGATGTTATCGAAAAAGATGGAGCGAAACATTTTCCGATTAATGAAGGTGCCGTAGAACGGTTTCATGATCTTGCTGATATTCAAGTTGATTCTGTCGATGGCGGTAAAGCGATTGTTAGTTTTTTCCAGGTGACTACACCTAGTTTTTTTCCATATCAATTTAATTTGATAGAGCGTCACCCTAAAGGTAGCCAAGCTTTTATCCCAACAGATGATAAACCGGTTGTGCTTGTCGTTGGAGCCCCTACCGATACCCCACAAGCAGAAAACCTACACGCATTTATTACCAATGGTAAGCAAGGGTTCAATTTTCATACTGGTGTATGGCATATGCCTCTTATTTCAGAGGACGTAGGGCGTACATTTGTAATTATAGACCGTTCAGGTCCTGGCAATAACTGTGATGAAGTCACATTAGAGAATAATATGTTGGAGTTAGTTTTAGCATGAGTACTTTACATTTAGATAAATACCCTCGCGATATGCTTGGTTATGGTGCAAACATTCCCAAAGTAACTTGGCCTAAAAAAGCGAAGGTTGCGGTTCAGTTTGTAATTAACTATGAAGAGGGTGCAGAGAACTGCATTTTACATGGTGATGCAGCCTCTGAAACATTTTTATCTGAGATAATCGGAGCGCAACCATTCGTTAACGAACGTCATATGAATATGGAATCTTTTTATGAATATGGCAGCCGTTCAGGTTTTTGGCGTTTACATGATTTATTTACACAGCGCAATATGCCGGTAACTGTGTTTGGTGTAGCTATGGCTATGCAGCGAAATCCTGATGCCGTTGATGCCATGCTAAAAGCAGATTGGGAAATTGCAAGTCATGGTTACCGTTGGATTGATTATCAGAAAATTCCTGTCGATATAGAACGTCAACATCTGCAGCAGGCAATTGAAATTCATGAGACGATGACGGGTAAAAAACCCAACGGTTGGTATTTGGGTCGTATGTCAGAGAACACGCGTAAACTAGTCGTAGAAGAGGGGACGTTTATGTATGACGCTGATAGTTATGCTGACGACCTACCTTACTATGTCAATGGTATTACGGCAGATCAAAATAAGCCTCATCTTATCGTTCCCTATACACTAGATGCGAATGATATGCGCTTTGCTAGTCCACAAGGTTTTAACTCTGGTGATCAATTCTTCACGTATTTAAAGGATTCGTTTGATACCCTTTATGCTGAAGGAGAAGTCTCACCCAAAATGATGTCGATAGGTCTACATTGCCGTATTATTGGACGTCCTGGACGCTTTGCTAGTTTGGTCAAATTTTTGGATTACATAGAACAGTTCGAAGATGTATGGGTGTGTCGTCGTGAAGATATTGCGAAACACTGGCTTGAGCATCATCCAGCTAAATAATCATCATAGTGATATGGCTATTGCTTAAAATTGATGATATCAATGCATAAAATAAAAAGCCAATAAGACAGATAATCTTATTGGCTTTATTTTTTTGTTTGTACAATCTTGTCAGTTAGGTTTTAACGACAAGAGTATCACAATCCAATTTATCAATAATGTACTCAGCAGTATTACCTAATAAGGCAGCATCTATGCCCTTGCGACCAACAGAGCCAAGGATTAAACATTGTGCATTCAAATTCTCACAAATCTTAGGTACCAGCTTACCAGGAACCCCTTCCTCAACGATAACATTGACATTTTTAGCATTAATTTGACTGGCTAATTGCACTAGATCTGTTGTGTGTTTTTGTTGCAATCTACGGTTTATTTTTTCAGGATCAAAATCTGATTTTTCGACAGCAATATGCAACGGCGCTTTACTGATCGTATTCACAAAATGTAAATTAGCATTGAACATGTTTGCCATCTGAAGGCCTTCAGTAGCAACAGATTTACTTAAACATTTATGTTGCGAATCACCGTCATCGAGACTAATAGCGCTCACGATATTACCACTATTAGTCCATTCATGGTTTTTAACCATCAAAACATTGAGTGGGCTACAACGCAGTAAATTCCAATGATCAGGTGTAAATAGGTTACGCACAGTCTTTTTATAATGACTCGTTTCTTTAATAATTAAATCACAATCATTGCCTATAGCAATATCGATTACGCCCTTGTACCACTTTTTATGCCATGTAACGATGGATTTAGTTTCTTTAGAAAGACCTAATGTAGTGACAAGTCTAGTCATGACTTGTTTTTGATCATCAATTAATGTTTGCTTTAGCTGTTCGCTGCTTTGATTCGTAATTTCAGATGCTTTTTCAATACTCCGATTATACATTGAACAACCTAAAACTAGTTCAGCGTTATATTGTTTAGCTAAGAAAACCGCTCTTTCTAACGCAGGTTGATCCTCTCTATGAGGGGTAATCACCACTAGTATACGTTTGTAATCTGCCATATAAAAATCCTTCTGATTGCACTGTTTAGATCCCTACTGTTGTATCACATATTTTAATATATGAATCACATCAGCAGGCGTTTTGCTCCATGCTAATGCCAAAGCATCGACTTCTTTTAATGGGTGAATAATACTATCATCGTGCAGTGTGATATAAGGCTTATTAATTGCTGCACAATATCCTGCATCAAAAGCAGCATTCCATTGTTTGTATTTGTCACCAAAGCGAATGATTGCGACATCACATTCCTGTATATAGGTTTGTGTTCTGATTGCGTTAACTCTGGACGACTGATGATCACGCCAGAATGGATCATCAGTATGCCCAAGATGATCACCAGCAGCATCACTCGCGTCATGGTCTGTTACTGGTGAATTAAACGTAATGGGTAAAGATTCACAACCTGCTATAATTTGTTCACGCCAGTCGCTGTGGATCTCACCGGATAAATAGATTTTCCACTGTTTCATTATTAGTTATCTCTCAAACTTGAACGGTACGCTTCAATATCGTGGAAGGGCAGTGTCGCTACACCATCATCAATAGCAGCTTGTGCCACCGCTGGCGCAATCGTTGTAATTAAGCGATTATCGAACGGCTTAGGTAGTATATATTCACGACCAAAAACAAGGTTTTGACCTGGATAAGATGCTTGTACTGCATCTGTCACTGGTAAGGTAGCCAATTCAGCAAGCGCTTTAACACACGCATGTTTCATATTTTCAGTAACCGCGGTTGCTCCAACATCTAATGCCCCTCGGAACAAAAATGGAAAACACAGTACATTATTCACTTGGTTTGGGTAANNATTTTCATTTCTTCATTTATAGTTGTAGCTCTAACATCCAGTGCCCCTCTAAAAATATAGGGAAATCCAAGAACATTATTCACTTGGTTTGGGTAATCAGAGCGTCCAGTTGCCATAATCGCGTCAGGTCGATGTTTTATCACAACCGCTGGGCTGATTTCAGGTACAGGGTTTGCCATGGCTAATATGATTGGGTTCTGTGCCATCGACATTAACATTGATTCGTCGATAAGATTGGGTTGTGATACTCCTAAAAATAAATCACATCCATCCATAGCGTCAGCTAACGTACGAGCCTCTGTTGATATCGAAAATTGTTGCTTTAACTCACTCAGATCTGTGCGTTCGGTATGAATCACACCACGGCTATCAAGCATCATGGTTTTGAGGGGATCAACTCCTAAAGAATGTAATAACTTGGTACATGCGATTGCAGCAGCGCCAGCGCCAGAGACAACAACATTTAAGTCACTAATCTTCTTATCGATCATTCTCAAAGCATTCAAGACTGCAGCACAGGCTACGATTGCTGTACCGTGTTGGTCGTCATGAAATACTGGTATTTTCATAAGCTCTTTAAGCTTTTGTTCAATGATAAAACAATTTGGTGCTGCAATGTCTTCTAAATTAATACCACCAAAGGTATTGCCTATATTTTTTATAGTTTTAATAATTTCTTCAGCATCTTTTGAATCAACTTCAATATCAATCGAGTCTATGTCTGCAAATCTTTTAAATAAAACTGATTT
>DBBN01000118.1 GCA_002292215.1 Glaciecola sp. UBA983 | reverse complement strand
TTTTTAACAATGGTCGTACCTAACACGGTTTGTGCTAGGTGCTTTAACATCTCTTCCGTCAAATCCATTAAGTCATTGTAATCGGCATAGGCTTGATAAAACTCAATCATTGTAAATTCAGGGTTATGACGAGTTGATAAGCCTTCGTTACGGAAGTTACGGTTGATTTCGAATACACGTTCAAAACCGCCCACAACCAAACGCTTAAGATAAAGCTCAGGGGCAATTCGCAAATACATACCAATATCGAGCGCGTTGTGATGCGTCACAAACGGCTTAGCCGTAGCACCACCTGGGATGACTTGTAGCATCGGCGTTTCTACTTCCATAAACTGACGTTCAGTCAAGAAACTACGAATACCACTGATAATTTTGCTACGCATGAAAAAAGTGTCGCGCGTTTCAGGAGAAGTAATCAAGTCAACATAACGTTGGCGATATTTGGTTTCTTGATCAGCTAGACCATGAAATTTTTCTGGTAATGGACGTAATGATTTAGTGAGTAATTCATATTCGTCCATATTGACATACAAATCGCCTTTACCAGATTTATGCAATGTACCTTTCACACCAATAATATCGCCAATATCTAAGCTGCCGTAACGTGCTTTAATATCTTTTTGTGTGTCTTTAGAAGCATAAGCTTGCACTTGACCACTCATGTCTTGCAACAATAAAAATGGTCCACGTTTTGCCATAATACGACCCGCGATGCTGACTACATGACCTAACGTTTCTAAGTCCGCTTTTTCATGCTCTGCAAATGAAGATTGCAAATCATCAGCATACGCTTCACGACGAAAGCTGTTTGGAAATCCATTGGATTTACACTGTGCGCGAATGGCATCTAATTTGGCACGGCGTTCAGCTACGAGTTTATTATCATCTGAATGTTGGTCGGTCATTGCGTTTCCTAAATCCTACTATGGTGTGATTACAAGCCAGATTTTAAGCTAGCTTCAATAAATTTGTTTAAATCGCCATCTAATACAGATTGCGTATTACGAGTTTCTACCCCTGTTCGTAAATCTTTGATGCGCGAATCATCTAATACATACGAACGAATTTGGCTACCCCAACCGATGTCTGATTTACTATCTTCCATCGCTTGCTTTTCTACGTTTTGTTTTTGCAACTCATGTTCATACAGCTTCGCTTTAAGCTGCTTCATGGCTTGGTCTTTATTTTTATGTTGCGAACGGTCATTTTGGCATTGCACGACGATATTGGTCGGTAAATGCGTGATCCGTACCGCAGAATCCGTTCGGTTTACGTGCTGACCACCGGCACCAGAAGCACGGTAAGTATCAATGCGTAAATCCGAAGGATTAAGTTCAATATCAATATCGTCATTAATCTCAGGGTAAATGAACGCAGAAGCAAATGAAGTATGACGACGGCTACCCGAATCAAATGGCGATTTACGCACTAAACGATGTACGCCTGTTTCAGTTCTCAACCAACCGTAGGCGTATTCTCCACCAAAGCGAATGGTTGCAGATTTAATGCCTGCCACATCGCCATCAGAGACTTCAATGAGTTCGGTTTTAAAGCCGTTTTCTTCACCCCAACGCAAATACATGCGTAATAACATATTAGCCCAATCTTGTGCTTCGGTGCCGCCTGATCCTGATTGAATATCCAAATAACAATCATTACTGTCATTAGGTCCAGCAAACATACGGCGAAATTCAAGTAATTCAAGATGGGTAATCAATTCGGCTAATTCGCTTTGCGTCTCGGCAAACGTATCTTCGTCTTCCGCTTCTACCGCAAGCTCTAACAAGCCTTCAACATCTTCGACACCTTGTTCAAGGATCTCGATGGTTTCAACAATTTGCTCTAAGGTGACTTTTTCTTTACCTAGTGCTTGCGCGTGTTCGGGATTATTCCAAACGGCAGAGTCCTCTAATTCGCGATTGACTTCTTCAAGGCGTTCTTGCTTGACAGCAAAGTCAAAGATACCCCCGAAGAGACGCTGTTCGTTCACGGATATCCGCTAAACTTGATGTAATTGGATTAGTTTCAAACATAATAATGCTGTGTGATGACTGAAATTTTGATGCGGAATTATAGCTAATTTCATGGAAAATGGATAGTAAAACAATGTTTTTAAGACCAATTCGCCATGAATCTATTCGCTATTGATGTTTCGAAAATTTATTTAGCAAGTTGCGCAGTGAACTGGCTCGCCATTATTAATCTGGATACACTTGTGCTTTTTTTTGCGCATATAACGCTTGTTTTTCGTTAAGTTGAATTAATTTATGTAACAATTCGGGATTAGATTTAACTAATTCTTCCACATACTTTATGGATTCTTCTCGCTCATCCTTAACCGCAAATTCAATTTGCTGTAATGAAGGATAACCCGCACCCGATGATAACGCATCTTGGGTTTCTTCCGCCATTCGATCTAGTACGTATTGTGGATAGCATACACGTGTCTTAATGCGACTGCCTAAACGCGTCTCTTTGCGACACAATACTTTATATTTTTTGTTATCGTTTAGCGCATTGAACATTTCATAAAAATCTAATTCTGCGGCTTGCATGTCATCTTTATAAAACAACAGTGGCACCGAACCCGTGATACCGATTCTCTCAATATCTTCTTTCGAATTATTTTGTGAGGTGCCTTGTAAGCTGTTTTGTGAGGCATTGTCACTTGCGCTAACACTGTTAACGACGGTAAAACTCGAAAGTGCTAATACCACTGCGATACTCTTAGTTAATTTAACGATCATAATAATTGTCCTTTTGGTTATTTCGTTAGTTAAATTTGTTGTGCTAATTTCATTGCGCTAGGTTATTAGCGCTAATGACAATAGTATAAGCTTTAAAATTAACATAAGTTGTAAACCAATTGTGCAAATCAGACCGTAAATGTAATCAAAGTTTTCAATACGTGGTATTCAGCAATTTTATTTACATTTTATTAAGTGTTGCTATACCTAATAAACCTAGACCATGTCCCATCGTCTCACTGCATAATGCGCAAATGGCTAAACGAGAGGCTTTTTGCTCGGCAGTGACGTCTTCTTTGAGGATTGGACACGCTTCATAAAACTTCATATACAAACTAGCCAGTTCATATAAATAGGTACATAACACATGCGGAGCGGCATCATCAATTAACTGTTCTAAGGTATCTTGATATTGTAATAATTTGGTAACTAGGGATTTCTCTTGACTTGCCTGAATATCAATTACCGCATCACATGCGCTCATATCGACGTTAGCTTTGGCAAAAATACTTTGGATACGCGTAAAAGCATACTGCAAATATGGCGCGGTATTTCCCTCAAAACTGAGCATCGCATCCCAATCAAAGATGTAATCGGTGGTGCGATTTTTACTTAAATCAGCATATTTAACTGCGCCAATCCCAATTTTATCAGCCATATCTGCCAGTGTTTCCGCAGAAAAATCATTATCACGAGTTGCAAGCAATGCACCCGCTCTTTCTACCGCTTCATCAAGCAAATCAATTAACTTAACTGTGCCGCCGGTACGCGTTTTAAAGGGCTTGCCGTCTTTGCCTAACATCATCCCAAAAGGACAATGTTGATATTGATCGTCCGCGGCTAAGAAACCAGCTTTACGCGCAACTATTTCTGTTTGTTTAAAATGCAGCGCTTGACGTGCGTCAGTAAAGATCAATGTGCGTGAAGCGTTTAACTGACTTTTACGATAGCGAATAGCCGCTAAATCGGTCGTGGCATATAAATACCCACCACCTGATTTTTGTACAATATAGACAGCGGGTTTACCATTTTTATCCGCTAGCTCTTCAAGGAAAGCGACTTGTGCGCCGGCATCTTCGACCACCACACCTTGAGCTTGTAATTCACTCACCACATTGGCTAAATCATGATTGTACGCAGACTCGCCCATAACATCATCACGCGTCAGAGTCACACTGAGCTTATGATAGACCTCTTCAGAGTGGGCTATCGACACGTCAATAAAGTTTTGCCACAACGCTAAGCATTGTGCATCACCGCCTTGTAACTTCACTACATACTCACGAGCACGATCAGCAAAGCCCTCTTCATTATCAAAACGTACTTTGGCAACACGATAAAAATCTTCTAGATCAGATAACGCTGTTTCTGCCACTTCATTGGCTTGTAATTTATCATTTAGGTGCGCGAGCAACATACCAAACTGTGTGCCCCAATCGCCCATATGGTTTTGACGCAAGACCTTATGGCCCATAAACTCTAAGGCTTTGGCGACGGCATCACCAATAATCGTCGAACGTAAATGCCCGACATGCATTTCTTTTGCTAGATTTGGTGCAGAGTAATCGACAACAATCGTTTGTTCCGGCTGAGCAGCAATACCAATGCGTGCATCATGCAAGGTGGTATTAGCCTGTTGTGCTAACCAATCAGGTGATAAATGAATATTAATAAAACCCGGACCGGCAATTTCACATTTATCCGCTATATCATCTAGTTGTACCACGTCTAAAATTTGCTGTGCGACTTCTCGCGGTGGGCAGCGTTTTATTTTAGCCAAGCCCATCGCACCGTTAAATTGGTATTCACCAAACTCAGGACGGGTACTTTTACTCACTGGAACGGGCGCATCAGAGGCATCTAATGACGCTAGAGCAGCCTTGAAACGGGAAACTAAAATGGCTTGGATATTCATATATACTCTTTTTAAAAATTATTCGTGTGTTGCTAGTGTTGTGACTCGCATTTGCACCTTAACTCGCTTATTGTTCACGTGTCGCCGTAAACGTAATGTCGGGATAACGCTCTAACGCTAACGATAAATTCACCATAGTCGGTGCGATGTACGTTAAGTTATCACCACCATCGAGTGCAAGATTGGCTTGTGCTTTACGTCTAAATTCGTCCACTTTACGTTCGTCACCATAGACCCAACGTGCTGTTGCAACAGACACATGCTCATATATAGCATCTACGTTATATTCGCCTTTTAAGCGTGCAACAACCACGTCAAACTGAAGTACACCAACAGCGCCAACAATCAAATCGTTGTTCATCAACGGTCTAAATACTTGGACCGCGCCTTCTTCTGATAATTGAATCAGACCTTTTTGTAACTGCTTCATTTTCAGTGGATCTTTAAGACGGATACGCTTAAATAACTCCGGAGCAAAATTAGGAATACCCGAGAAACGAATATCTTCACCTGCGGTAAAGGTATCGCCGATACGAATTGAACCATGGTTATGTAATCCGATAATATCACCCGCATAAGCTTCTTCGAGTAATGAACGGTCACCGGCTAAAAAGGTCAAGGCATCCGACACGCGAACGTCTTTACCTATTCGGGTATGGCGCATTTTCATGCCTTTTTCATATTTACCCGATACAATACGACAAAACGCAATACGGTCACGGTGTTTAGGATCCATATTAGCTTGGATTTTAAACACAAAGCCAGAGAACTTTTCTTCTTCTGCAGCGATTTCACGGACTTCGGTCTTGCGCGGCTGAGGCTTCGGTGCCCACTCGACTAATCCATCAAGCATGTGATCAACACCATAGTTACCTAAGGCTGTACCAAAGAAAACTGGCGTTAGCTCTCCGGCTAAAAATTCTTCTAAGTTAAATTCATGTGATGCGCCTTGCACTAACTCAAGCATATCGCGTAACTCTTCAGCATAATACCCGATAGCGTCATCTAACTCTGGGTTGTGCAGACCTTTTATCACTTTACCGTCTTGGATGGTATGACCCATACCTGTTTTATATAATACGGTTTCATCA
>DBBN01000081.1:60395-60883 GCA_002292215.1 Glaciecola sp. UBA983 | reverse complement strand
CGTTGTTTTAATGGCATTTGACCGCCTTCAAAACCTGGACGTACAGTACCGCCTGAACGAGATTTTTGACCTTTGTGACCACGGCCACCTGTCTTACCTAGTCCAGAACCGATACCACGACCGACGCGTTTACGTGCTGGTTTAGAACCAGCAGCTGGAGATAGAGTATTTAGTTTCATAATTACCCCTCAACCTTAACCATATAGTAAACTTTATTAACCATACCACGTACACATGGAGTATCTTCCAACTCTACTGTGTGACCGATGCGACGCAGGCCTAAACCTGTGATTGTTGCACGGTGCTTTGGTAAACGGCCAATTGCACTTTTGGTTTGAGTTACTTTAATCGTTTTAGTAGCCATGCTGAATTACCCCAGAATATCACTAACGTTTAAGCCACGCTTAGCTGCGATTTGCTCAGGAGAGTTCATGCTCTCTAGTGCATCCATCGTAGCGCGGACAACGTTAATTGGGTTAGTTGAGCCG
>DBBN01000081.1:56892-60308 GCA_002292215.1 Glaciecola sp. UBA983 | reverse complement strand
TGCAGAGTGTTACCTTTTAATTGAATTTCGCTGATATTGCGACGTGCTTTTTCCATAGCTTTTTGAATAGCTGCAGGAACTTCACGTGCTTTACCATAACCGAAACCAACACGACCATTACCATCACCAACAACTGTTAGTGCTGTAAAGCTAAAGATGCGACCACCTTTAACTACTTTTGAAACACGGTTTACTGCGATTAGCTTTTCGTTCAGATCACCGGTTTGAGATTCTACTTTTGACATAATCTTTACCCTTAGAACTGTAGACCAGCTTCACGAGCTGAATCAGCTAGTGCAGCAACACGACCGTGGTATTGGAAACCGCTACGGTCAAAAGAAATTTTAGAAATTCCTTTCTCAACCGCACGCTCTGCAACTAATTTACCAATTAGTTGAGCTGCTTCTTTATTACCACCGTTCTTAACTTGTGCACGCACTTCTTTTTCTAATGTAGAAGCGCTTGCTACGACTTGTGCGTCTGCTGTAATTACCTGCGCGTAAGTATGGCGAGGTGTACGGTTGATCACAAGGCGAGTTGCACCAAGATCTTGCAATTTCTTACGTGTGCGAGTAGCACGACGAAGACGAGATGCTTTCTTATCCATAGTGTCTTACCTTACTTTTTCTTCGCTTCTTTACGACGCACATTTTCATCAGCATAACGAACACCTTTGCCTTTATAAGGCTCTGGTGGACGATATGCTCGAATGTTAGCTGCAACTTGACCAACCACCTGCTTATCAGCGCCTTTGACGATGATTTCAGTTTGGCTAGGAGTCTCTACGGTAATGCCAGCTGGCATCTCATAGGCTACAGGATGTGAAAAACCTAGAGTTAGGTTTAGTTTGCTACCTTGTGCTTGCGCACGGTAACCAACACCATTTAACTCAAGTTTCTTTTCAAAACCTTTTGATACACCGATAACCATTGCATTTAATAGTGAACGTGCTGTACCCGCTTGTGCCCAACCATTAGTAGATTCCGCTTTAGGAGCGATAACTAATTGGTTTTCTTCTTGCGTGATAGCAACTAAATCATTAAATGTACGGGCTAACGTGCCGTTCTTACCTTTAACTGTAACGTCTTGTCCTGCGATAGATACTTCTACGCCAGATACCAAGTCGACAGGTGCTTTTGCTACTCGTGACATTGTTATCTCCTAGATTACGCTACATAACCGATGATCTCACCACCCATGCCAGCTTTACGCGCTGCACGGTCGGTCATCACACCTTTTGAGGTAGAAACGATTGCTACGCCTAAACCACCCATTACTTTTGGTAACTCATCTTTTTTCTTATAGATGCGTAAACCAGGGCGACTTACTCGAACAATTGTATCGATTACTTGCTTGCCTTCGAAATACTTTAACGTAACTTCTAAAACAGGCTTAACTTCGCCAGTTACTGCAAAGTCTGATACATAACCTTCACTTTTAAGCACAGCTGCAATTGCAACACGTTGCTTAGAAGAAGGCATAGATACCGTGACTTTCGCTGCCATCTGACCATTTCTGATGCGGGTAAACATATCCGCGATAGGATCTTGCATGCTCATATTCTGCTACTCCTTACCAGCTGGCTTTTTTAAGGCCAGGGACTTCACCGCGCATTGCAGCTTCACGAAGCTTAATACGGGAAAGACCAAATTTGCGTAGGAACCCGTGTGGACGACCCGTTATACGACAACGATTTTGTTGACGAGAACGTGAGCTGTCACGCGGAAGTTGTTGTAGCTTAAGAACAGCATTCCAACGGTCTTCTTCCGAAGCGTTGATATCGCTGATAATCGCTTTAAGCTCAGCACGCTTTACAGCATACTTGCTTACTAATTTGGCACGTTTTACTTCGCGTGCCTTCATTGATTCTTTTGCCATAACCCTACACCTTATTTTCTAAATGGGAAGTTGAACGCTGTTAACAACGCTTTCCCTTCTTCATTAGTTTCTGCGCTAGTAGTGATAGTGATATCCATACCACGAACTTTATCAACCTTATCGAAATCAATTTCAGGGAAGATAATTTGTTCTTTAACGCCCATGCTATAGTTACCGCGTCCGTCAAAAGACTTAGCGTTAAGACCACGGAAGTCACGGATACGAGGAATAGTAATAGAAATTAAACGTTCTAAGAATTCCCACATACGCTCACCACGTAGGGTTACTTTACAGCCAATCGGATAACCTTCACGGATTTTAAAACCCGCGACGGATTTTCTCGCCACTGTAACAATTGGTTTTTGTCCTGCAATTGCAGCCATATCGGCCTGCGCAGATTCTAAAACTTTCTTGTCAGCAATCGCCTCACCTAAACCCATGTTCAGAGTGATTTTTTCAATCCGAGGGACTTGCATGACGCTTTTGTACCCGAACTGCTTTGCAAGTTCAGCTACTACTGTTTCTTTATAGAAATCATGCAGTTTCGCCATCGTACTCTCCAATTTATTAAACTAGTTCGCCGTTAGATTTGAAAAAACGTACTTTCTTCTCATCTTCGAAACGGAAACCAACGCGATCTGCTTTACCCGTTGCTGGGTTAACAATCGCTACATTTGACACATGTAGAGAAGCTTCCTTTTCAACAATCCCACCTTGCTCACCCGCTTGAGGGTTAGGCTTAGTGTGCTTCTTGATAAGGTTAATACCTTCTACAACTATACGGTCTTCAGATGCCAGAACGCTAAGCACTTTGCCTTGCTTTCCTTTATCCTTGCCTGCTAATACGACAATTTCATCATCACGACGAATTTTTCTAGCCATTATCGTGACTCCTTATAGTACTTCTGGGGCCAATGAGATGATTTTCATGAATGAATCTCCACGAAGTTCTCTCGTTACCGGGCCAAAAATACGCGTACCAATAGGTTGCTTGTTTGCATTAAGCAAAACAGCTGCGTTGTTATCGAAACGAATGGTTGAACCATCAGCGCGACGAACGCCTTTCCTAGTACGCACCACCACTGCATTCAGGACATCACCTTTTTTTACCTTACCGCGAGGAATTGCTTCCTTGACAGTAACTTTGATGATATCACCGATATGTGCATAACGGCGATGCGAGCCACCAAGAACCTTAATACACTGAACCCTGCGAGCGCCAGAATTATCTGCCACATCCAGGTTAGTTTGCATTTGGATCATGTTAGTGCTCCGCTGTTGAATTAAGACTCATTTTGAGCCATTTAACCGCTATCTACTTAGCTTTCGCTGAATAAATAGCCTATTACCCCATAAAAAGGGTGCGTAAATATATCAAAATTCAGGGGGAGAAGATAGTAATAATTGCAAATAATTTAAAGTTGGCACATTCCATGCGTTTTTATTATTTGTGTACGGATTCGCGAGGTATGCTTGGGGTATATATAATCAGTTTTTTATATAAAGATACAAAGAATGCATTGTCAGGCAGTTGTTAT
>DBBN01000081.1:0-56853 GCA_002292215.1 Glaciecola sp. UBA983 | reverse complement strand
CTATTAGCCGCGTTGACGTAAGATCTCATACAAACATATCCCTGTTGCAACAGATACGTTCAAACTTGATACAGTGCCATGCATTGGCAATTTAATCAGCTCATCACAACGCTCACGAGTTAGACGGCGCATACCTTTACCTTCAGCGCCCATAACCAAGGCAATAGGTCCATTCATTGTACAATCAAAGACACTTTGTTTGGCTTCGCCAGCTGTGCCTACTACCCAAATCGCTTTTTCCTGTAACTCTGCAAGAGTACGAGATAAGTTGGTGACTTGAATTAATGGGATCACATCCGCGGCGCCACAAGCGACTTTACGCACGGTTGCATTAAGTGATGCGGATTTATCTTTGGTCACTATCACAGCATCCACCCCTGCAGCATCGGCACTACGTAACACTGCACCTAAATTATGCGGATCAGTAACGCCATCTAACACTAACAAAAATGGCGCTTTGCCCATATTATGTGCATGCGTAATAATTTCATCTAGATCATTTTCTGATAACGTTTTAGCCGGCTGGGCACGTGCCACCACACCTTGATGAGATTCGCCTTGTGCTTTATCGTCTAATATTTTTTTATTACAAAATTGAATGCCTAAGCCGTTTTTGCGGGCGAGATTGATAAGGGTATGCAAACGCTCATCATCACGCCCTTTGGCGATATAAATTTCCAAAATACGCTGTGGTTCGCGTTCTAATACTGCGGTTAATGCATGGATGCCGTATAACCATTCGTGTGTTTGTGCCATGAAGTTTCTCGTGTGTTAATTTTTGTTTAAATTATTTTTTATTCGTATTGCGGGATTGTTTACGTTTTTTCTTATCACGCGCCGCACCGGGTTTCTTTTTACCTTTAGCTGGCTTATCAGCCTTTGCTTTCCCAGCCCCACCGGCTTTGCCCTTAGGCTTACTGCCCGAAGGTTTATCTGATTGACTAGTTGAACGTTTACTGCGTTTTTTGGCACGCTCTTCATGATCGACGCCGTCTAAAACTAAATCAATCTTGCGATCATCTAAATTAACCGCAGCAACTTTAACATCTAAGCTATCGCCTAATCGAAAGACGCGACCAGTATGTTCACCCTTCAGCGTTTGTGTCACATTATCAAAAACATAATAGTCTTTGCCTAGAGCGGTCACATGAATAAGGCCATCAATGCCGAATTCACCAATACGTACAAACAAACCAAAGTTAGTGACACTGGCTACCACGGCGGGGAAGCTATCGCCGACATGATCTTGCATAAACTCACACTTGAGCCAATCAGAGACATCACGAGTGGCATCATCAGCACGTCGTTCAGTCATAGAACATTGCTCACCGAGACTTTCAACTTCTTCAACTGAGTAGGCTTTACCGCCCGTTTTAGATTTACGCTGGGCTTGTTTATCGACAATCGCTTTAATTGCACGGTGCACAACTAAATCAGGATAGCGACGGATCGGAGAGGTAAAATGTGCATATTCCTCTAACGCTAAACCAAAGTGGCCAATATTTTCATAATCATACACAGCCTGTTTCATACTGCGCAGTAACATGGTTTGGAGTAATTCACTATCGGGACGGTTACGAATTTTATTGACGACTTGTGTAAAGGCATGCGCTGATGTATCGCCTTTTAATTGATGTGAGATCCCTATTTCACCTAAATAGGTGGTAAAAGTCAGTAAACGATCTTCATCTGGCTTGTCATGGACTCGATAGAGTGCTTCGGCATTGTTAGCCAAAATATATTTCGCTGCACAGACATTCGCCATGATCATGCATTCTTCGATAAGTTTGTGTGCATCGTTGCGTTCTATTGGAACCACATTTTCAATTTTGCGTTGCGCATTAAAAACAAATTTCGTTTCTTTGGTTTCAAATTCAATCGCACCGCGGCCATCACGCGCGTATTTTAACGCATTAAATAACTGGTGAAGATTAAATAAATCGGGCACATGAGCTTGATAACGCTCGGTTAATTCTGGATCGTTATCGAGAATTTTGGCTACTTTGGTGTAGGTTAAGCGTGCTTGTGAACGCATTACCGCTTCATAAAACTTATAATCGGTACAGGCACCCATATTATCTATGGTCATTTCACACACCATACATAAGCGGTCTACTTGAGGATTAAGTGAACATAACCCATTCGACAACACCTCAGGTAACATGGGGATCACTTGCTCAGGGAAATACACTGAGTTACCGCGCTCTATCGCTTCAACATCCAGTGCAGTGCCTGGACGTACGTAATGAGATACATCAGCAATGGCAACATACAAGGTGTATCCAACCTTCTGTCCATCTTTGTGAATAGGCCGACAATAAACGGCATCATCAAAATCTCGGGCATCTTCGCCATCAATCGTGACAAGAGGTAGTTCACGCAAATCTACGCGACCTTCTTTTGCTTGTTCAGGCACATCAGCTTCTAGATTAGCAACTTGCTTTGTCACTGCTTTGGGCCACTCATGTGGAATATCAAATGTGCGCAATGCCATCTCGATTTCCATACCCGGTGCCATGTGTTCACCCAGTACTTCAACAATTTTTCCTGTGGCACTTGCTTGTCGTGAAGGGCGTTTAATAAATTCGACAACAACAATATGTCCTTGCCTTGCACCCTTCGCGTCTTGGGGACCAATATAGATTTCATGGTTTATGCGACTATCATCAGGAATAACCACACCGACACCATGTTCGATGAAATAACGGCCGACGATAGCTTCAGCGCGAGGCGTGATGACTTTAGTCACACGTGCTTCTTCACGACCTTTGCGATCCACGCCTTTACTCACGGCTTGGACAATATCACCGTGTACGACTTGTTTCATTTGTGAAGCGGATAAGTAGAGATCTTTGTCTTCGCGGCTTGTAAATAAGAAACCAAAGCCGTCACGATGTCCGATTACACGTCCCTCGATAACTTCATCAAGTGCTTGTAAATCGTATTTCTTTTGGTTGGTAAACGTTAGTTGGCCTTCTCGTTCCATCGCACGCAGGCGACGTTGTATCCCGATTTTCTGTTCATCAGAATGGGCGTCGGTTAGTTCACACACTTGCATGAACGATAGCGGTTGTTGCTCGGTTTTGAATAAGGTTAGTAAGTGCTCCCGACTAGCGACGGGATTTTCATACTTCTCTTGTTCCCGTTTAAAATGCGGGTCATCACTCATAGAGTTTGGATTTTTTTTATCTGTCATAGCGCTAGTATACAGGTACTCATCGAATTGCGCTAATTCGAAATATTATTGCGTTTTTGATACGCTAAAATTTAATATTGCCGCATGACTGTTCGGGCTGATTTGATCACCGATGGACTCATTTTTTGCTCCAATGCATCCATCCTTGTACTCACTTTATTGCGATAGGTTTTATCTGCGGATACCGTCTGATATAGCCACACATAGACATTTTCATAATCATAAGGAGAACCATGCCCTGCGATTAATAAATCAGCTAATTGTATCAGTGCCGGTTTACTACCTAATGCAGCAGCTTCTTTAAAATAACGCACGGCTAACGGGGTATCTTGCGTCACTAATATACCATTAGCATGATAGCGTCCTAGATGCTCAAATGCAGCTGGTAAACCTTGAGCTGCAGCTAAACGCATATAATCAATCCCCAATTCTGCATCACGATTGACGCACACGCCCCATGCCAGCATATCACCCCATAAAAATTGATAGCTTGGGATCGTGAGAATTTCTGCTCGAGCTTGAATATCACGTACCAGTTGACAACGATCCGCTTGAACTCTTTGCAAATGCGTATTCTGATTAATCATGCGAATTAATTCATCTTGCGAATATAATTGAATGGCACTGATGTCGCCGTTATCGATTTTACCGTCATAACTTGGTTGAGCATTATTGGCTACAGATTCTTCGGCTGGTTGCACTGCCATATATTGATCATCAATGACCCCATCGAACTGCCCTTCGAGACCATCAGTTGCTGTGATCTCTTGAGCTTGAATGTTCGCTATATTGAATATACCGCTTAAACTTAGCATTAAGATAAGCCACAGCAACAAATAACGTAGCCCGATTATCATGTAATTCTCCACTGGTCCTAGTACATCATTATTTGCGTCATTATCTCTAATTACGTTATCGGCACATGAAATATTATATTTAATTTACTCAATAGTGATCAATCTGCCACAGGCTTTGGTATAATTTGCACACATAAACAACCCGGCTAATTTAATATGCAATACAAAGACCTGAGAGATTTTATTCAGCAACTTGAAGCACAAGGTAAATTACTGCGCATCACCCAACCTATTTCGACCGATTTAGAAATGACTGAAATCGCAGATCGTACTTTACGTGCTGGTGGCCCTGCTCTGTTGTTTGAAAATCCAGTCGGTCATACTATGCCGGTGTTAGCGAATTTATTTGGTACACCTGAACGCGTGGCCCTGGGAATGGGTCAGTCCTCCGTTGCAGCACTTCGGGATGTAGGAAAACTTCTGGCTTATCTTAAAGAACCCGAGCCACCGAAAGGATTAAAAGATTTATGGAGTAAAATCCCTGTATTTAAGCAAGTCTTGAATATGCCTGCGAAAGTTGTAAAAAAAGCCCCATGTCAGGAACATGTGATTAGTGGTGATGAGGTTGACCTGTCAAAATTGCCAATCCAACGTTGTTGGCCGGGTGATGCTGCCCCATTGATTACTTGGGGATTAACTGTCACCCGCGGACCTCACAAAAATCGTCAAAATCTGGGTATTTATCGGCAACAAGTCATCGCCAAAAACAAAGTTATTATGCGTTGGTTATCCCATCGCGGTGGGGCATTGGATTTTCGTGAGTGGTGTGAATTGTATCCAGATAAGCCCTATCCAGTATCAGTAGCATTAGGCGCAGACCCGGCTACCATTCTTGGCGCTGTCACCCCCGTTCCTGATACGTTATCAGAATATGCCTTTGCAGGTTTATTACGCGGCAGCAAAACTGAAGTCACCGCGTCTATCAGTAATGATTTACAAGTGCCAGCCAATGCTGAAATCGTCCTAGAAGGCTATATTATGCCGGGCGAAACAGCACCTGAAGGCCCTTATGGCGATCATACTGGCTATTATAATGAAGTTGATGAGTTTCCAGTATTGACGGTCACCCACATTACTCATCGCACCAATCCCATTTATCATTCAACCTATACCGGCCGTCCACCTGATGAGCCTGCTATACTGGGTGTGGCATTAAATGAAGTGTTTGTGCCGATTTTGCAAAAACAATTTCCTGAGATCACCGATTTTTATTTACCACCTGAAGGTTGCTCATACCGAATGGCAATCGTGACGATTAAAAAGCAATATCCCGGTCATGCGAAGCGCGTTATGCTAGGCGTCTGGTCGTTTTTACGTCAATTTATGTACACTAAATTTGTAATTGTTTGCGATGATGATATTGATGCGCGTAACTGGGATGATGTTATTTGGGCGATTACTACCCGAATGGATCCGTCCAGAGACACAACTTTGATAGATCATACACCAATAGACTATTTAGATTTTGCCTCACCTGTGTCAGGCTTAGGGTCTAAGATGGGCATGGATGCAACTAATAAGATGCCTGGCGAGACAGATCGCGAATGGGGTGAACCGATAGTGATGGATCCTCAAGTCATTGCCAAAATAGATGGACTCTGGGATGAACTTGGGATTGATGCGTTAATTCCAACAGGTCAGCCACACACACATACAACTAAAAAGAACTAATTTATGCAAACACAGCAATTACACGTCGAATCCATTAGCACTGTTGCTAACGACGTTTACAAAATCATCCTCACTTGTTCTGAACCTTTACAATATCAAGCAGGTCAGTATTGCATGATCGTGATGGGTGAAGGCGATTGCCGCCCATTTTCAATTGCCTCATCTCCCAGTGAGAGCAACAAGATTGAATTGCATATTGGTGCGGTACCAGCAAACGCTTATGCATGGGATGTGTTGAGTGTGATGCGTGAAACGGGTCTTATTACGGCACAAATTGCCCATGGCGATGCATTCCTTCAACCCACAAGCCAGCCTATTGTGCTCATTGCTGGAGGTACTGGCTACTCTTACGCAAAATCAATTATCCATGAATGTGTTGCTCAGCAATTAACCCAAGATATTCATTTATATTGGGGCGCAAAATCATTAGAACAAATTTACGAAGCTGATGAGTTAAGTGCGCTTGCAAGTCAGCATGCAAACATCCATTTTCACCCTGTGTTGGAACATGGTGGTAAAGATTGGCAGGGAAAAACGGGGTTAGTTCATCAGGCTGTGTTAACAGATATCGCAGATGAAATAGCAGAGTATCAAATTTATATTGCAGGTCCATTTGCAATGGCTAAAGTGGCACGTGATGATTTTGCTGCTGCGGGCTTACCTAGTGATGCATTGTTTGGGGATGCGTACGCATTTTTAGACTAATCCGTATTACCTAGCCCAACTAAATCTTAGGCATAAAAAAACCGTGCATTGAACACGGTTTTTTTTACTATTCTAAACTGAATTAGATAGCGTTTACGTTCGCAGCTTGAAGACCTTTTTGTCCGTCTTCAATTTCGAAAGAAACTTTTTGGCCTTCTGGAAGCGTTTTGTAACCTTCAGACTGGATAGCACGGAAATGTACGAATACATCCTTGCCGCCATTATCTTGAGTAATAAAACCATAACCTTTATCGGCATTGAACCACTTTACAGAACCTGTAACTATAGACATATGTGTAACCTTAAATCTTTAAATATAAATAAAACGCCTTTGCGTATCCTTGCTCTCATTTAGGGTGCTTATAGGCGTTTGTCTTATATATTACTCCAGAATTTACACTCTGTTAAGACCAATAAGGCTCGAACAAATAATCATGCCTAAGCGAGAACAAGGATATAATAACATCGACAATTTATTAATCAAAGGTTTAATTTTAATCAATAAACGTCAATATTGATTTAGATCAGTAAATTTCATTGTTATATTTTTGCTATGGCGTCAGCGACCTTTCGCCACGAGCAAGCCCGCAAACACCAGTTCTAGCTGACTCTACGATAGTTGAACTATTACCTAAAGTGGTAATAAATGCATTTAGTTTTTCAGATGCCCCGGTTAACTCAATAGTATAATTCACCGCACTTACATCTAATATTTTAGCCCTGAATATATCAACATTACGCATAATTTCACTGCGTGCGGCTTCACTATTGGCGACGACCTTAACCAAAACCAGTTCACGTTCTACGTGAGCAGCTTCCGTTAACTCAGTCACTTTTAGGACATCAATAAGTTTGTTCATCTGTTTGATGATTTGCTCTATGACCTTGTTATCGCCTTGCGTTGCAATCGTTAAGCGGGACAGACTCGGATCGTCTGTTTCAGCTACACACAAAGAATCAACGTTATATCCACGTTGTGAAAACACGCCTACAATTCTTGATAATGCTCCAGGTGCATTTTCCATTAATACAGAAATAATTCGTCTCATTAAGTGCGCTCCTGCTTACTAAGGCGCATGTCATCCATCGCCCCATATTTAATTTGCATTGGGTATACGTGCTCGTTTTGGTCTACAGCAATATCCATAAATACCAAACGCTTTTTCTCTGCGAAACAGCGAGCCATTGCATCATCAAGTTCATCGAGGTGATCAACTTTAATGCCTACATGGCCATAGGCTTCTACTAGCTTGACAAAATCAGGCATCGCTTCAACGTAAGAATTAGAATGACGACCCTTATAAATCATATCCTGCCACTGACGCACCATACCCAACGCACTGTTATTCAATAAAATAACTTTTATTGGCAAGTTATATTGCAAACACGTCGAAAGCTCTTGAATATTCATCTGAATACTACCATCACCCGTTACTACAACAGAGGTCGCTTCAGGGTGGGCAAACTGCACGCCCATTGCCGCAGGTAAACCAAAGCCCATAGTGCCTAGACCACCTGAGTTGATCCAGCGACGAGGCTTATCAAACGGGTAATATAAAGCAGCAAACATCTGGTGTTGACCGACATCAGAGCTAACAAAGGCATCGCCGTTGGTATGCTTATATAGTGCTTCAATGACTTTTTGCGGTTTGATTACTTGTGATGACTGATCAAAGTCTAAACAGTTTTGGGTACGCCACTGTTTAATTGACGTCCACCAATCAGCGAGTTTTTCTTCTTGGCCATCGAGTGATTCATGGGCCAATTCTTCAAGTAATTGGTCGACAACCACATCCACACTACCAACGATAGGGATGTGTGCATTAATGGTTTTTGAGATAGATGCAGGATCAATATCGACATGTATGATATCGGCATATGGACAGAACTTATCAACATTATTTGTTACCCGGTCATCAAAACGTGCACCTAGTGCAATAATACAATCAGCATTGTGCATTGTCTTATTGGCCTCAAGTGTACCGTGCATACCGAGCATACCAACGAATTGTTCATGAACGCCTGAGAATGCGCCTAAGCCCATTAACGTACAAGTTACGGGACATTTTAATAGTTCAGCTAGCTGCGTGACTTTGCCGTTAGCTTCAGCAGTAATCGCACCACCACCGACGTATAAGACAGGACGCTTAGCTTTTGCCATAGAAGCAACCGCTTTACGAATTTGTTTGTTGTGCCCTTTTAATACAGGATTATATGAACGCATAGTCACATCAGTAGGAAACTCATACGGATGGCTTTCTGCAACGTTCACAATATCTTTGGGTAAATCAACCACTACCGGGCCAGGACGGCCAGTATTGGCAATATAATAAGCTTGTGCTATCGCTTTGGGTATATCCACAGCACGCTTAACCAAAAAGCTATGTTTAACGATAGGACGTGAACATCCCACCATATCAGTTTCTTGGAATGCATCTTCACCAATTAATGTAGTGGGCACTTGACCCGATAACACGACCATTGGAATGGAATCCATATAAGCCGTTGCAATACCAGTGATGGTGTTAGTCGCTCCGGGACCTGAAGTTACTAGTACTGTACCCGTGATCCCAGTAGAACGCGCATAACCATCAGCCATGTGCGCCGCTGCCTGCTCGTGTCTAACGAGGACATGTTCTACGTCATCCTGAGCAAATAGGGCATCATAAATATCAAGTACTGCACCACCAGGATAGCCAAATACATGTTTAACCCCTAAGTCCTTAAGGGTTTGCACTACCATTGCAGCGCCAGACATCATTTCCACGGTATTCTCCAAGAAAAAAGTTTAAAAACAATTGTGATGATTGTACGATACCAATTAGGAAGTGAAAACCCAAAAAACGCAAAAAGTGAAATTTATATCCTAAAATTATAAATAATTAGGATAAACATCATAAATAATGGGTTTTAATAGCGATAATTAGGATTTTATTTACATTCAGCTAACAATTGAATTCGTATCATAAGCAAATAATACCGATAGTTTACTTGAGTCTCTACGACTTGTCTTTAGACGATGGTCTATTTTCGCTGACCCAAACCGTGATCGTTCCGCAGACCACAATATTATCGTTGGTATCGTATGCGGTTACTTTAATCGGTAGATTACCAGGTTTCCAGGCATCGTCCGTAACCTCTGCGACACAGCGGATATCCGAACCTGCCTTGGCAGGATATGTGAGCTCCATGCCCTTAGGGATCCATCGCAAATGCTTTGGTATAGAAGCTTCACACATAAACCCCATTGCCATTTCAAGTCCATTGCATATCGCGATCACATGAACAGTTCCTATATGATTTTGCACAATTTTGCGTTTTTTAAACACTACTTCACAATGGTTTGGGCGAAGTTCCGTTACTAGTGGCGTGATTGTTTTAAAATAAGGGGCTTTATTAGCCGTAAACCAACTAAACAATCGCTTGCCAAAAGGATGCTTTACAAAGCGCTCGTAAGTAGACAATACATAATTTTTGCTCATATAATTTAAACTGTTGCTGTATGAATTTAGCCAAATTTTATCAGATGCTAGCAGATTTGTCAGATGAGATTATGAGCACTGAGTCTTTTTTGCAACGGTACAGTCGCATTGCCAAATTTTTTCCAACGGCCGATAGATGAGGTGTTAATTGGCTGTCGAACTTGTACTTTACTGGCTGTTGAAACCGGTAATGTGTTGTTTTGTACTTGAACACATTGTGGTTCAAACGGCAATTCACAAAATTCCAGCAACTCACTAACTTGCGTATCCGGTGACTGAGCGAGTGTTTCATATTGCTGCACCCGAATATTAGCAGGGTTATGCTCCACAAATGCGGTCATCAATTGCCTAAACTCTGCATAAAACTCGCCAACAGTATCCAAATTAAATGCGTAATTATAATAGGGCGAATTTAACGAAAATAACTGTCTAAAATTACCAATACAAGTATCCATAGGATCACGCAGCATTATGATGATCTTGGCATCAGGTAGCGCTTGTTGAATCAATTGAATATAAAAAAAGTTAAACGGGAGTTTATCAATAAATCGAGGCTCATTTGGGGCGATGCGCTGGGTTTTGTCTAAGTATAACTGCCCGAGTTGCGCAAAATCTAGCTGCTGTGCTTGCTTAATAGTATCGATATCTAGTACGTTCTGCCCGACACTTTGGGTTAACTGCTTTACCGCAATACCAAAATCTTGCAATTCGCCACCACTGCCGACTTGGCTGTGATGCGATAATATACGCTCCACTAAGGTTGTGCCCGATCGTGGCATGCCGACAATAAATATTGGACGGCTTGGACTATCAGAGCTGACTGATTTTTTTACCTGTGACGATAGCGTGTATCGAACCGCAGCAAATAACGCCTTATCAGCATCAATGCTATAATTTAATGTCGCCGCTTTTACTGCTTTGGCATTAACTAACACAGTAAACGCGTCTTCATGGCGTTTAAGTTGCTGTAATTCTAACGCCAATGCGTGTGCATAATGCATAACATCGTCAACCACTTTACCAGATAGTCCTTCTTGGTTAGTCGCATCAGCTAATAACGTCTCTAGTCTTTCTATATTGTTGTGCTGTTCGGTCGCCTGACCTAAATCAGCCAACGCAAAATGGGATGGCGCATGCTGTGGATATAATGCTAATGCTTTATCATACGCCATCTTCGCTGCACTAAACTGCCCTGCAAACTTTAACGACATGCCATAATTATAAAAATACTGATATCGCGTATTATTCAAGCCGATAGCTTTTTCAAAATAAGGCAACGCGTGATCATGAAAGCCAATTCGACTTAATGAAACACCAGCGGTATCCAAGGCATTGGGCTCAAGCAACTGCTGCATATCAATACGGTCAATGGCTTGCATAGCTAAATTCGTATCACCTAATAACGCATAGCATTTCGCCAAATACGCATCATATTCATCCCGTCTTAGGATCGTATTCGCCTGTTCAATACACTGAGTTGCTTTATTAAACTGACCAATTTCAGCATTGACCATGCCTAATAAAAAATACCCTTCGGCATGAAAATAACGACGTTTAGCAGCAGCTTCATCAGCACCAGCTTGACGAATCAAATTGACAATATGTGGATGTGCTTCGATCCATTGGTTTTGGTTTATTAAACCTAACACACGGTGATGTTGTTGCTCGAGAGTCATGACTTTTTTCCTATAAAAAAACCGGTGCAATGGACATCTACATGCCACTACACCGGTTCAATATAATTAACTTACCGTTACATATCAAACGTATAAGTAAACTTCACACCGATTTTACGTGGCTCTACAACATAACGACCGTAGTTACGTAATATATCAACACGATTAGGCTCAAGGCTGTCAAAACGACCTAAACCTAAGTCCGCGCGATCACGACGGACTGAAGTGTACGCATATTTGTTAAATAAGTTATCAACATATAACGCAACAGACCAGCTGTCATCCGCAATGGTTGCACTGATATTGCTTAATGCAAAACCAGGCAAAAACTCACCATCAGCGCGCCCCCCCACTTTGGTAAGCACATCACTTTGTGCGGTTAAACCATAAACAACATCTAATGCTTTACCATCAAGTACTTCAGTTGAATATTTAAAGCCTACTGATACTTGAGTTTCAGGTGCACCTGATAAACGGTCGCCTGATTTGCCGTCATAGTAGTCTTGAATATCCGTGCCTTGCTCAGCATTAACACCAAACAAATACGGCGCATCTTCAGTCAAGCTTGCATTAACATTAGAGTATGTCGCATACGCTGTTAACTCATCAGAAAGAACACCACGTACAGATAATTCAAAACCATCCGATCCTGCACCACGTGCATTAGCAGTAATAGGTTGTGCACCATTGACGGTGGCACCAGCTACTTGCGCATCTTGCCAATCGATATCAAAGAATGCCGCATTGACGTATAAACGATTACGCAAAAACGATGATTTAACACCAAACTCATAGTTAGTCGTGGTATCAGCAACGTAAACTTGTTCGTTAGACAACGCACATACAATCTGAGATTCAATCGTATCAATATTATCAGGACAAGCTGCTACACCATTTGCACCACCAATACGGAAACCTTCGGATACGGTGAAATACGCCATTAAATCCGGAGTGAATTTATATGAAGTATTAAACTTCATTAACGTACCAGAATCATCCGTCCCTTCAGAATCATAATCTAAAACAATTGAATCAGGACCACGCCCTTCAAAGACCGAATAATACAAAGGTAAATCGATAGCGGAAGTCGCTTCAACATCATACTGATAAGCGCGTAAACCGAGAGTGACATCCCATTTCTCGGTTGCTTGATAAGTCACTTCACCAAATACAGCTGATTCAGTGATAGTTGACTGACCTACTGATAAATATTCTAGTGCATCTGGACGAGAACCACCAAGGAAAGCATCATAACCAGGCGTAAATTCTTCAGAGCGATTATCTGATTCGAATTTGTTATAAAACACACCCGCAATCCAGCTAAAGTCTGACTCATACGTAGATACTAGACGCACTTCACCAGTAGTAACATCAGAGTTATCTTGTTCACGAGTAAATGCTGAGAACGCAGGAAAATCTTCGTAGCTATAGTTTAAGCGAATTAATAAATCCGTTTGATCACGTTGGCCGTCAGCTTCAAATGATGAGACACCTGCAGCAGCCGTTAATTCTGCAAAACCTAGATCAGCCGTCACTTCAAGACTTAACAGCTCATCGATTTTTTCACGTGGCTCCTCATAACGATATGCAGAGTCGTATTGACCCGGCTGACCGCTAAGTGCATTGGATTCAGGTAGTGCATTATAATGTGAAATAGAACGACCTTCCACATCTTGGCTTTGGTAAAAATACGCTAACGTTGCATCGATTTTGTCTGTTGGCGTCCAACGCACAGCTACACGACCGGTTAAAGTCGTTTCGCCATTGGCATCTTTAACTTGACGTAAATTATCTTCTAGCGCTGCAGCATCGTTCCAATCTGGATCGGCTAAGGATACACCACCTTGACGCACGACATAGTTGTAGTCGATAAAGCCTGGGTCGTTGTAATAATTTAATGATGCACGGAAGCCTAATTTATCGTTAATTAATGGCGTATTAAAGACAAAACCGTATTCACCACCTAAAGAATCTGATTCAGATACAGAAAAAATATCGCCATAGACTTCACCAGAAGTCATATCTAACTCGACTTCTTTCGGGATATAACGGATGGCACCGCCTAATGTTCCTGCACCATAAAGCGTACCTTGTGGACCGATTAAGACTTCAACACGTTGAATATCGGTTAAACGCATATTTAAGAATAACGGCAACTCACCTAAATAAGTAGCAACAGTGCCACCATTAGCACCAGGGCCAGTTGAGTTGGTGTTCAAACCACGCACAATAATCGGCGAATCATTACGACCACCTTGATCAACGACCGTCAAACCAGGTACCCAGCGCGCAACATCTTCTAATTGACCGATGTTTTGTTCTGCTAATGTATCAGCCGTTAAGGCTGTGATATTTAACGGCGCATCTTGAACTGTTCCTGAACGACGCGTGGCAGTGATTTCAATTTTCTCAATTTGAGCTTCGTTTATCTGTGCGATAGCTTGCTGCATAGGTACTAAACCTGAGGCAACAGCGATAGCGACTAATGACGCATTAAAACGCGCTTGAGTAGGTGCTTTCATGGAGGTATCCCGTTTATTATTTATAAATGTAATAGTGTGTAATTATTATTATTAGTCAACGTACTTTTAACCGGGCGGATTTTAAGCGTTTCTTTAGTTGGGTACAAGGGGTAGGCGCAAGTAAGTGAATACCGAAAAGCAAAAAACGCCGACTTTAATAAATAAAGACGACGTTTTTTAATGTTTGGAGCGGGAAACGAGATTCGANNGACCCCAACCTTGGCAAGGTTGTGCTCTACCAGCTGAGCTATTCCCGCAATTGAGGAGCGCATTTTACAAAGATATTTGAGCCTTGCAAGTCTTTTATCAATTAAATTTTAAAAACGTGCGTTCGATAGTATTGTAATTCAGCGATTGATTCTTGGATGTCAGCCAATGCCAAATGCACACCTTTTTTATTAAATCCTTTTAAAACATCAGGTTGCCAGCGAGCAGCCAGTTCTTTAATAGTACTAACATCGATACTACGATAATGACAATAGGCTTCAAGCTCAGGCATATATTTGACCATAAAACGTCGGTCTTGTCCGATTGTGTTACCACACAGTGGTGATTTTCCCGCCGGTACCCACTGAGATAAAAATGCAATCGTCTGTGCTTGTGCATCGATTGCACTTATTTTGCTATCTCGACATCGTTGGGTCAAACCTGTCTTGCCATGCACGTCAATGCACCACTCATTCATATTGGCTAATACTTCATCAGATTGATGTATAGCGAGTACTGGGCCTTCCGCTAATACATTTAATTGTGCATCGGTCACTATCGTGGCGATTTCTAACACGACACAGGTATTTGGATCTAACCCCGTCATTTCCATATCAATCCAAATGAGATTGCTATCATTGCATTGTGGGCTTAATGTTGCTTGACTCATGTCACTCATAAAATATCCTGTCCGTCGTGTGAAATAGATTCGGCGTAATTAATACATGGTAATCCGTATATCTTAACGGTAACATGGGTATTACATTAAGTTTTATTTTACATCGACTAGGCTAAAGTGGCAAAAAAACCAAAACTCACCCATCGACAAAAACGTCAAGTATCAACGAACCGTTCTCTACGTTTAACCAAAACACCGATTGAGCATGATAATCTTGGTACCGCTCAACCCGCTACAGTAGTAGGCCGTTTTGGTAAACATGCAAATGTTGAAGATGCAAATGGGAAGCTACACAAATGCCATATACGTCGCACTATTGAATCAGTGGTGTGTGGTGATAGTGTTATTTTTTGTCCTAGTATTTCTGATGAACCGCGTGATTTAGGCATTATTGAGATCGTCCATGACCGTAAAACAGTCCTGACGCGTCCCGACTATTATGATGGCGTTAAACCCATTGCTGCCAACATCGACCAAATCATAATCGTAAGTTCAATTGTGCCAACCTTATCGCCACATATCATTGACCGTTATTTGGTGGCATGCGAAGACGTACAAATACAACCCGTCATTGTTATTAATAAGATGGAACTGCTCGATGAAGAAGACCGCGAAATGGTCATCGACCTATTATCGGTGTACCACGACATTGGTTACAAAGTCTTGCTGACAAGCTGTGTAACCGGTGAGGGTATTGCAGATTTAGCCCAGTTATTAACCGACAACATTAGTGTGTTCGTCGGTCAATCTGGTGTGGGTAAATCCTCACTAGTCAATCAATTACTGCCAGATGCTGATGAAGTCGTGGGCGATGTCTCGCAAAATTCAGGTTTGGGCACCCATACAACGACTACAGCGAAACTGTTACATTTTACCGAAGGTGGCGATGTAATTGACTCACCTGGGGTACGTGAATTTTCATTATGGCACTTACCTGATGAACAAATTACCCGCGGATTTATTGAGTTTAGAGATTATTTAGGTGGCTGCAAATTTCGTGATTGTAAACATGGTGATGATCCTGGTTGTTTGATCCGCGACGCCGTTGATAATGGCATCATTGATGAAGCAAGATATGAGTCCTATCACAAAATTATCGATGCAATGGAAGAAAAGCGCCCTAGTTATTCTAAAAGCTAATGATTAAGTACGTTTTGATTGCGTACATCTGCGCTTTTTTCCAGTACAATAGCGCCTTATTTTGTCCTTGGAGTATTAGCTTTGATCAACTGGCTAAAAATTAAATTACAGTATATTTTACCTAAACATGCATTATCACGCCTAGTTGGCGCACTTGCTGCTGCCGAATATGGCCGTGTTACTACCAACATCATTCGTGCTTTTATCAAACAATTTAACGTTGATATGAGCGAAGCACAACATGAAAATCCTGAGCATTACTCTTCGTTCAATGCCTTCTTTACCCGTCAATTAAAAGACGGCTTACGTCCTTTTAGTGACGATACACAAGAATTAGGACATGCAGTTGACGGTACTGTCAGTCAGCTAGGTTCCATTAAAGGCGATACCATTTTCCAAGCCAAAGGGCATCACTATAGTTTAACGGCCTTATTAGGCGGAGATGCCACAATAGCTGCGCCGTTTAAAGGTGGCGACTTTGCCACTATTTACTTATCTCCTCGCGATTATCATCGTATTCACATGCCAATGACCGGTAAATTAACCGACATGATTTATGTGCCAGGTGAATTATTCTCTGTCAATCCATTAACCGCACAAAATGTTCCAGGGTTGTTTGCCCGCAATGAACGTGTTGTTGCTATTTTTGATACTGAAATTGGTAAAATGGCGATCGTATTAGTAGGTGCAACCATCGTAGCCAGTATCGAAACGATTTGGGCCGGTAATGTGACGCCTCCTGCAGGTAAGCACGTTACACATTGGCAGTACACTGATGCCTCTGGCGACAGTGTCACATTACAAAAAGGCGAAGAGATGGGCTTATTTAAACTTGGTTCAACCATTGTTGCCTGTTTTGAACCTAACAAAGTCGACTTCGGTCAATTAGCGGCTGATGACGTCACTCGCTTGGGTCAGCCTTTCGCCACGATTAAATCCAACAATTAATGTTCGATTAATAATGGATCCTGTCAAACGTAGTCTCTATTCGTTGCACCTAACTGTCATATTGTTAGGTGGCACCGCATTATTTTCACAAATTATTCCGCTCTCTGCGATGGCGATTACGTTAGGCCGTTCATTTTTTGCTTGTATATTTTTGTACTTGTTAGTGCGAGTTTTGGGCGAATCAATGCGCCTCGACTCTAAGCGTGACTATGTAATGGGCGCTTTACTTGGTGTGGTGATGGCTGCACATTGGGTGACGTACTTTTTAGCTATGCAATTGTCGTCGGTGTCGGTTGGGATCATTGCATTATTTACGTTTCCTGTGATCACGGTGTTATTAGAGCCTATCTTTGAAGGGATCAAACTCGCTTGGCAAGATATCTGTAGTGCATTGGTTGTCTTTATTGGGATTGCGATCATGGTGCCAGATGTGTCATTTGACAATGATGTCACACTCGGCATTGGTGTCGGCGTATTTTCGGCTTTTTTATACTCTATACGTAACCTCATGCACCGTAAGTTCTTTTCCCATTATTCCGGCACTCGGGCTATGGCCTACCAAACCTTAATTGTCACTGGCTGCATTGCCTTATTGGGTATTGAAGAGATCGCAAGCGCAGATGCCAACACATGGGGATTATTGGCCGCCTTGGGCATATTTTTTACTGCTGTTCCGCACACAGCGGTTGCTGCAGCACTGCGCCATTTACGCGCTAAGACCTTTTCACTCGTTGCTTGTATGCAGCCTTTTTATGGTGTGGTTTTTGCCATCATCTTTTTAGGTGAAGATCCCCGTTGGCAAACCATTTTAGGTGGATTAATGGTAATTTCTGCCGCAGTATACGAAACGATTAATACTCAACGCGCTCAGCGTTCTCAGCGAACTGAGCAAGAGACCAAAGCATAAATATCTTTTAGGGCAGTTTTGCTTAGTCTTTAATTTAACATATTCGTTTAGGCTATCCACTATGAAAATCATTGCTCACCGCGGCGCCAGCCAATATGCACCAGAAAACTCATTAGCCGCATTTCAACTCGCGTTAACCCATCCTATTGCAGGAATTGAATTTGACGTTCATTACATCAATGGTCGCGCCTTGGTGATCCATGATCAGACTTTAACTCGCACCCATCAGTTGAATATTCCCATATCGGCACTCACCGCTGAACAACTAATGACATATGAAATACCTACTTTAGAGCAAGTATTGACAGTCGTTTCATCACACAATTTAAGCATCAATATTGAAGTCAAATCTGTCGATGATAATACGTTATTTATTCGCCACTTGTTAGATTTACAACAAAGAAGATTGATTCATTCTGACACAGTATTATCGTCATTTAATCATTGTTTATTAGATACGTATCAAAAGGCTGGAATCAACACTCAATATGGTGGATTAATTGCACATTTACCGAAAGACTTAGCACAGTATGCCGTATTAGGAAGATTTGATATTGTGGCAACAGCTCAGGATATGGTTAGCCCTGAGCTTATAGCTGATGCGCATCGTTTAGGTAAACAAGTGTGGGTTTATACGGTCAATGACTTTGCTACAGCACAGCGCTTAGCACAATGGCAAGTGGATGCGATATTCAGTAATGATACGCTTATGATGCAACCGAGCTAGCACAACTATCTGCTTGGCAGCTGTTACAAGATCTGCATAACTTTATATTTATGTAATGAGCAACTACAATAAGCAACGCCCCAACTGCGATCGTGAATGGTTCATATTCATGTCCAAACACATCTTTATGCCAGTAAATAAGACCACCCATTGTAAGTGAATATAACGGGTAAAGCTGACGGTGATATTTGTAAAAACCGATAAATAAACCAATAAAACCGATTAAAATTGAGATACTTAGGATCATTCGTTCAAACCATACTTCAGCAAAAAAAGAACTCGCAATCAAAGGTACCATAGGCAGCAACACTGGTAATGCTAGACAATGAAATGCACAGATGCTTGAGATCCATATCCCCGCTTTGTCATACAATGTGTTGTCAGTATCTTGCGATACCGAATTAGTATCGGTTGATGTTGTAGTACTAGTTTTGTTCACGCTTTGCTTTCACATTCTGGCTTAACTAAGATGTTATAGTATAACATAAAGTAATCGGTGCGCTAATATTTTCTAAGGAAGAGGGGCAGTCTGTAACGCGGTTTGCTCTGTTTGCATTACAGGATTTGGAGTTTTAGCTTTCGTATCAGTAAGATACAAATAATCTTGAATACCGACTAATTGAATGTTGTGTTGTTTCAATAAGGGTAAATTTTGTAATAAAAACGCCAACGTCTTATCGTGAGGGTGCCCTATCGCTAAGGCATGACCATTACGCTGTGCCTGGCGGATTAATTGCTTAAACTGCCTTTCAATAAAATCAGCCGAAGTGACATGGTCTAAAAATATATTTCTCCTCGCTGTCTCAATGCCCTTTTGTCGCGCTATAGACTCAACTTTAGAAAAAGGCGTTGTGCGACTATCAATGAAAAACAATTGTTGTCGCGCTACCAGATCCATCAACGCATACAAGGGACCGGATAATTGTGTAAATTTACTGCCCATATGATTATTGATGCCAATGGCGTTCGGTACTGAAGCTAAGGCACTAGCAAATGTCTCTTGTAACTCAGCTCGATCCATATACGTCATTAATGCACCATCACCGAGTTGGCCCGAAGGAACAATCGATTCTAAGGGTAAATGCAACATGACATCACGCCCTTGCTCACCCGCCGCTAAACCTAGATCAAACGAATAATGTGCGTGAGGTAATATAGCAAAGGAGATCTCTTTGGGGAGTTGAGTAAAGCGTTTATCACCGTGCTTGTATCCAATATCATCGATAATAATACTGATATAACTTGGCTTTACAAACGTTGTTGCTGAATCATTAGCTGCTGTTGTTGCAGCCTGTGTCATGCCCAGCATTGTGGCTGCTGACACACTCCACCACAACACCCCCATGAAGACGAAACGTGAAATGTTTCGCAAGATATCAGAGATGAATTGAGGGCATATTAGGTACATGTGAACGATTAACCTTCGACAAAGTCTCTAGAGAATAACAACTTACACAGCCATTTGCACTAAAAGTAGACGATTTCTTACACGATTTTTGAAACTGTGTATAACTCAGCGTTGCGATAACCATGCGGTAGGATTCACGGGGATCCCCTTGCGACGAATTTCAAAATACAAGTAAGGACGAGTTTGCCCGCCTGATTGTCCCATTAAGGCAACTGTCTCACCTCGACGGACCGTGTCACCTGGTTGTTTAAGTAATGCTTGATTATAACCATATACCGACATATAGCCTTTGCCATGGTCAATTATCATGACTAGCCCAAATCCCCGTAACCATTCCGAAAACAATACCCGACCCGTTTGTATAGCCTTAATCTCAGATCCTTCTTCCCCTTGAAACAAAATCCCTTTCCAACGCACTTGACCTTGCCTAACTCGTCCGAATAACCGGCGCAAACGCCCTTTTGCTGGGTGTAACAATGCACCTTTATAAGGCAGTAATCCAGCTAAAGATTGTTGTTCTGCACTTTCCCGGCGACCTTGTTCAATCGCTTCGGCGATCCGTAATTCGTCAGCCTCGAGTTGTTCAATTTTGGCTGTATCACTTTGAATTTGTTGTTCTAACTGTTTAATTGATAATTCGCGTTTAGACCGCTGCGTATTAAGCACTAACTGCTGTGCCTGCTGCGTGTCTAACAAATCATTGAGCTCTAGCTCTTTTGCAAAAAGCTCTTGTTCAATTTGGGTCAATTCACTGATATAGGTACGAAACTGATCGATTGTCTGCTTTCGTTGTTTATATAGAAATTGGTAATAAGTCAGTACACGCTCAAACTTAGCTGCATCTTCTTGATTAAATAACATCTTGGCATAATCATAGTTACCCGCGACATAAGATGCTTTGATGTGTTTTGCCATCACGGCTTGTTGTTTTGTTACATTTTGATCAAGGATAATTTTCTGACTGGTTAAATCGTCACGTACTACCTTGTTTTGAATCAACTGTATTCGCGTACTATTGAGTGCTTTGGCTGTATCAGCTATATTCTCTTCTTGTACTTTTAATTCCGAGTAAATAGCGCTTCGGCGTTGTTCTTTTTGTAGTAATTGCGCTTTAGTACTTTTGAGTGCAGATTGTATTTTTTCTAAATCAGCTTCTTGGGCATGCAGCGACGTCAGACAAGCGCACATGCTTGAGCAAAATAACACCCAAGCACCTATCCATTGTTTGATACCGCTCATGTTCAAGTATTTATGCCTTTAAACGCATAATAGGCGACCCTGTCATTTCTTCGGGTTGCGCCATGCCCATCAAATGCAGCATAGTCGGCGCAACATCGCTCAATGTTCCATCGGTACGGAATGTTGCATCACGCCCCACATAAATAAACGGAACTGGTTCGCTTGTATGAGCAGTATGGGCTTGACCCGTCGATGGATCTTGCATTTGTTCAGCATTACCATGATCAGCAGTAATTAAGCATTCCCCACCGACTTCTTTTAACGCTGCAACGACCCGCCCAATACAGGCATCAACCGCTTCACACGCTTTCACAGCAGCGGCAAAATTTCCGGTATGTCCGACCATATCGCCGTTGGGGTAATTACAAATAATGGCATCAAATTCGCGTGAACGAATGGCATTAACTAACTCATCAGTTAATTTTTCAGAGTTCATTTCAGGTTGTAAATCATACGTCGCCACATCAGGAGATGGGATCAATATACGCTTTTCACCAGCAAATTCGTCTTCTTTGCCACCGGAGAAAAAGAACGTTACGTGAGCAAACTTCTCTGTTTCAGAAATACGTAATTGGGTCTTGTTATTATCCTGTAACCACTCACCGAGTACGTTATGAAGGGGCGTAGGAGGATAGGCACATGGTAGAGCTAGATTTTTTTCATATTGAGTCAGCATGACAAATTCAGAAAACGCAATCGCATCCCCGCGGTCAAATCCAGTAAAGGTTTCATCCACGAACGTATGGGCTAATTGACGCGCACGGTCAGCACGGAAATTCATGAAAATGACAGTATCCCCCGCGTCCATCGTAACCGGCTCACCGATAACGGTAGCACCAACAAACTCATCATTTTCATCACGCGCATACGCGGCAGCTAACCCAGCTTCAGCATTGTCGGCGGTATGCAGCCCTTTTCCTTGCGTCATTAATTGGTAAGCTTGCTCAACGCGATCCCAGCGATTATCACGATCCATCGCGTAGTAACGACCAACCATAGTCGCGGTTTTGCCCACACCAGCTTTCGCGAATACCGCATCCGCTTTGGCTAACGAAGCGAGAGCTGAGCGAGGTGGGGTATCACGGCCATCTAAAAATGCGTGTAAATATATCGCTTTTGCACCGCGTGCAGCGGCTAATTCAATCGCAGCAAAAATATGCTCTTCATGGGAATGCACGCCACCAGGAGAAAGTAAGCCTAATAAATGAACAGCTTTACCTGCTGCGACAGCTTTATCAATTGCAGCAACGAGCACTGGATTAGTTTGGAAATCACCATCTGCAATCGCTTTTGTGATTTTGGTAAAGTCTTGGTAAACCACTCGACCCGCGCCTAAATTGACGTGTCCTACTTCTGAGTTGCCCATTTGACCATCGGGTAAACCCACATCTAAGCCTGATCCTGAAATTAATGTATTAGGATATTGCGCACGCAACGCATCTAAATTTGGCGTATTAGCGGCACGTATCGCATTATTTTCAGCTGCTTCTCGATAGCCCCAGCCATCTAAAATAAGTAAGGCTAGTGGGGTTTTACTCTGTGTCATGTGTACCTCAAAGATAGTTAATTTTGCGCTATATAAATTATCATTTTACGCTGCGGGTATAAAGCAAATGTCGCTATTTCATAGATATTTTTTAGCAAATTCATATCAGTACTAGTCAAATCTATGATTTTCGATATACTTTGCACTCTTAAATTTTTAGTGATGGTGTTTTTTCATGGAACAAATTGTCGAGTTTGCACAAAATAACTTTTTCTTATCAGGCGTATGGTTGGCATTAATCATTTTGATTATCTACACCTTTGTTGCCGGCGCATTATCTGCGGTAAAAGAGCTAAACACGCATCAAGCAACACTCAAAATAAACAAAGAGGATGCGGTATTACTGGATATCCGTAAACCGGATGAATTTAAAAAAGGTCATATTGTTGGTGCACGCCAGCTAAAACCGAGTGAAATCGAAAGCGCTGATTTTAGTAAACTTGAAAAACATAAATCACAACCCATTATAGTAGTATGTGCAATGGGTATGAGTGCTAAAAAAACGGCCTCACAACTATTAAAAGCAGGCTTCAGTGAAGCTGCCGTGCTACAAGGCGGCATGAATGCATGGTCTTCAGCTAATTTGCCAACAACGAAATAGGAAGTATTGATGGCTAACGTTGAACTTTATACCAAAGATTACTGCCCGTTTTGCCGACGAGCAGTTGCGTTATTAACGCAAAAAGGTGTCGAATTTTCAAATACCGATATCCTTGACCATCCAGCACAACGCGACGTAATGATTACTCGCGCAAACGGCCATTCAACCGTGCCGCAAATATTTATCAATGACGCCCATATAGGTGGTTGTGATGATTTATTTGCCCTTGAATATCAAGGTAAATTAGACGCACTTTTGGCATAAACCATTTTAACCAATTTATAGGAACTACAGCATGGCTGACGAACAACAAGTAAATGGCGCTGCGCCACAGGAACAATCTGTACAATTTAATATTCAACGTATTTATACTAAAGACATCTCGTTTGAGACTCCTAATTCACCTGCTATTTTTGTGAAAGAGTGGAAGCCTGAAGTTAAACTTGATTTAGATACTAAAACTACCTTAGTTGAAGAAAATTTATTTGAAGTTGTTCTATCTGTAACAGTGACAGCGACAATTGAAAACGAAGTTGCATTTTTATGTGAAGTACAACAAGCTGGTTTATTCCAAATTGGTGCGATGCCTGAAGGAAATCGTGCACAATTATTGGGTGCTTTCTGCCCTAATACATTGTTCCCATATGCACGTGAAGCAATTTCAAACTTAGTCAACCGCGGTACATTCCCTGCGCTGAACCTAGCGCCGGTTAACTTTGATGCCGTGTTCCAAGCATACGTACAAAAACGCGCTGCCGAAGAACAAGGTAAGACACCACAAGCTGACGCATAAGTCACATAAGGTTAAAAACCATGTCAAACGCCATTAGTGTTATCGGTGCAGGTTCATATGGCACTGCATTAGCAATGTGCTTAGCACGCAATGGCGTAGACACGTATCTCTGGGGACGGAATAAACAGCAGCTTGCTGTGATGTCCCAAACCAGAGAAAACCAACAGTACCTTCCCGGTTATCGTTTTCCTGATGCTCTGCAACTTGAACCCGACATTGCCGATGCTATTTCACATAGTGAAGACATTTTAGTTGTTGTGCCTTCTCATGCATTTGCTGAAACCCTGCAATTACTCGCACCGCATTTAACGGCACAACACCGTATTGTTTGGGCTACTAAAGGTCTTGAACCTAAAACGGGTCGTTTGTTAATGGACGTTGCCGCAGATATTGTGGGACCTAATCGCCCTTTTGCTGTGTTATCCGGTCCAACTTTTGCCAAAGAAATGGCTGCAGGCATGCCAACAGCTATTTCTCTTGCGACCACTGATGAAGCATTAGGGCAAGCGATTGCAGCTAAACTGCATTGCGAAAAATCATTTCGAGTCTATCACAACGATGATGTGATTGGGGTGCAACTTGGTGGCGCAGTAAAAAACGTCATTGCGATTGGCGCAGGCTTAGCTGATGGCTTAGGGTTTGGTGCAAATGCGCGTACCGCATTAATTACACGAGGTCTAGCAGAGATGTCTCGCTTAGGTTGTGCGATGCAAGCCAAGCCCGATACGTTTACCGGTATGGCTGGATTAGGTGATTTAGTATTAACGTGTACCGATAACCAATCCCGTAATCGTCGCTTTGGTTTAGCATTAGGTGCAGGTAGTAGTGTGGCCGATGCCATTGCCGAAATAGGCCAAGTCGTTGAAGGATTTCGTAATACCGAAGAAGTCCATGCGCTTTCTGCTCGAATGGGTGTAGAAATGCCGATTTGCGACCAAATTTACCAAGTCTTATACGAAGGCAAAAATGTTAAACTGGCCGCTCAAGCCTTATTAAGCCGTACACCCAAAAACGAATCCGAGTAGTTGCGGGACGAGTTTGTCCTAAAACTTCACCAACTAAACTCCTCCGGCAAAATCCATTTGACGCCATGCTTCATAGATAAATACAGCCACAGAATTAGACAAATTCATACTACGGCTATCGGGTAACATCGGAATACGCACACGCTGCTCAGGTGGTAAACTCATTATAAAATCATGCGGTAAGCCTCGAGTTTCAGGGCCGAAAATCAAGCAATCACCAACTTGATAGCTAGCTTTGGAATGAAACATTGAGCCTTTGGTGGTGCAGGCAAAAACTCGCTTAGGTTGGGCACTTTCCAAATACGCTTCTAAATTGGGATGACGCTGAACATGGGCAAACTCATGATAATCCAATCCCGCTCGACGTACTTTCTTATCATCCCAAGCAAATCCTAATGGCTCAATTAAATGCAAGGCAAAACCCGAGTTCGCGCATAAGCGAATGATATTACCGGTGTTAGGTGGGATCTCAGGTTCGTATAATACAATATCCAGCATAGAAAAAGCCGCCTTCGCAAGTTTAGGTCTATAATAAAAATAGTCCCCTATAATAACCTAAAGCAGGTCTTACAGGCTAATGATCTTGATAAAACGGGCTACTTATCTTGTAAAAAACGCACTAATGTCGTTAATGCCGGATTTCGTATTGCATCTTTTTCAAATAAAATTTCATGCCTAGCGTCAGCTACCACTTCCCACTTTGCACATGGCATTTGCTTAACCAGCGTCTGTTGCAATTGATTATCGACTACGCCATCATCTTGTGCGCTTAAGCATAATACCGGCAGCGTGAGTTGAACAGCTTGGGCATGTAATCGTGCTAATGCAATATTAGCTGCCGCGATCCATTGATAAGTCACCCCACCTAATTGTGTCTCTGGGTATTGCTGCTGAGATTCCCTAAATCGAGCATAACGTAATGAAGATTGCATTAATCGGTTTTGGCTAAAAGCAACAGGTGCATAATCTCCCTGTCCGATAAAATACATTGGTCGACCCAATAACTGACTAGTCAATAGCCCCAACTTCATCACAATATGCGCGAGCCAAATCGGGAGCGGAACGCGTAAACCAAACATCGGTGCACTAAATACGACTTTTGAGAATTGCTGAGGGCGTTGCAAGATCGCTAATGCACCGATCGTGCTGCCCATTGAATGGCATAATAATAATGGTTGGGCACAATACTGATACACTACCTCATCAACAAAGCACAACAAATCATCAACATATTGTTGAAAGTCATCAATATAACCATGCATGGGATTAGGAGAGCTGCGTTGTGATAATCCTTGCCCTCGATGGTCCATAATAAATATATCAAAACCGGCATGATATAAGTCGAATATGACCTCTTTATACTTTACATAACTCTCGACCCGACCACTGCTAATGACAAGAGTTTGTCTTTTTTTTAGCGCTGTACAAGACGCAGAATTAGGTGTTGCAGTCTGACATAGTACTATAGCAAAGGCACATTCAACGCCATCAGCCATACTCAGCATACCTGTTTGTGCGTGGTGCTCAAACCAATCATCAATCTGTGCACCATGCCCCTGCTGTAATTGGGTTTCCGAGTGCCATTGCGGCTGGGAACATTGGCGCAGCGCACACTCCTTAAGTTCTGCTTGCAACTCGTCTTGATTGTTGTTGCCCGAATAATTGATTATGCCATCATTGACTAATTCATCATTCATTAATTCATCTCCGCTAAAATTCGTTTCACAAAAGCACTTTTGGCTTTGCCATAGGCTTGATGCTCTGTAATACCTTGCTCAAGGATATGTTTTTTGTACTGCATATACTCTTGGCGTAGTGCCGGTGAATTCAATAACCGTTGCCGAAAATAGCGTTGTTGTAAATGTTCTTTGGAATGATATTCGATAACATGAATATGCACATTTATAATTTCACCTTGTACAGTGCTGACAGCGATATCTAGACGTGGTCGAAAAGTTGGAAAAAGTGTCTTACCCCACTGCCATTCACAGCCCATAGCTAACAATTTAGGGACGGTTTGATCTACCAGCGTTTGTTTAGCACTAATATCTCCGGCAACATTCGGATATAAACACGCAATATCAATAACAGCTTTGCCATGCACGCCTATGGCAGTAGAACCAAAATGCTCATATTGATAATGTTTTGGTAATTGCTGCATGACCCACTGAGCAATTATTACATAATCACAACGCACTGCTTGAAGAGCTGCAGGTTGGTATTGGTATGGTGCAAAATGCATGGCATATCCTGTATTAAATTGGTTGTGTCACAAAGGGCATAAAACAAAGTATAACGATCTTTTTTATGAATATTTATACATTTTATTTGCATAACTATACATTTATTGTAAAATAATAATTAAATTAGTATTTACACTCTCCCTGCTTGGGCTACTTTCGAGTAAATTTGCGTTGAGTGTGCAAATTTAGAGGTAGCTGCACTTTTTACCTTTACTTACCAATGAGTCGTGTCATTGATAAGTAAGGGTGAAAGTGGTTTTTCTTAATTATTCTATGCAAATACATAATAACAGCATGGACACAGGATCCAAACTAACATGATTAAAACCTGTATTATCGGCGCAAGTGGTTACACAGGCGCAGAATTAGTCAATATTTTAGCCCATCATGAGGGCTTTGCCTTAGACACACTATATGTCTCAGAGCATTCTACTGATGCCGGCTTACCTATAAGCGCGTGTCATGCTAGCTTAATTGGCGTCTGCGATTTACCTTTGGTCCCGATTAATGATGCAATCTTAGCGCAAATGGCGTGGGATTGTGATGCCATTTTTCTGGCTACACCACATGAAGCAAGCCACGATTGGATGCCCGTTTTAGCGGGTAAGCGCGCGGTTATTTATGATTTATCCGGTGCCTTTCGGATCCAAGACAAAGACGTATTTGCCCAATATTATGGCTTTGCTCATACCTGCGGAGAATGGCTTGAACAAGCGGTTTATGGCTTGGCAGAATGGTATCCAGAACAAATTAGCAACGCATCCGTCATTGCTGTACCAGGGTGTTATCCCACAGCCAGCTTATCAGGATTAAAGCCATTAGCTGCAGCTAACTTGCTGACCTCAACCCGCCCTGTCATTAATGCGGTATCCGGTGTCAGCGGCGCAGGTCGTAAAGCCTCTATGACTAACAGTTTTTGTGAGGTGTCACTGCAAGCCTACGGTATTTTGGGTCATCGTCATCAACCAGAAATCGAAGCGTATTTAGGTCAACCTATTATCTTTACCCCGCATTTAGGTAACTTCAAACGTGGTATTTTGGCGACGATCACGGCTCAATTAAAACCGGGAACGACATTAGCCCAAGTGCAACAAGCATTTACCCAAGCGTATGCCAACACTCCGTTTGTGCGTTTACGTGCTAGCGCTCCCAAAATCGATGATGTCGTCAATACTCCCTATTGTGATGTGTATTTTAAATATGATGCAGAAGCAGAATATGTCGTGGTTACTACTGCCATTGATAATGTTTTGAAAGGCGCTGCATCTCAGGCTGTCCAGTGTGCTAATTTAACGCACAACTACCCGATTACTAGTGGCTTAATTGCCCAGCCTGTTGAGAGCAATACATTATGACTAAAGCACCAACACCACTCGTTATAAAAGTGGGAGGTGCATTTATTGATGCGCCTCGGGGTCAAGATGTTTTTTTCCAAAATATCGCTAAATTACAATCCATTAGACCGGTTGTCATCGTTCATGGTGGCGGTGCAGGTGTCCAAAATTTATTGGAAACACTTGGTTTAGAAAGTCATAAAATTAATGGCCTGCGTGTCACGCCTGCAGAATATATGCCCTATGTAGCAGGTGCATTAGCAGGCACGTACAACACCAAAATGTTAAGTTTTGCGATTGCTCAAAGTATTTCAGCCGTTGGCTTAACCTTAGCCGATGGCGGGATGACACAATGTAGTATTATCGACCGTCAGTTAGGTGCCGTAGGCGATGCACAACCGCATGCCGCACACCTACCCAAAACCTTACTACAAATCGGTCAATTACCCATTATTAACTCAGTCGGCGCATTACCCAATGGTCAGTTAGTAAATGTCAATGCAGATCAAGCTGCAACAGCTATTGCATGTTTATTACATGCTGATTTATTATTACTGTCAGATGTACCAGGTGTACTCAATGGTAACAAAGATAAAGTAGAAAGTTTAACGCAAGCGCAAGCCAATCAGTTAACTGATGACGGTGTATTAATTGATGGAATGCGGGTCAAAGTCGATGCCGCTTTTACCGCAGCGAATACGCTTAATCGCCCTGTCGTCATTGGCGCTTGGTCAGATTCAGAAGCATTTTTACGCCCAAACCTTAATGGTGTCGGCACTCATATTTTTCCACAATAACGCACTGACAGGATGACCTATGCAAGATAATCTATTAACGTTCAAAGACACCAGTGTCGAACAAATGCAGGCCTTATTAGCATTAGCCTTGAATGTTAAAAAATCGCCATCCGATTACCGCGACGCCTTAAAAGGTAAATCGTTGGTCGCTTTATTTGAAAAGCCATCATTGCGCACACGCGTTAGCTTTGATATTGGTATTCAAAAATTAGGTGGGCACCTAGTCTATCTCGACAGCCAGTCAAATAACTTAGCCGGTCGTGAAGATACCAAAGACATGGCGTTAAACTTATCTTGCTGGTGTGATGGGATTATTGCCCGCGTATTTAAACACGAAACATTGGAAGAATTAGCCGAACATGCCAGTGTTCCAGTCGTAAATGCGTTGTGTGATTTGTATCACCCCTGCCAAGCATTAGCTGATTATTTGGCGATGGCCGAGATTTTCCATGACGTAAAAGGTCGCACGATGGCATATATTGGTGATGGTAATAATGTCACGCATTCACTATTAATCGTAGGTGCATTACTGGGTGTTAATCAAGTTGTCGTGACACCAGTAGGACATGAAGCCAACCCTGAGATAGTCGCATTAGCCAAAAACCTCGCACAACAAACTGGTGCCAGTATTACTGAACTCACGGATATTACCAAGTTAGTGCAAGCTGATGTAATTTATACTGACACATGGTTATCCATGGGCGATAATACGCCATTGGCACAAATCAAAGAAACCTTTATGCCTTATCAGGTCAATGAAGCGCTCATGCAGCAATGCGGAGCTAAATATGTCATGCATTGCCAACCAGCACATCGTGATCTTGAGATCACCAGCTCGTTGATCGACTCGCCCGCTTCATTATTAATGATGCAAGCAGAAAACCGCATGCACGCACAAAATGCAATTTTAATTACCTTGTTAGGTAACTACGTTAATTAACACTATTGAATAAGAGTACACACGTGAAATCATCTGCAACTAAACCTAATATTAAAAAAGTCGTTTTAGCCTACTCTGGCGGTCTTGATACCTCAGCCATCATTCCATGGTTAAAAGAAAACTATGACTGTGAAGTCATCGCCTTTGCCGCAGATGTTGGCCAAGGTGATGAAGAACTAGAAGGCTTACATGATAAAGCCATCGCTAGTGGTGCAAGTGAATGTTACATCATGGATCTAAAACAAGAATTCGTGAAAGATTTTATCTACCCAACGGTCAAAACCGGTGCGGTATATGAAGGCGAATATTTATTAGGTACATCAATGGCACGTCCTGTTATTGCCAAAGCGCAAGTTGAGATTGCCCGTAAAGTAGGTGCCGATGCCTTATGCCACGGTTGTACCGGTAAAGGTAATGACCAAGTACGTTTTGAAGGCGCATTTGCAGCCCTTGCCCCTGATTTAACCGTTATCGCCCCTTGGCGTGAGTGGGACATGGTCTCACGTGAAGATTTATTAGATTATTTAGCTAAACGTAATATTCAAACCACTGCGTCTGTGACTAAAATTTATAGTCGTGATGCCAATGCTTGGCACATCTCCCACGAAGGTGGTGAGCTAGAAGATCCTTGGTGTGAACCGACTAAAGGTATTTGGACATTAACCACTGATCCAATGGATGCCCCTGATATCCCAGAAAAAATCAGCCTGATCTTTGCTGAAGGTGAGTTAACCCATGTTAACGGACAAGCATTTGGTGCCTATGATGCCTTGGTTGAATTGAACCGCATCGCTGCACCACATGGTGTTGGCCGAATTGATATTGTTGAAAACCGCTTAGTCGGCATGAAGTCACGTGGCTGTTATGAAACTCCTGGTGGTACAGTATTAGTTAAAGCATACAAAGCTTTAGAATCTTTAGTATTAGATAAATCAGCGTTGAAATTCCGCGAGCAGTTAGGTCTTGAGTTTGCTCACGTCATGTATGATGGGCGTTGGTTTACTGCCTTAAATGATGCGTTATTAGCCGGCGCGGATTCATTTGCTAAATTGGTCACAGGTGAAATCGTGATTAAGCTATACAAAGGTTCAGCAACCGTCACGCAGCGTAAATCACCAAACAGCTTATACTCTGAAGATTTTGCAACGTTTGGTGCTGATGATGTTTATGACCAATCTCATGCCGAAGGCTTTATCCGTTTATTTAGTTTATCTAGTCGTATCAAAGCGATGCACGACATGGATAAAAAGGGGTAATACATGGCTTTATGGGGCGGTAGATTTGCCGGCGGAAGCAGTAATATGTTCCGCCAAGTCAATGATTCAATAGGTTTTGACCAAGTCATGGCAACACAAGACATGACAGGTTCAATTGTATGGTCACGTGCATTATGTAAGGCTGGCGTATTAACGCAAGCCGAGCAAGCACAACTCGAAGATGCATTAAACCAACTGATAGCCAAAGCTGAACTAGGTGAATTAGATTATCTAGCAGCGGGTGAAGAAGATATTCATAGCTTCGTCGAAGCAGCATTGACTGAACAATTAGGTGATGTAGCGCGAAAACTACATACTGGCCGCTCTCGTAATGACCAAGTCGCTACTGATTTTAGGTTATGGGTTAAAGATCACATTGTGATGTTGCGCGCTGATTTAGTCGCATTTATCGGCCAACTAGTCAGCGTCGCTCAAGCTAACACGGATGTGATTTTACCGGGTTATACCCACCTGCAACGTGCTCAACCTGTTCGTTTTGCGCATTGGGCATTAGCCTATGTTGAAATGCTCAAGCGTGACTTATCGCGTTTAGATGATTTACATACACGTATGAATCAATGTCCTTTAGGCTCTGGTGCACTGGCAGGAACCACTTATCCGGTTGACCGTCATGAAATCGCAGCACAATTGGGTTTTGACTCTCCTTGTGTCAACAGCTTAGATGCCGTATCTGACCGTGATTTTGTATTAGAATTATTGTTTTGTGCCTCAACTAGTATGATGCATATGTCTCGTTTAGCCGAAGATTTAATTTTTTATAATTCTGGTGAAGCGCAATTCATCAAGTTAGGCGACAGCGTCACGTCTGGCTCATCGTTGATGCCGCAAAAGAAAAACCCCGATGCATTAGAATTAATGCGTGGTAAATGTGGCCGAATATTTGGCGCATTGCAAGGTTTACTGGTCACCATGAAAGGCTTACCGCTTGCCTACAACAAAGACATGCAAGAAGACAAAGAAGGTGCCATTGACGCGGTGACTCAATGGCATATTTGCTTGTCTATTGGTGTCGAAGTCTTACAAACGATTACGTTGGACAAAGCACGTTGTGAACAAGCCGCTCAGCAAGGTTATGCGAATGCCACTGAATTAGCTGACTATCTTGTGAGTAAAGGGATCCCGTTCCGCACAGCTCATGATATTTCCGGTCAAGCAGTTGTGTATGCACTGGGGCAAGGTAAAGCACTCGAAGCCTTGAGCATTCCTGAGTTACAACAATTTTCGGACACCATCCAAGACGATGTGTATCCAATTTTGCAACTAGAGTATTTAGTGGATAAACGTAATATTCTCGGCGGTACCGGCATAGAGCCAGTGACAGCAGCGGTCAAAGCAGCGGCAGAATTTGTCGCCCAACAACTACAGTCTCAACAAAGGTAGTCTCAGTACATGGTGCTTTCTCATCAAGATATGATCACGCTGTTTCGCAATTCAGCACCCTATATCAATGCCCATCGTGGTAAAACGTTTGTGTTGATGATTAGCGGTGAAGCGATAGAAAGCCCGACTCTACCTACGATTATCCACGATATTGCATTGCTCAATACCTTGGGCGTGCGAGTGGTGATCGTGCATGGCGCCCGTCCGCAGATTGACGAGCGCATTGAATTACGCAATATCAAGGGACGGTTTCATGGTGATGTGCGCATCACTGATAAAACCACCTTAGAATGTGTCAAAGACGCGGCCGGTTCGGTACGTTCACAAGTCGAAGCGTTGTTGACCATGGGGCTGGCCAATTCACCGATGCATGGTGCACAAATACGCGTTGCTTCAGGTAATCTAGTTGTCGCAAAGCCAATGGGCGTTCGTGATGGTGTCGATTTTGAAAATACTGGATTTGTGCGCAGAATTGATATTCAAGGGATCAATGACCACCTTAACGATGGCTCTATTGTATTGTTATCGCCAATTGGCTATTCACCAACAGGCGAAGTATTTAATCTATCGCATGAAGAAGTCGCTACACGGGCAGCAGAAGCACTCGGTGCAAATAAGCTGATTGCTTTTTCCGAATTCAAAGGGATCATGGAAAAAGTTACTGGCGATACTGGCGCAGAACTCATTTTACATCGTAATATTGAATTAGCTCGTTTCGAAATGTTGATTGACCAAGGTAACCTCGTCAATGAACCAAGTGTTATTAATGCGCTGCATAACAGTGTAGAACAAGGTATTCCTCGAGCGCATTGTGTCAGTTATGACATCGATGGTGCGCTGATCAAAGAACTGTTTACCCGAGATGGTACCGGTTCACTGGTTATGGAAAACCATTACGAACAACTTCGCCCAGCTGATATTAATGATGTAGGTGGGATCTTAAGCTTAATCAAACCACTCGAAGAATCAGGTGCATTGGTCAAACGTTCACGCGAACGCTTAGAAAATGAAATCGACCAGTTCACGGTAATCGAACGAGACGGTATGATCATCGCCTGTGCCGCGTTATATGCTTATCCCCAAGACCAGCTAGGTGAAATTGCTTGTGTTGCAACCCATGCAGAATATCGTGGCCATAGCCGTGGTGAGCGGGTTTTAGAAGCATTACGTTCACAAGCAATAGAACAAGGCTTGCATACCTTATTTGTGCTCACGACGCTGACAGCGCATTGGTTTTTGGAGCAAGGTTTTGTCCCTGGTGATATTAGTGACTTACCGCAACAAAAACAAGAATTGTATAATTTTACGCGTAAATCAAAAGTATTTAAATTAGCGGTTGAACGCTAGAATACAGGCTGAATATGACATACCTATCATTACGTTAGATAAATTATTCTAGGTATGTCAGGATAGCAACCAATTAAATCCATAGGCACTGGCAATACCAATTACAATAGTGCCGAGCATACCCAAGCGCAGTGCAGCAATAAATGTCACACATAGGGCTAGTATATCACCCAAGGTACCCGTTAAAAACTCAGGCGCAATAATCGCAATAAATACACATCCAGGTGCAATGGACATCATTCGTGTTTGCTTATCGTTTAAGGTTTTATTCCGTAATAACAAAAAGCCAAATACACGAGTAAAATAGGTCACCATTCCCATACCGAGGATCGTCAACAACGTCGGATAATCAAGCATCGCTTTCCCCTTGAAAGTACGCAACCAACATTCCGCTTAACGCTCCTAAAATCACATACCAACCACCCGGCAGATATTGATAGGCAAGCATTGCCACTGCTGCGCTTACTGCCCACGGTAACGCATTATGTTTGCCATTCCACATACTGACCAAAATAACAATAAACAAGGCAGGAAATGCCATATGCAACCCATATTGATGTAAATCTCCTAACATGCCGCCGTAATATGCGCCTAAGCCCGCAAAGGTAGACCAAGTGACATACAATGACAACGCAACCCCGAGATAAAAATCAAACCTAAAGCCCTTTTTAGACGGTGTCAGTTTATGCTGTTTGCTAATGTCTTGTATCGCTAACGCCCACACCTCATCGGCCATAAAAAAAAGCGTCGTCAAAATTTTACGTTTAGGTAGATGTTTAATGTGAGGAGCAAGCGTCGCCCCCATAATGATATGACGGCTGTTCACCATAAAAGTGACAAATATAATAAACAAGACCGTAGGGGGAGACGTCCATAATTCAATGGCCGCGAACTCCGATCCACCGGCAAAATTAACCATTGTCAAAAACATGATTAACACACTGGAAAAGTCTTTTTGCGCAGCTTCAGCACCGAGCATAAATGCCACCGGCACAAATCCTAATAATAATGGAAACGCAGTAATCATCCCCTCAACAAAAGGATGTTGAGGAGTTTTTATGGTACTCATGTAACTAGATCACACGCTTGAGCGTTTGTATTGACGGTACTGCGGCGTCCAAAAATATTTTTCAATACGTTCGCGTAATTCATCATCACTGATGGTCAATGCATGGCCTTGTGTCATCGCAACTTTGGCTACATTAAAGGCAATGGATTTACTTAATTGGGTAATTTGCGTGAGTGGTGGAAGTAAACCACCGGTACCAGTATTTGCCAGTGGTGACACATCTGCCAACGTATTGGAGCTTGCCATAATCATTTCATCTGAAATAGTGCGTGCTTTGGATACAATGACACCTAAACCAATACCAGGAAAAATATAAGAGTTGTTACATTGTGCAACATGAAACGCTTTACCTTCATACAACACATCACCAAATGGACTACCGGTAGCGATAATCACTTTTCCTCTAGTCCAGTTAATGACATCTAATGGATGTGCTTCGACTTGGCGTGAAGGATTAGATAATGGAAAGATAATTGGGTGTTCATGATGCTGTGCCATAGCCTCAACCACATCTTGAGTAAACAATCCTGGCACACCAGATACCCCAATCAAAATATCAGGTTTGGCGTGCTGTACGACTTCTAATAACGTCGCGTATTCTCCATCAATATCCCACTCGACTAGATCTTGAGGTTGTTGCGCTAGTTTTGCTTGAAAATCACGAAGACCCGATTGTCCATCAGTGATTAAACCAAGACGGTCAAGCATATAAATACGACGGCGAGCATCGACATCACTCAAACCTTCGTGACGCATTTGTTGGATCAGCATTTCAGCAATACCACAACCAGCCGAACCGCCTCCAACGAATGCTACGCGCATATCCGACAATTTTTTATCCGTCATACGACATGCCGCTAATAATGTACCTAGTGCTACTGCAGCAGTACCTTGAATATCATCATTGAAGCAACAATAAGTGTCACGGTATTTGTTCAATATTGGCATTGCATTAGGTTGTGCAAAATCTTCAAACTGCACCATCGCATCCGGCCAACGACGTTGCACCGCTTGCATAAACAATTCAACAAACTCATCATATTTATCTTGGCTGATACGCTCATGACGTTCGCCCATATACATAGGATCATCGAGTAGTTTTTGATTATTGGTACCTACATCTAAAGTAATAGGCAAAGTGTAAGCCGGAGAAATCCCCCCACACGCAGTATAAAGTGACAATTTACCAATCGGAATACCCATTCCACCGATGCCTTGATCCCCAAGACCTAAAATGCGCTCTCCGTCAGTGACAACGATCACTTTGACTTTAGGCTTGGTTACATTACGCAAAATATCATCTAAGTTATGGCGCTCTTGATAAGAGATAAACAGACCTCTAGAGCTACGATAAATATCAGAGAATTTTTCACAGGCATCACCGACAGTCGGGGTATAGATGATGGGCATCATTTCTTCGATATTCGCTTGCACGAGTTTGTAAAATAAAGTTTCGTTGGTATCCTGAATATTGCGCAAATAAATGTGTTTATTCAGTGGATCCGTAAAACTCGAATATTGCATATACGCGCGATCAACTTGCTCATCGATAGATTCATAACGCGGGGGTAACAACCCCATCAAGTTAAATGTTTTACGTTCGATTTCGCTAAACGCACTGCCCTTGTTTAATAAAGGGGTTTCTAACAGCGCCGGACCTGAGTAAGGAATATATAAATATGAATTATTATTAGTTGTTTGAGTCATAGTTTTTCTGTTGTTTATTTTGTTTTCATTAAGTATTTAATAACGTTGACGTGATGCCTTTTATACTCCCCTATTTTGTTTAAAAAATAGGGTCTAAAAAATATCGTCAGCTTCTTCTTTTACTGATGTTTTTTGTTCTTCTAACAGGTCAACAATTTGATCTTGGCTCACTTTCGATGTGGGTTGTGTCCCTAATTGAAAATATTCAAACATTGAAGTGTGATCAGTGCGATCCGTCAATTTCCCTGTCGTGCGATCGATACGCACTTGGGTGATCCCATCAGGGACTTGTGTGCTGCCTTCCGGTATGTCCGCTAATGCCACTTGCATAAATCGGATCCAAGCAGGTTGCGCCGCTTTCGCACCGTCTTCGGCACCAATCAGTGCATTACCAATCCAATTAAATTTACTTGGATTTAAATTGATTAAATTTTGATTACGCGAAGTCCGACCAAGCTGTCTTGCACTGTCATCAAAGCCCACCCAGCTAGTTGCCACCAAACCAGGAGCAAAACCACTAAACCACGTATCACGAGAATCATTCGTCGTTCCGGTTTTACCGCCAATATCGGTACGTTGCAATACATTTCGGGCGCGCCAACCTGTACCTAACCAATAGGTTTTATTATTCCAACTGCCATTAGCTCGGACTGCACTGCGCATCATTTGTGACACCAAGAAAGCATTCTGGGCACTGATAACTCGGGGGGCAGAAATCATCTTATCGGTTGCCAAATCAGTAGTATGCTGGGCATTAACGTTGTTAGTCAACTCTTGGGTTAATAACGCTTCAAGCGACGCGATATTACCGTTTTTATTGGTCAATGGGGTAACTTTAACGATTTCAGTAATACAGTCGTCACACGCTCTTGGCATATTAGCTTTAAAAATAATGTCACCGGCTTCATTCGTAATTTTATCGATAAAATAAGGCGTCACGGCGAAGCCGCCATTGGCAATCGTCGCGATCCCCGTTGCTACTTCCAACGGCGTATGCGAGCCAGAACCCAATGATAATGTTTCATCCCGAGGAATATCATCCAAATCAAAGCCAAACTTGGCAATATGACGGGCAGTATTTTCAATCCCGACTGCGCGCAATAAGCGCACCGAGACAACGTTTTTAGATTTACCTAATGCTTGACGCATACGAATAGGCCCATCGTACACCGGTGGGGAATTTTGTGGCCGCCACGCAATACCGCTACTTGCATCCCATTGATTAATTGGGGCATCATTGATGACACTTGCGATGGTATAGCCATTATCTAATGCTGCCGAATAAACAAAGGGTTTTATATTTGAACCCACTTGACGTTTTGCTTGCGTGGCACGGTTAAATTGACTTTGATAAAAGTTATAGCCGCCAACAACGGCTTGCACAGCCCCATCATTTGGATTTAATGCAATAAACGCACTGCTCACTTCAGGTAATTGTGATAAATACAGTCCTTTGTCTGCCACTTGTCGGACATAAACAATGTCGCCGATTTGTACAATATCACTGGCGCTTGTGGGAATCGCACCTTGACGTTGGTCATTGATATAAGGACGTGCCCAAGCTAATCCAGGCCACTCAATTGTGAGCAATACACCTTGTTGATTTAAGACTTGCAGCGATTGATCCTCTAGGGTCATCACAATGGCTGGCTCAAGAGGTGCAATGGGATCAACTTGAGCTAACAAGTCGAGGATCACACTAACGGGCAAGGAGTCGAGTAACAATGCACTCGCGCTGCTAGGTTGCTCAGCACTAACAAGTTTAGTTCGCTCGTTGACAACCGGCACTATCACCATAGACGCATCTGGCACATCAGGCGTATCCGTATCATCAATGTTTTCTTCTTGTGTCTCGTTAAGATCAAGTTCAGCCTGTAGTTCTGGCTTCAGTTCTGGTTTTAGCTCAGGAATAAACTCATCGGTTTGTTCCGTTTCAAATTGCCATAATTGATATAATTGCTCTAGATTAGTAATGACTCCACGATAACCATGGCGCTCATCATAATCATGGATATTTTGGATTAAAGCTTGCTGCGCAGCTTGTTGTAAATTAGCTGGAACGGTTGCATAAACTTTATAGCCCCCTGTTTCAGCTTCTTCTTTACCGTACAATTCGACCATTTCGTTATAAATAATATCGGCTAAATATGGTGCCGAAAAATCAATTTCTGCGCCATGTTTGGATGCAGTAACCGGCTCATCACGTGCGATTTTAAATTCTTCACGGGTAATATAACCTTCATCTAACATGCGCAATAATACTATTCGGCGACGTTCTACAGAGCGCTTAGGACGACTGATGGGGTTAAGTATTGACGGAGCTTGCGGTAATCCCGCTAAGGTTGCAATTTGCGCTAAATTAAGTTCGGTTAAGGTTGAACCATAATACACTTGTGCTGCGGCACCAAAACCAAACGCACGGTGTCCAAGTTCAATTTTATTCAAATATAACGTCAGAATTTCATTCTTCGTTAACGTCTGTTCGATATGCCATGCAATAAATACTTCTTTAATTTTACGTATGTAGGTTTTTTCTCTAGATAAGAAAAATCCACGTGCAATCTGCATAGTTAACGTGCTGCCGCCTTGGCCTTTTTCACCTGTGACAATTAAATTGATTAAGGCACGCACCATACCAATCGGGTCAATGCCATCGTGATCGTAAAAACGAGAATCTTCGGTAGCTAAAATCGCATTGATTAGTTGTTGTGGGACATCATCAAGGGTCACAGGAATGCGTCGCTTCACCCCATATTGGGAAATAAGTTGACCGTCTTGGGTATAAATTTTCATTGGCGTTTGCAAACGCACGTCTTTGAGAGACTCAACCGATGGGAGATCAGTTTTAACATAAAAATATAATGACGCAGTCCCAAGCAGTGCGAGGGTTAGACCCAAGATCCCGAACACGACTAAAGTTCTGATTACACTTTTCAACCGGTTTATCACAACGCAATATGTTCCATTTGTCATATATTTTAATACGTATGTGTCAGAAACAAGACCTTGTTGGAGGTGTTTTTGACCAATAATGTCACTAGCAATAACGCGATTCAACGCATTAAGGAAGTAGATAAAATGAAGTTTACCGTTTTTACACCCAAAACCAAACCTTTATTAGGTGTGGATATTGGCACTACTTTTATTAAAGCGGTGTTGCTTGCTCCGATTGACCAGCACTGGGAATGTCGAGGGGTTGCTTGTGAATTGATCCCAAGCCAAGCATTTACCGAACGCGACATTGTCGATTTCGATAGTGTTTCTAACACCCTCAAAAAAATAATGATGAAACTTAAGCTCAAACATCAACCTACGGTGATTGCTGTATCAGGCACCTCGGTGTTGAGTAAAGTCATTCAAATGCCTTCAGATCTAGATGAACAGCATCTTGAAGAACAAATTGAAATTGAAGCAGACAGTTTAATCCCCTATCCATTAGATGAGGTTTACTGGGATTTTGAAACTCTGGGCGCAACCGTCAATCAGACAGATAAAGCAGATGTATTGTTAACTGCTGCTCATCGTCAATTAGTCGACAACCGCATGACATTGGCACGAGAGGCGGGCATGCTGCCAAAGATAGTCGATACCGAATTAGATGCTTTAGAAAATTTAGCGTTAGCGCAATATACCGACACAGATAGCTCCCTCGAGCAAGTCATGATCCATATTGGGAACGAACTGATGCATATTGTTGTGACACAAGCCAACACAGTCACCTACAGTAAAGAACATCAATTTGGCTTACAACATTTCACTCAAGACATCGCATTAACGATGCGACTTGATGGGCAGACCGTGCTGCAACAATTAAGCGCCGGTACATTAGATACCCAGTGGCAACAACAAGTATTACCTATCTTTCATGCTCAGTTACAGCAACATATATTGCGGGCATTACAGTTGATGCAAAATTTATTAAACAATGAATTACCAACATCAATTCACTTGTGTGGTGGTGTTGCTATGCTCCCTAATATCGCAGAGTCACTGACCACTGAAATGGGGATTACATTTACGCTCGTTGATCCCTTTGCACACATTTCGATCCATCCTGAGGTTATGACCGAGCAATTAGTAGCAGCCAAACCGTTACTATGTGTGGCTACTGGTTTAGCAATGCGGAGTGAACAACATGGCGCGCATTAACCTATTACCGTGGCGTGAAGCCCGCCGTCAAGCTCAAAAGAAACACTATATTGGATTACTCAGTGCCATTGCGCTATTGGGGGCGGGGCTGACATGGTTAAGTAGTATGGGAATAGAACAACTTTTAAAGCAGCAACAAAGTCGCAATCAATTTTTACAAACACAAATTGCAGTATTAGATGCCAAGATTGCGCAAATTAAAATTCTCAAAACCGATAAACGTGCTCTCGAACAAAAAATGCGCTTGGTGGAGCAATTGCAAATTTCACGTCACGCAACTCCAACGATATTAGATCAACTCGCACAGCTCGTTCCAGCGGGCATGACATTTAACAAAATGAGTCGGACAGGCAATATTATCGAGATTGAAGGGCATTCTGATTCCAACAATCGGTTGGCAACGTTTATGCGTCAGTTACATCAATCACCTGTTTTTTTACAAGAAGAGTTAGCATCAATTAAAGCAGATGTCAGTTCAGCGACCGCCAATAGTCAGTTTCGATTAACCGTGATGATCGCCCCTGAAGTTGCGCCAATGGCGCAACTTAACGATCCCCAGAGCGATTTGGCAACTAGGAGACAACCATGAAATTTGATGTGACTCAGCTAAAACAACTCAATGAATTGGATTTTGAGCAAGTCGCTACCTGGCCCCATGAAGTAAAATGGGTCGTTGCCATCGTCACGGCTTTATTTAGTCTTGGTCTAGGCTGGTTTTTATTAGTGAGTCCCAAATTGCCATTACTCGATTCTGCTACCGCCGAAGAAGCGACATTGAAACATCAGTACGAAGCTAAATATCGTACCGCCGTTAATTTATCGGCCTATCAAGCGCAACTCAAACAAATGCAACAAGATTTTGCGTTTATGCTCAAATCGTTACCCACGAGCAATGAAACACCTGGCTTACTTGATGATATTACCTATGTGGGTACGACCTCGGGACTGACCTTTCGTTTATTACAGTGGCAACCGGAAATAGAGAAAGAATTTTACACTGAACTGCCGATACAATTAGAAGTGACAGGCCAGTACCATGATTTTGGACAGTTTGTGACAAAAATAGCGACATTACCGCGCATTGTGACTCTGCATGATTTTGCACTGACCAATGAAACCGAAGGCTTACGGTTACAAATGCAAGCAAGGACCTATCGCACCGCTAGTGAAAAAGAGGTCGTTGCATTATGAAAAACCCTAGATTGAAACCCTTTCAAGCATTACTCATAAGTTGTAGTGCGTTACTCATGCTGAGTGGATGCAGTCATTCAACTGACGATTTGGCGCAATTTACCGCCAATGTGCAATCGACGACGCCGGTATCGTTAGAGCCAAGCCCTGAATTTCACGCCCTCCCCAATTATCAATATCAAGCTGCAGCAATGCGCTCTCCATTTATCAGTCCAGTTAATGCTATGCCGACACATGTATCAATGCAACGAGGCAATTGTAGAATGCCAAATTTTGCCCGTCAAACATCAGCATTAGAATCTTATGGTATTGACGCTATCGCAATGTCTGGGATTTTACGGATCAATAACACTGCATTTGCGCTCTTTAAAACTAATGATGGCAAATTACATAAAGCACAAATTGGACATTATTTAGGGTTATTTCACGGCAAAATTACGCATATCGAATCCGACCATGTGTTAGTTGATCAACTCATTCCTGATGGCGCAGGCTGTTACCAATCCAAACAAACTCGCATTGCCATTACGGCAGATGCAGGAGATAACATCCATGCTTAATTTCTTTATCAAAAAAACAATGACGTGGGTATATCTAAGCTTAATCATACTGATGAGTGTGACGCTTATTGCTAAAGCTCAAGCCCAAACAGTCATAATCACAGATGTCGCATTTACCCGAGGTAATAGTAATCAAGGCGTCTTAACCCTATCATTTTCGGCGACTCCGCCCATACTAAACATCATGAGTAATGACATCAATAGTGAAATTACCTTACCCCAGACCAAATTAGCCAAAGACCAACTTGCACAGTTCGATGTCAGCGCATTTGGGGTTCCATTACAATTGATTGAAACGTATCAAGATAATGAGACGACCCGGATCGCACTCACCCATACTCAAAGTATGCTAATAAATAAACAGCGAACCGATTCACAATGGATTGTGACTTTTATTCCCAAACCTGCAAAAAAAACACTCTCCAATGCGACCTATAGTGGCAAGCCCATTAGTTTGGATTTTCAAGACGTTCCGGTGCGTCAGGTTTTACAAATTATTGCCCAGTTAAATGATTTTAATTTAGTGACCACTGATACCGTCTCAGGTAACGTGACCATCAACTTACAAGATGTGCCTTGGGATCAAGCCTTAGCGATGATCTTAAAAATTCGTGGACTAGATCAACGTATCGAAGGGAATATTTTACTGATCGCCCCGCAAGAAGAGCTCGCTGCCCGGGAAAGCGCGGTTCTGCAAGCACAACAACAAGCACAAAATCTAGCGCCATTAGTATCAGAAAATGTGCGCGTTAATTATGCTAAAGCTGAACAAATGGCCACTCTTCTACAATCATCAAACGGGGGCATATTGTCAGCACGAGGCTCAGTTGCCGTAGATGAACGTACCAATACGTTACTATTACGTGATAGTGTGGATTCTATCTCCATGGCAAAAAGACTGCTCAAAGAACTAGATGTTCCGGTCAAACAAGTCCTTATCGAATCACGCATGGTCACAGTAAGAGATAATGTCGATGAACAATTGGGGGTGCGCTGGGGTTTGACTGGGCGTCAAGGAGATGCCGCATTATCAGGCAGTGCAATCGCTGCGAGCAATATTAACTCTGGCGTGATCCCTGAGTTATCAGACCGTCTTAATGTGAATCTTCCGGTTGCCAATGCCGCAGGACGAATCGGAGTGCAAATCGCCAGTTTAATGGATGGGACTATATTAGATTTAGAATTATCCGCATTAGAAACCGAAAATCGAGGTGAAATAATTGCCAGTCCTCGCATCACGGTTGCCAATCAACAAGAAGCATATATTGAACAAGGTACCGAAATCCCTTATGTGCAATCAACTTCGAGTGGCGCAACCTCAGTTGAATTTAAAAAAGCGGTATTAAGTCTCAAAGTTACCCCACATATTACACCGGATAATCGCATTATTTTAGATTTGGTGGTGACCCAAGATACCCGTGGTGAAACCGTGTCCACTTCAACTGGTCCAGCTGTTGCCATTGATACTCAAGAAATTAAAACCCAAGTGTTAGTCGAAAATGGCGAAACCATCGTGTTAGGCGGGATTTTTCAACAAATCAGCACAAACGATGTAACCAAAGTACCTCTACTTGGAGATATTCCTATCGTCGGTGGATTATTCAGAAATAAGGTAAGTATCGAGCAAAAACGTGAATTACTTATCTTTGTTACACCTAAAATAGTCATGGATTAAATGGATTTTAACTTGCTTGACAGGCGCAAGACTGCGATAATCCGCACACTCGAAAATTAGACGAGGTCTGAGGCGTTGTGTTAGTAGCATGCTTGCCTACGATACAACTACGTAATGGGTAGCCTAGGAATTATATATCTCCCCATTAAAAATCAATAACTTAAAAGCGAATTAACCAGATATGGCTGAAAAACGTAATATCTTTTTGGTAGGCCCTATGGGCGCTGGAAAAAGCACCATTGGAAGACACCTAGCAGACGAATTGCATCTAGAATTCTTTGACTCCGATCATGAAATTGAACGTAAAACAGGCGCTGATATCGCTTGGATCTTCGACCTTGAAGGCGAAGACGGATTTCGTAAGCGTGAATTAGAAACTATTAATGAATTGACCGATAAGCAAGGTATTGTCCTAGCTACTGGCGGTGGTTCTATTATTACACCTGCAGTACGCAACCGTTTGTCAGCACGTGGTATCGTAGTTTATTTGCAAACCACGATTGATAAACAAGTCGCCCGCACTCAGCGTGACAAGCGTCGTCCACTTTTACAAAACGACGATCCTGAAGTCGTATTACGCAATTTAGCAGAATCACGTAACCCACTTTACGAAGAAGTGGCAGATTACGTGGTTGATACAGATGATCAAAGTGCACGTTCAGTTGCCAATCAAATCATCCAAAAAATCGGTCTGTAACACTTTTTAAGGAGCTCCCCCATGCCTACACTTAACGTTGATTTGGGGGCAAGAAGCTACCCGATCTACATTCAAGCCGGATTGTTAGCGCAATCTGGCTTGTTTGATCATATTACTAGCGAAAAAATTGTGGTTGTTACCAATGACACTATTGCCCCGCTCTATCTTGATCAATTTATCACTGCATTAAATCATGCCAATGTCTCTCACATTATCTTACCGGATGGTGAGCAATACAAAGATCTGACCCATTTTGAAAAAGTACATAGTTTTTTATTAAGCGAACATGCTTCGCGTGATACTACACTCATTGCTTTAGGTGGTGGCGTTATTGGCGATCTAACCGGTTTTGTTGCAGCGACTTTTCAACGTGGTATTGATTTCATTCAAATTCCAACGACATTATTGTCGCAAGTTGATTCTTCTGTTGGCGGCAAAACGGCAGTCAATCACCCTTTAGGCAAAAATATGATAGGGGCATTCTATCAACCTCAAGCCGTGTATATCGATACTCAGTCGCTAACGACATTACCGCCGCGTGAGTTCGCCGCCGGCATGGCTGAAGTCATTAAGTATGGCATTATTTATGATGCGCAGTTATTTACTTGGCTTGAAGATAATATTGAATCATTACAAGCGCTTGATCCCGAAGCACTCAGCTATGCCATTGAACGCTGCTGTGCTATCAAAGCCGAAATTGTCGCTCAAGATGAACGTGAAAAAGGCTTACGCGCCTTATTGAATTTAGGACACACCTTTGGCCATGCAATCGAAGCTGAAATGGGCTATGGAAATTGGTTACATGGTGAAGCAGTGGCAGCTGGTACTATTATTGCATCGCAAGTAGCAGTGGCACAAAATCGTCTATCCGAAGCCGAACTTCGACGTATTATTGACCTGCATGCAGCGTTTAATTTACCGATTGCAGGACCTAAAAATATGACGATGGCAACCTACATCAAACACATGAGTCATGATAAAAAAGTCCTAGCGGGCAAGATACGGTTTATCATTCCTACCGGTATTGGCTCAGCCATTGTTACCGATGATGTTACGGAGTCAGTGCTTGAACCCATTTTAGGCGCACGTTAACCAGCCAAGCTTGGTGACGAGGCGCGATTAGTTTATTTGAGGCAGGTGCAATGTGGTTTCACAATTACATGAACGCTTAGAGCATTTAGTCAATTATTCGTCACAACTAATTTTTGTCAGTGGTGATACGATTGCGCAACAACATCGTAACTTGGAATCGTTCTTAGCCCAACAAGACGAACAATCCGAAATCGCTTATGTGCAATTAGAAGCAGGTATGGAAGATGCAGATTTGCGCCGTAATGTGTGTCGTCAGTTAGTTGACACATCCATTAATACTTATGTCCGCCCTTTCAATGAACTTTTACATAGTCTAAATCAGTATGACGGCCCAGTATTAATCTGTATTACTCAGGCACAACTGATGTCTGATACGATTTTACATGAACTTTGGGATCTGGTGCTACAAAGCCGTTTTGCTAATAATAAAGCGCATCTCAATGTTATTTTATTTGCAGAAACGGTCTGGGCAGAAACTGCTCAACAATATTTACCCGCCCGTAATTCTAGCCAACCTATATTATTAGCCAATGAATCATTTTCGAGTCTTGATGATAATCAAGGCAGTGAGCTTGAACGCTTAATTGCGGCTAAACGCGCAGCATTTTCTGAGCGTATGAACTCACGAGCAAATGGATTACACCTGCCAGTAAACGCACTTCGTTCACCGTGGTTCATTGGTGTCATGGTGATTTTGTTTTGTGTACTATTCATCAGTTTAGTGACCATGCAATATCCAGAACAAGTACAACGCTTTGCGCAAATATTTAAAACTCTGGATGCCCCCGTGGTCATCGCGGCATCTGAACCTGATGTTAACTCGCTGCAAGACATTCAAGCTTTAGCTGATGTCAGTGGCGTCAATACCCAAGTATTATTAACTGAAATAACACCAATCATTTCTAGCTCAACTGTCGTAGAGGAATCCCCCTTAATCGATAATGTGCCTGGTTTAGTCATGAGTTGGTCTGAATCACAAACACAATTACAAGTTGCTAAGCAAACCTTAGCGGCAGAAACGTTAGTAGCACAACAATCATCGGCGCTAAGCCAAGCTAAGCCGACGAGTCCGGCAACGCTGATTGAAACTCAGATCATGATTGATGCTAGTAGGATTTTTTCTATTTCCGATACACGCTTTGCCATTCAATTAGCGGGGATGTCTAGCGCTGAAACATTGAACGATTTTATTATTGCTAATGCATTGGAAGATCAAAGCTGGCTGTATGAAACCCAACGATATGGCGGTAGTTGGTACGTTGTATTACTAAATAATGATTATTCTTCTATTCAAGAGGCACGTCGCGCGGTAAACTCCTTACCACCTGAAGTGCAAGCCTTATCACCTTTTATTAAATCGATAAGTGCTATCAAGAATGAAATACTCATAGCGGATGACTAATAAAAATAATAATCCTCTCCACCGTTCCTTTTTAAAATGGGCCGGCGGCAAAAAGAAAGTCATTCCACATATTTCATCGATTTTACCCGCCAAAGGTAAACGTCGTTTAGTTGAGCCATTTGTCGGTGGTGGTTCGGTATTTTTAAACTTAGAGTTTGAAGAATACCTGCTCGTCGATATGAATCATGACTTAATTGCACTGTTCAATATCATCAAACATCAATCTGAAGCGTTTATTGCCGCAGCACAACAGTATTTTACTGGTCAACACAACCAACCTGAACAATATTATGCGTTAAGATCACAATTTAATGCCAGTACTGACGCGTTTGAGCGGGCAGTATTATTTGTTTACTTAAATCGACATGGCTATAACGGTTTGTGCCGCTACAATCAAAAAGGGGGATATAATGTCCCTTTTGGTCGTTACAAACACCCTTATTTTCCAGCCGATGAAATCCGATTTTTTGCCCAAAAAGCCCAACGAGCAACGTTTATTCAAGGCGATTTTGCTACGGCATTTACACAGTTACAAACCGATGATGTCGTTTACTGCGATCCGCCTTATTCGCCAATTAATCCGACATCTAACTTCACAGCCTATGCTGGAAATGCGTTTACAGATGAAGACCAAGTCAGACTTGTTGCGTGTGCCTTAACAGCCCAACAACAAGGCATAGCAACGGTCATTTCAAATCATTTTGTTCCGTTTACCAAAGCCCTATATAAAGATGCTTCGAAGCAATCTAAATTTGCAGTACAGCGTAATATTAGCCAAAAAGGGAAAGGAAGAGTCAAGGTTCAAGAAGTACTTGCATTATACAAGTAAACCGTTTGATGTTGTGTTAGGGCACTAACACATTGACCAAAGCCACTAGACTTAAGATCAATACAATCACAAATATCACGCCCACCACCAAATAAGGCACCACACTCTGTGTCGCAAAATCGTCTTGGTAATTTTTGTTTGATTGTACACCTAACATACTCGCACCGACTGCACGAATGACCTGCAATATGGAAGGTTTGGTCGGGGCTGATTTAGAGGTTGTCATAGAAATAATTAACGTTATGACTTAATAGGAGATGATTGACCTGCATTACCATTCGAATCCCCACTTGATGTTAATAATTCTAATAAATCTAAATAATGAAACGTTGGTGAGTCATGCCATGAAAAAACCCAATCCATCCAACTCACTGAATTATCGGATTGTGTTATGCATTGAGAATAGTTGGAAAGTTGTGTTGACTTTAAATTAACAGCATCATTCTTCATTGAATATTGAGATAAGGATGAGCTCAAAGAGCCTTGCGATGATATCGACGCCATATTAGTCAGCGCAAAAACAGAATCATTATCAGCGAGCTGCTGACAATGCGAAGGTGTATCGGATTTTTGATGAGCAAGATAGAAATCAACAGACACCACTGCTAATCCTGTTAATGCAAATATTACAACGTTATTTGAAACTGTCATATCCACTCCTTCTTCGAATTGTAATTAATCCATCCTTGTATTATATGCCTAAATGCAAAAAATACAAATACACGTGAGTGTATTTGTATTTCTATACGTTAAAAAAATGAAATCAGTTTTAGAACGATTTACCTAGTGAGAAATATAATGACTCTTTGTCATTTAAATCACTACCAGATAAGACTAGGCCAACACCTACGTCAAATCCGCCAACTTCAGTTCCGTAACCTAATTCTGCATACTCACCTTCGAAGTCTTTACCCCAAGAGCCGACTGTTGCACTAAAGCCGTCTTTTTCGAAAGATAGCGCAATGAAGTCATAATCCGCATCAACTTCTGCACCTACAGGGCCATCCCACGTACCTACAGAATATTCTACACTAAACATTCCCATACCAGCTGAGAAGTTAAATTCGTTGTAAGCTGAATCAAAATCACCAGTATATTGATAAGTTGTATAGCCTAAACCAAGGGATAAACCGTTATCTAGCTCTACCCCGTAACCACCATAAAGGTCAACTTCTAAACCATCTTCAACTTCAGCAGTCCAAGCACCCGCGTAAAAACCTGCGTTTTCATAATCAACACCTGCAGAGGCTGAAGCTGACTGAGTTTGTTGAATACCGCGGAAATGATAATCAGATACCACTCCTATGTTGGCTGACCATTCAGCCATAACAGAAGTCGAAAGTAATGCAGCAGATAGTGCAGTTAATTTTAGTAGTTTCATGTGTTTCTCCAAATTAAAAATAATGTGTGCTGTTTATTATTATTATTACAGCGATTAAGTATTCCAAATATTAAATCATTGATACAAGGTGTTAGCTTGGTATTCATATTCACGGGTCAGTATGGTTATTTACTCTCGCGTTGCTAAACACTAATACATGATATGTGCCAATTTTTAAAAAAAACACGTAACCCATTGTTTTAAATATCTATATTTAGTCGTAACACGCATTAAAACATGACATTATATGTGCACATTAAGCACCTTATTGCACCATCATGGCGCAGTGGTGCGGCGTCCTGCACTTAAAAAAGTCATTTTCTCTAGTGCGACGTATCGCAAAGCCGTGTAAAATAAGTAAAATACACATGGAGAACGATATGCAATCTTACCTTATTGCCCCATCAATTTTATCAGCTGACTTTGCTCGTTTAGGTGAAGATGTCGCTAACGTAATCAGCGCAGGTGCTGATGTGGTGCATTTTGATGTAATGGATAACCATTATGTACCCAATCTGTCTTTTGGCGCTCCTATCTGTAAAGCATTGCGCGACTATGGCATTACGGCCCCCATTGATGTTCACCTGATGGTGTCACCGGTAGACAGTATGATTGAACAATTTGTCCAAGCCGGTGCAAGCATGATCAGCTTTCACCCTGAAGCGTCGGGGCATGTTGACCGTTCATTACAATTAATTATCGATGGCGGTTGTCAAGCAGGGTTAGTGTTAAACCCTGCAACACCGTTGCATGTCTTGGATCATGTACTGCATAAACTGGACTATATATTACTGATGTCAGTCAATCCTGGCTTCGGTGGTCAATCATTTATTCCTCATACATTAACCAAAATAGCCCAAGTCAAAGCCCTCGTTACTGCCTCTGGTCGTGATATTCGTATTGAAGTCGATGGTGGCATAAATTGTGATAACATCGCTGATATTGCTGCGGCTGGAGCAGATATGTTCGTTGCCGGCTCGGCTATTTTTAATCAACCTAATTATAATGATGTCATCACTACGATGCGTCAAAAATTATCAACTATATAAGATGTACACATGAGCAAACCAATCGTATTAAGTGGCTGTCAGCCTTCTGGACAATTAACCCTAGGTAATTATTTTGGGGCTTTAAAGCAATGGGTAGCAATGCAATCCACACATGATTGTATGTACATGATTGTTGATTTACACGCCATTACGGTGCGCCAAGATCCTCAAGCCCTTAATGCGGCATGTCTTGATGGCTTAGCATTATATCTTGCCTGTGGTATTGACCCTGAGCAAAGCACCATCTTCATGCAGTCTCATGTACCAGAGCATGCGCAACTTGCATGGGTACTTAATTGCTATACGCAAATGGGTGAGCTGAACCGTATGACCCAATTCAAAGACAAGTCTGCGAAACACGAAGCCAATATCAATGTCGGTTTGTATAGCTACCCAGTACTTCAAGCTGCTGATATTTTGTTATATCAAGCCAATGAAGTGCCAGTGGGCGAAGATCAGAAGCAGCATTTAGAGTTAACCCGCGACATCGCGACGCGCTTTAATAATGCTTATGGTGATACGTTAACCATCCCCAATCCGCACATCCCTAAATCAGGTGCGCGTGTGATGAGCCTGCAAGAACCCACTAAAAAGATGTCAAAATCTGATGACAATCCTAATAATTACGTTGGTCTGTTAGAAGATCCAAAAGTACTAACCAAAAAAATAAAACGCGCCGTAACTGATTCTGATGAGCAAGCAAACATCTATTATGATGTTGCTGAAAAGGCAGGTGTCTCTAATCTATTATCGTTATTATCATGCACCACAGGTCAAACGATTGATGAGCTAGTGCCGCAATATACGGATAAAATGTACGGTCATTTAAAAGGGGATGTGGCAACGGCGGTAGTCGATATGTTAACGCCGATTCAAGCCCGTTTTCATGACATTCGTGCCGACCGAGGTTACTTGGATCAGGTCATGCACCAAGGTGCCGAAAAAGCATCTGAACGAGCAGCCAAAACCTTAGCAGCAGTATATAAAGCCATTGGGTTTATTCCTGCTCGTTAAGACTCAACCTCCACTCTCTTTCCTTGCAGAGAACATATGCTGTTATTGATCGATAACTATGATTCGTTCACGCACAACCTAGCTCGATACTTCGTCGAGTTAGGTCAAGACGTGCGTGTCGTGCGAAACGATGCGATAACTGTCGCGCAGATCACCGCGTTAAATCCCGATTACTTAGTGCTATCACCGGGCCCATGTACCCCAAACGAATCCGGTATTACTCTTGCTGCCATCGCTGAATTTGCAGGTAAGATACCCCTGTTAGGCGTATGTTTAGGGCATCAAGCGATTGCACAAGTATTTGGTGCCACCATCACCAATGCTACCACCATAAAACATGGAAAAACCGCTCAAGTAAATCACATCACCGGCCGATTATTTAAGGGTGTAGCTGATCCTTTTACTGCCACCCGATATCATTCATTGATTATCGAGCCATCCACATTAAGTGCAAACTTTACCGTGACGGCATGGTGTACTCCAGTACAAAGTGATGCTAGCAGTGCCACTCTGAGCAAGGATGATATAGAGATTATGGCGATAGAAGATGAACAACAGCATATCTATGGTGTGCAATTTCATCCTGAATCGTTATTAACCGAACATGGACACGATATTTTAGATAATTTTCTGCGTTGTATGGAAAGTTGCACAGCAGCATAATCGGTTACATCTATACGCATTTTCACGTCAATCAAAAAGGTGTTGCTTAGTGTCCATCCCACAACAAGCATTGTTTGAACAATTTGTCGCTTCGCTTGATCATGCCCGTACTGTATCGCCTTTTTTTAAGGCAAAGCATCCTGAGTTTGGCCATGGTTCGATCGTGAGCAAAAAAGATTTCTTTTTGGATGTGGACAAACAAGCTCATAATTTACGTGAAAAACATAATGCTAATCATGCGCACGTAGTTCAAGCACGTAGTGCAAAATTTCACCAAGTACTTAAGCAAATAGTCTCACAACAAGTCACAGAGAATCCGAGTCAGCTTATTCATATCGCGAATATTGATACGTTCGCTGGACAATGTATGGATATGCTCGCCAAGCCCGCTTGCTCTAACTCGTTATTTGAACCTTTAGCGATGGAAATTCCATGGTTTTATGACCAAATAATCAAAATCGTAAACAATAAACCGTTTCATAAAACAGATAAAAATAATAACCCGATTACTGTAGATACACTCAAAACAGCCATTAACTTCATTGGCTTTGAAAACCTACAAATGTTGCTGCCGGCGTTAATATTTAAACGCACATTGCCACAAATCACCGACCCCTACCCCGAAATTAAACACCGTGTATGGGAGCTGGCAGTGGGGACAGCAAATTGTGCTAAATTTTTGGCGCCCGATTACAAACTCAATCCAGCCTTTATGTTTATGGCCGCCATGTTTCATTATGTTGGCAAAAATACCGTTACTCGGATTTTCTTCAAACAGTTCGATATTCTACATAAAGAACAAATGCAAAGTGCAGAAAAAGCCCTAATGAAAGACGAGTTTGAAAGCTTAAGAGACGTGACACCAGATCCATCTACATTAGCTGAGCTGATTGCACAGCATGCAAGTCACGTCAGTGATGCCATTATTAAGGAAATGACATTTAGCTATTTACCCATTCACACGTTGTTTCATCAATTGGCGCACAATGATTACGAACAATCTGCGCCACAATTAATCAACTCCTGTGAACGCTATGTCCAAACCCGGATGCTCCTAAAACAACATTTGATTTCAGCAGACACCGCTAAGACCCAATTATTACAATTGCAATTTTCAGGCAGACAACTCAGTGCATTGAACAAAATGGCGATAAAACAACTGAAATTTGTTGATTTGAGTTAACCCCTTATTCATTTTTTTTAACATAATTAGTCGAAAAACTCTGCACCAGTAAATTCAGGTCGAAGCTAAGCTGCAAATGGGTCACCTTACTGGCTTCGACCCAATCTACTTACATAGTTATGCGCTTTTTATGCAAGACCTGTCAAAGCCTTGATATACCTAGCTTAAAACCATTTACAAGTGCCGTAAAACCCCCTATTCTTAGAGCATTAATAATGTATTTAAAAGGTATTCCTATGCAAGTCACCCGTGAGTTATTTAATGAAGTGATGGTCCCAAACTACAACCCAGCAGCAATGATCCCAGTGCGCGGTCAAGGCTCTCGCATATGGGACCAAGATGATAACGAATACATTGATTTTGCAGGCGGGATTGCCGTAAACGTATTAGGCCATTGTCACCCTGAACTGGTTAAAGTCTTAAAAGAGCAAGGCGAAAAATTGTGGCATTTATCGAATGTCTATACCAATGAACCGGCTCTGCGTTTAGCTAAAAAACTAACTGAAGCCACGTTTGCTGAACTCGTTTATTTTGCTAACTCCGGCGCTGAAGTAAACGAAGCAGCATTAAAACTTGCTCGTCGTTGGGCATTAGATCATTACGGCCCAGAAAAAGACCAAATCATTGCCTTTAACCAAGGTTTCCATGGTCGTACTTTCTTCACTGTTACCGTGGGCGGACAGGCGGCGTATTCCGATGGTTTTGGTCCTAAGCCCGGGGGTATTGACCATACGCCATATAATGATTTAGCAGCACTTGAAGCGATCATGTCAGATAAAACCTGTGCAGTTATGATGGAACCATTGCAAGGTGAAGGTGGGATCATTTGCCCTGATCCTAAATTTGTTAAAGGCGTGCGTGCATTGTGCGACAAACATAATGCATTATTAATTTTTGATGAAGTCCAATCTGGTATCGGTCGTACCGGTGATTTATTCGCTTATATGGGGTTAGATGTTGTACCTGATATTTTAACCTCAGCTAAATCGTTAGGCGGCGGCATTCCAATTGGCGCTATGCTCACGACTAAAGCGATTGGTGAACATCTAAAAGTCGGTACTCACGGTTCAACCTATGGGGGTAACCCATTGGCTTGTGCCATTGCCGAACGCGCACTAGATATTATTAATACTCCAGAGATTCTAGCCGGTGTAAAGGCCAAAGAAGCGTTATTCCGTGAACACCTAGAACGCATTAATGCCAAGTACCATGTCTTTTCTGAAATTCGAGGAAAAGGGATGTTACTAGGTTGTGCGATGAATGAAAAATACCAAGGTCGTGCACGTGATTTTATGGTTGCTGCCACAGCGAAAGGGACTATGTGCCTTATTGCTGGCATGAACGTCATTCGCTTTGCCCCATCATTAGTGATCCCTGATGAGGATATTATTGAAGGCTTAGCTCGTTTTGAGGCTGGTATTGCTCATGTACTCGAACAAGATGCTCTGCTAGCACAATCTGCTTAATTGTTGATTTGATATGAATATTATCAGACCGATACACACATCTGATTTTACGGCATTGTATGAAATTGCCGAAGAATCAGGTGTGGGGTTTACATCATTACCTGTCAATGACAACTTATTAGCTAAAAAAATCACACGTTCTGAAGCATCTTTTACTAAAGAGGTCAGCAGTCCGAAAAATGAGAGCTATTTATTTGTCATGCAAGACAGCACAACCGAAGCAGTGGTCGGAACTTGTGGTATTGAAGCTTGCGTAGGTATTGAAGATGCTTTTTATCACTACCATTTAGGTAAAGTCGTGCATGCTTCACGGGAGCTTAACATCCATAACACCGTTGAAATATTAACGGTATGTAATGATTACTCAGGGATCAGTGAAATCTGCACGTTGTTTTTACGCGAACCAGCACGACAGCCGAACATGGGTCGATTTTTATCGAAAGTACGTTTTTTGTTTATGGCGGAACATCAGCACCGCTTTACTGATCGCGTTATCGCAGAAATGCGAGGTGTCAGTGATGAAAACGGACGTTCTCCATTTTGGGAATGGTTAGAAAAACACTTCTTCTCTATGGATTTCCCGACTGTAGATTATCTTACTGGCATTGGTAACAAAGTCTTTATTGCTGAGTTAATGCCTAAATATCCGATTTATGTGAATCTGTTATCCCAAGCCGCTCAAGCCGCCATTGGCAAAGTCCATGACAAAACTAAACCGGCATTGGCATTGCTTGAAAAAGAAGGATTTAAATGCCGTGGATATGTAGATATTTTTGATGCAGGTCCGACGATTGAAGCAGAAGTGGATACGTTAAAAACAGTACGTGAATCTATACGTAAACCAGCGTTAATCGCCACTATTAATCCACAAGCCCCACTGCACATTATTATTAATACTCAGGTTGCTGATTTTAGAGCTGTGCTCCAGCCGGTAGAAATCACCGACCATCATATCTTGATCTCGCGTGAAACTGCCAAAGCATTACATGTGCACAACAGCGACATGATCAGAATTGCACCTTTAAGATAAGCCAGCCAACTGGCACGACAACACGACAGGATTTTATTATGCACACCCA